>NZ_JBSFUT010000020.1:0-152875 GCF_053591935.1 Streptomyces sp. NPDC002851 | reverse complement strand
CGTCGCCGAGCAGCCCGCCGCCGCACCGGCCGAGGAGCCGCAGGGCCGTACCGCCGCCGAAACCGCCCAGCGCATGGGCGCGTTCGCGCGCGGCACCCGCTCCGGACGGGCGGACCGCACCACCCCGGAAGACGGTCCCGGGCGTACCCCCGACGCCGGACGTATCCCCGACGCCGGACGTACCCCCGAGCCCGCACGTACCCCCGATGCCGGACGTGCCTCCGATGCCGGGCAGACCACCGCCTCGCATGACCACGAAGGGAACACAGAAGGATGATCGAGCCCACGACCAACGAGCTGGGTTGGATGCTCGATGAGGTCCTCAGGGTGCCGGAGGCACTGCACGCCATCCTGCTCTCGGCCGACGGCATGCTCCGGGCGCACTCCGCGGAGATCGACCGGGACGACGCCGAGCGGCTCGCCGCCGGACTCTCCGGCGTGCAGTCGATCAGCCGCAGCACCGCCGAGTTCTGCGGCCGCCCCGACACCCCGTGGCAGCAGACCCTGATCGAGTTCGCGCACGGCTATGTGTTCCTGGTGGCCGCCGGTGAGGGCGCCTATCTGGCGGTCTCCACCACCGAGAACGTGGACATGGAGGCGGTCACGTACCGCATGCACAAGCTGGTGGACAGGCTCGGCCGGGAGCTGACCAGCCCGATCCGGCAGGACATCGGCAACCCCGCATGACGCCGCCTCCGAAAGAACGGCGGGGGGAGCGGCTCGTCCGGCCGTACGTCGTCACCGACGGCCGCTCCCAGCCGACCCGGAACACCCTGGACCTGGTCACGCTCCTGATCGCCACCGACGATCTGCCGCTGACCGGGCTGAGTCCGGAGAAGCGCGGCGTGATGGAGCTGTGCCGACGCGGAGCGCTCTCGGTCGCCGAGGTGGCCGGACATCTCGCGCTGCCCGTCAGCGTCACCAAGGTGCTGATCGCCGACCTGATGGACAGCGGCCACATCGTCACCCGCGCGCCCATCCCGGCCGCCCAGCCTTCCGAAGCCCGAATCCTCCAGGAGGTGCTCGATGGGCTCCGCGCCCTCCTCTGACGTCCCCCGCGTCTCCTCTGACGTCTCCCACGTCTCCTCTGACACGAGTGACAGTGACGTCTATCTGCGCCGTACGGTGCAGACCGCTGCGAAGCTGCTTATCGTCGGCCACTTCGCTGTCGGCAAGACCACGCTCGTCCGTGCGCTCTCGGAGATCCGGCCGCTGCACACCGAGGAGGTCATGACGCAGGCCGGTGCCCTCGTCGACGACCTGGCCGGGACCAAGGACAAGACCACCACCACGGTCGCCATGGACTTCGGGCGGCTCACCCTCAGCGACACGCTCGTCCTCTACCTCTTCGGCACGCCCGGACAGCAGCGCTTCACTCAGCTGTGGCGGGACATGACCCGCGGCGCGCTCGGCGCGCTCGTCCTCGCCGACACTCGCCGCCTCTCGAACTCCTTCGACGTGATGGGCGTGTTGGAGGAGATGGACCTGCCGTACGCCGTCGCGGTCAACCAGTTCGACGACGCCCCCGCGCACGAGCTCGACGAGGTGCGGGAGGCGCTCGACCTGCTGCCCGAGACCCCGCTCGTACGGTGCGACGCGCGCGACCGCGTCTCCTCCACGCACGCGCTGATCGCGCTGGTGGAGTACCTCAAGGCCCGCAACGCCGAACCCCGTCCCCTGGAGCAAGTGTGACCTCTCCGAACGCCGATGGTGTCCCACCGCCCGGCTGCCCCGCGCATGTCAGTTCCCCCGGAGCCCTCGGGACGCCGATGTACGGCCCCGAGTTCGCCGCCGACCCCACCGCCACGTATGAGCGGCTCCGCAAGGCCGGTCCGACCGCCCCGGTCGAACTCGCCCCCGGCGTACGGGCCCGGCTCGTCGTCGGCTACGAGGCAGCCCTGCACGTGCTGCGCAGTCAGGAGACGTTCTCCAAGGACGCCCGGCTGTGGGCCGACTTCGCGGACGGCACCGTCGCCCCGGACTCCCCGGTCGTCCCGATGATGGCCTTCAGGCCCAACGCCCTCCTCACCCACGGTGAGGAGCACCGCAGACTCCGCGAGGCGATCACCGACTCCCTCGCCCGGGTCGATCCGAACGCGCTGCGCGGCTACGTCGAGCACGCCGCCGAGATGCTCATCGACCGCTTCGCTCCGGTCGGGAGAGCCGATCTGCTCGGCGCGTACGCGCAGGTCCTGCCGCTGCTCGTGTTCCGCGAGATGTTCGGCTGCCCGCCCGAGACCGGCGACAAGCTGGTCGAGGGCATGTCCGGCATTTTCGACGGCATCGACGCCGAGAAGGCGAACGAGCTCCTTACCCACGCCGTCCTCGAACTCATCGCTCTCAAGCGCGAGCAGCCCGGCCAGGACGTGACCTCCTGGCTGATCGCCCACCCGGCCGAGCTCACCGACGAGGAGCTTCTGCACACCCTCGTCCTCCTCATGGGTGCGGGCACCGAGCCGGAGCAGAACCTGATCGCCAACAGTCTGCGGCTGCTGCTCTCCGACGACCGCTTCGCGGGCGATCTGTCCGGCGGCAGTCTGCCCGTCGAGGACGCCCTGGACGAGGTCCTCTGGACCGATCCGCCGATGGCCAACTACGCCGTGCACTACCCGGTGCGCGACGCCACGTACGACGGTGTCGTCCTGCAGAAGGGGGTGCCGCTGGTCGTCAGCTTTGCCGCCGCCAATAACGACCCGGTCCTCGCGTCGGACCAGCGCGCGGGCAATCGCGCCCATCTGGCGTGGAGCGCGGGACCGCACGCCTGCCCCGCGCAGGGCCCGGCCCGGCTGATCGCCGGGGTGGCCATCGAGACGCTCCTCGACCGGCTGCCCGACGTCGAACTGGCCGTGCCGGTCGAGGAGTTGGAGTGGCGGCCGGGCCCCTTCCACCGGGCCCTGGCCGCCCTGCCGGTGCGCTTCCCGCCGACCCCCGCCTCCGGCGGCGACCGTCCCGGGGCGCTCACCGACGAACTGCCGCAGGAGGTTCCGGTACCGGAGCCGCCCGCGCCGCCCGCCCCGGCCCCGGGCCCGGCGCGCGCACGCGGACTGTGGGCGGCGGTACGGGCCTGGTGGCGCGGGCAGTGACGCGGAAGTGACGTGGTACGGCTGACCGATGGGCCCTGACCGGGCCTACTTGGTCAGCCGTACGGGAAGCGAGCGGTGGCCGTTGGAGATGAAGGAGTCCACCGGCTCAAGATTCTCCGACGGCACCGCGAGCGCCAAGTCCGGGAAGCGGTCGAAGAGCGCCGGGAGCGCCGTACGCGTCTCAAGGCGCCCTAGTGGGGCGCCGAGGCAGTAGTGCACGCCGTGGCCGAAGGCCAGGTGCTCCTTGTCGAGCCGGGTCACGTCGAAGACGTCGGCGTCCTTGCCGTGCCACTCCGGGTGCCGTCCGGCCGCGGCGTACGCGGCGAGGATGGCCTCGCCCGCGCGGATCACCAACCCTTCGCCTTCACCGCCCACTTCGATGTCCTCCACCGCGTACCGCAGCGGCACGCTCGCCACCGGGGAGTCCTGCCGCAGCGTCTCCTCGATCACGTCGTCCCAGCTTGCCCGGCCCGCCCGTACGTGCTCCAGCTGTTCGGGGTGGGTGAGCAGGGCGTGGATGGCGTTGTCGATGAGGTTCACGGTGGTCTCGTGGCCCGCGCTGATCATCAGGAGCAGGGTGTCGACGAGCTCCTGCTCGCTCAGCCGGGTGCCGTCCTCGTCGCGGGCGGCGATCAGTCCACTGGTGAGGTCGTCGCCGGGGGTCTTCCGCTTGAGCGCTACAAGTTCACCGAGGATCGAGTAGAACTTGGCGTATGTGGCCGCGGCCTCCTCCGGGTCGGCGGACGTGTGGAAGATGCCGTCCACGACGGCCCGCAGCTCCGCACCGCGCTCCTCCGGCAGCCCGAACAGATCGCTGATCACCTGGATCGGCAGCGGATAGCACAGCCCTTCCCGCAGGTCCACCACGTCGCCGTGCCGGCCGGACTCCGCGATGCCGTCGAGGAGTTCCTTGGTGATCTCCTCAATACGGGGCTGCAGCGCGGCGGTTCTGCGGGCCGTGAACGCCTTGGAGACCAGCGTGCGCAGGCGTTTGTGCTCCCCGCCGTACGCCGTGAACATGTTCTGCACCGCGACCCAGGTGAAGAGGGGCCACTCGGGCGAGATCTCCCCGTTGATCCACTTCGGCCAGTGCTGCCGCGGGTCCTTCGAGACCCGTGCGTCGGTGAGCAGCTTCTTGAGCAGCGCGGGATCGCTGATCGCCCAGGCTTCCACCTCGCCGGGTAGCTGGACGCGCGCCATCGGCCCGCTCTCACGTATCCGGGCAGCCTCCGCGTGGATGTCACGACCGGTCGGGTCTATCACTACCGGGGACTCGACTCCCATCAGCGCCTCCATTGCGCTCGAACCCTCAAGGACGATCGATCACGCTACGACGCCAAACGGTTCCGGAGGGAGACCGCGCAGGCGCCGCTGCGTGCGTTGGCAAAATCCCTACGCGTGGGCGCAAGTGTTGCCGTGGGCGCGTGTCTTACGGATCACGCATCGGTGCCGTGGGCTCGGTTGCCGCATCTGGGGGCTGCGCCCCCAGACCCCGCTTCATCGCGCTAGACCGGGGGGTGGCGCGTAGCGCCTCGGTTGAGGGTGGTGGTGGGAGACGGGTGGGCGCGCTCGTCCTCAAACGCCGGACGGGCTGGGATGTTGCCCCCTCACTGTCCGTGGAGTGTTCGGCGGGCCGTGGCGTATGCCTCGCGGATCCGGGATGCCGTCTTGGCTTCGGTTGGGGTGGGGGCGTGGATCTCGTGGGCGGGGGACGTGGGCCACGGTGGCGGGTGCGGGGTGCCGGTCAGGGTCCAGGCGGCCTCTGGCGGGCGGCGCCCAGGGCTACGTATTCGTCGGGGGCGGGGACCGTGACGGGGGGCGTTCAGGATGGCGGCGGCCAGTTCTCCGACGATGGGGGCCTTCACCGCGCCGCCGATCAGGAGGATGCGGCCGACGCTCTGGAGGAGTGGCTCCACCTCCTGACCGTGATGATGGGCACCAACCTCGCCTTCCTCGTCGCCGCTCTCGCCGCGGGAGCGCTCGGTGCGGGTATGGCCGGGTATGTCCCGCTGCCCCCGGGCGTCATGTGGATCTACGCCGGGCTGCACCTGGCCAGCACCGTTCTGGCGCTGCTGCTCAAGGAATCCACCCAGCGGTCCTGAGTGCCGCGAGGCGCAGCCTTTTCCGTATACCAAAGTTCCGTTCCGGAGCGGTTCACCTATTGACCACCCCTGCCACCCCCCGTAGCCTCCCGTCCCATCAGAGATTTGGTATCCCAAATCGGGAACAGGAGGCGTCATGGATGCCGTGCACGACAGGCCGGCCGTCAAGGCCGCGGCCGCCGGGGCCGGGGAGTCCCACCCCGGCCCCGGCGGCACCAGCCCCGGTCTCTACAGCCGCGACCTTGCCCCCACCAAGACCGAAGGCCGCCGCTGGGGCGCGTACAACGTCTTCACCCTCTGGGGCAATGACGTGCACAGTCTCGGCAACTACGCCTTCGCCGTAGGGCTGTTCGCGCTGGGGATGAGCGTGTGGCAGATCCTGCTCGCGTTCGCCGTCGCGTCCGGGCTGCTGCTTGTGCTCCTGAACCTCTCGGGGTTCATGGGGCACAAGACCGGTGTCCCGTTCCCCGTGATGAGCCGGATCGCCTTCGGGATCAAAGGGGCGCAGATTCCGGCCGCCGTACGCGGAGCCGTGGCCATCGCGTGGTTTGGTATACAGACCTATCTCGCCGCGTCCGTGCTGAACGCGCTCCTCAAAGTCCTTGCCCCCGGGCTCCGTTCCCTCGACGAGAACTCGATCCTCGGCCTTTCCACGCTCGGCTGGCTGACCTTCCTCTTCCTGTGGGCGGTCCAGGTCCTCATCGTCAGCTTCGGCATGGAACTCATCCGTAAATACATGGCGTTCGCGGCGCCGACCATCCTGGTCACGATGTGCGCGCTCGCGATCTGGATGTTCGTCCGGGCGGACGGCTCCATCGCCCTGTCGACCGGCCACGCGCCGACCGGCCTCGCCATGTGGAGCGGGGTGCTGCAGAGCGCCGCGCTGTGGGTCGTCATCTACGGCACCTTCGTGCTCAACTTCTGCGACTTCACGCGCTCCGCGAAGAGCCGCAGCGCGATCGTCCGCGGCAACCTCGTCGGCATCCCCGTCAACATGCTGTTCTTCGCCGGGATCGCGGTCATCCTCAGCGGCGCCCAGTTCAAGCTGAACGGCGAGGTCATCACCGGACCCGAGGACGTCGTCCGGACGATCCCCAGCACCTTCCTGATGGTCGCCGCCTCGCTGGCCTTCATCACCCTGACCATCGCGGTGAACCTCCTGGCCAACTTCGTCGCGCCGATCTACGCCCTGGTCAACCTGTTCCCGCGCAGCCTCAACTTCCGCCGCGCCGGGATCGTCAGCGCCGTCATCGGCCTGCTCATCCTGCCGTGGAACCTCTACAACAGCCCGACCGTGGTCAACTACTTCCTCGGCGGCCTGGGCGCCCTGCTCGGCCCGGTCTTCGGCATCGTGATGGCGGACTACTGGCTGATCCGCAGGACCCGCGTGAACGTACCGGCCCTCTACACCGACGAGCGCGGGGCCGACTACCACTACCGGGGCGGATGGCACATCCGAGCCATCGCCGCCGTCGCCCCGGCCGCGGCCGTCGCCGTCGTCATCGCCCTGCTCCCCGCCTTCGCGGCCGTCTCCGGCTTCTCCTGGTTCATCGGCGCGGCCCTCGCCGCCGTCATCTACCTGGTCCTCGCCGACCGCAGCCGCCCGGCCCGGGACGTCGACGGCGCGGCCATCGCGGTCGACGCCGACTGACCACCGGCCGACTGACCACCGGCCGACTGACCACGCGCACGACCTCAAGCCCCATCAGCACCACGACCAGCGGCACCCACAGCACCACCACTCAGCCACACAGAGAGCCCGCGATGCGCATCCTCGTCGTCAACGTCAACACCACCGACTCGATCACCAAGAGCATCGGAGAACAGGCCGCGGATGCCGCATCGCCCACCACGGACATCGTGCCGCTCACACCCCCGTTCGGCGCCGAGTCCGTGGAAGGGAACTACGAGAGCTACCTCGCGGCCATCTCCGTGATGGAGGCGGTACGCGCCTACCCGCACCCCTTCGACGCCGTCATCCAGGCCGGATACGGCGAGCACGGCAGGGAAGGGCTGCAGGAGCTCCTCGACGTCCCGGTCGTCGACATCACCGAGGCCGCGGCCAGCACCGCGCAGTTCCTCGGCCACCGCTACTCCGTCGTCACCACCCTCGACCGGACCGTGCCGCTCATCGAGGACCGCCTCCGGCTCGCGGGCCTCACGGACCGCTGCGCCTCGGTGCGGGCCAGCGGGCTGCCGGTGCTCGACCTGGAGACCGACCCTGGCGCGGCCGTCGAGGCCATCGTGGAGCAGGCGGCCTGGGCCGTCGAGCACGACAAGGCCGAGGTGATCTGCCTCGGCTGCGGCGGCATGGCGGGCCTCGCGGAGCGCGTCACCGAGCGCACCGGCGTTCCGGTGGTCGACGGTGTCTCGGCGGCGGTGACCATCGCCGAGTCCCTCGTACGCCTGGGACTCTCCACGTCCAAGGTGCGGACGTACGCGCCACCGCGTCCGAAGACGGTCAAGAACTGGCCGCCGCAGGCCTCTTGAGTACGCGGGGGTCTGGGGGCGCAGCCCCCAGGTGCGGCGACCTGGCCGACTAGCGCTGCCGCGTCTCCTTCATCCGCTCCAGGTACGCCAGGGCCTCGCTCTTCCCCGTCGCCAGGTGTTTCACGGCCAGTTCCTCGACCCGCTCGACGTCCCTGGCCTCGATCGCCTGGTACAGCTCCTCGTGCTCCTCGGCGACCCCGGCCAGGTCGTCGTGCTGCACCATGAACCAGCGCAGTCGGCTGCCCAGGGTGCGGCCGAGCTCGTTGAGCAGTTCGTTGTCCGCGAGCTCGGTCACCGTCTCGTGGAAGTCGGCGGCGGCCCGGCGCGCGCCCACGGCGTCGCCCTTGGCGGTCGCCGTCAGCTCGGCGTCGAGGTTCGCGCGGAGCTGGGCGAGCCCCGCCCGGGTGCGCCGCTGGGCGGCCAGCCGGAACGCCAGGGTCTCCAGGGCCGAGCGGACCTCGTCGAGGTCCTGGATGTCGGCCGCGCTGAACTCACGGACCACGGCCCAGGTGCGCGGCCGCGGCGTGACCAGGCCCTCGGTGACCAGCGCCCGCAGCGCGTCGCGGACGGGCAGCCTGCTCACCCCGAGCTCGGCGGCCAGCTCGCGCTCCACGAGCCTGCTGCCCGGTGCGCGCACGCCGTCGATGATCTGGTCCCGCAGTGTCCGGGTGACCCGCTCCGACTCGGGTTCGAACTTTTCCGCCCCTGCCATGCCGCTCCCTGCCATGCCGCTCATTGTCGCACCGCCTCGGACACGGGTTCGGTATACCGATTCTGATGCTCCGGGGGCGGTACGCGGCTACAGGAGCGCCACTAGGAGCACGCCCCCGAGCAGCAGCGCCGCCCACCAGACCATCGCATGCGTCGACCACGGAGTCACCAGTCCCGCCCCCGGCCGCACCGCTCCCGTGGCCGCACCCCACAGGGCTCCCGCGCGCCGACGCAGCGGAACGTCCAGCGCCCGGGCCAGGTGCGAGGCGGTACAGGACAGTGCGTGCCAGGCGGCCGGGGCGAGACGCCGGTAGACCACGTCGGCGTCGATGTTGACCGAGCGGACCTCCGGGGGATAGAGGCCGGTACGGACCAGGAGGGTGAAGGCCATCGCGGCGAGCAGCAGGAGCTGCAGCTGGTTGACCACGTGCGGTGTCGTGTAGGGCGCGTAGTCCACGGCGTACGGCAGCAGCCCGTACAGCAGACCCGGCGCCACCCCGATGCCCACGCAGATCAGTGCCGCCAACGTCATGGCCACGCGCATGTTCAGCGGGGCCTCGGCTACCCGGTGGCCCCGGTCGTGCGCGAAGAAGGCGAAGTACGGAACCTTGATCCCGGCGTAGTGGAACACTCCGGCGGAGACGAACAGGAGCAGCAACCAGATCACGGTGAGGTGCTCCTGCGCGACCGCCTCCATGGTCAGCGCCTTCACCGGGAACCCGGAGAACAGCGGGACCGCGGAGATGGAAGCGGCGCCCACCATGCACAGCACGGCGGTCTGGGGCATCGACTTGTACAGGCCGCCGAGTTCGGAACCCTTGACGGTTCCGGTGCGGTGCAGCACCGCACCCATGCTCATGAACAGCAGGGCCTTGTAGACGATGTGCGCGACGGCGTGTGCGCTGGCTCCGTTGATCCCGAGCGATCCGCCGACGCCGACGCCCACCACCATGAATCCGAGCTGGTTGATCAGGCTGTAGGACAGCACCCGGCGCAGATCGTTCTCGATCACCGCGTAGAAGATCGGGAACACCGTCATCGCCGCGCCCACCCACACCAGCATGTCGGTGCCCTCGAAGCCGCGCGCCAGCGTGTAGACCGCCAACTTGGTGGTGAACACCGACAGCGCCACCGACCCGACGACGGTCCCTTCCGGGTAGGTATCGATCAGCCACGCGTGCAGCAGCGGGAAGGCGCACTTGATGCCGATGGCCGCCAGGATCAACGCGCCCGAGGCGCTGTCGGCTCCGAGGTGGCCGAAGGCGAGCCCCTCGCCCTCCCGCACCCGCAGCGCGATCCCGGCCAGCATCAGCAACCCGGAGATCAGCTGGGCGATCAGATAGCGCAGCCCCGCGCGGTATCCGCGTTCGGTGCGGCGCGCCCAGATCAGGAAGGCCGACGAGAGCCCGGTGAGCTCCCAGTACACGAAGAGCGTCACGAGGTCACCGGCGAGTGTGCCGCCGACCGCGGTCCCGGCGTACAGCAGGATCACCGCCTGCTGCAGGGCGTCCCGCAGGTGCAGGGCGTAGACCGAGATGAGCAGCCCGGCGACCAGGAAGCCGGTGGCGAACAGGCGGGACAGGGCGTCCACGCGTACGGGGGTCAGCTCCAGGCCGAGGAACGCGAAGCCGGCGCCGGTGCCTTCGGGCAGCAGCCACAGCACGACCAGGCCGGCGACCGGCGTGAGCAGCATCAGGGCGCCGCGCCACCGGCCGCGCAGCAACGGCACTCCGGCCGCGCCGAGCAGCAGGAGCAGGGCGGGGCTGAGAGCGGGGCCAGTCGTCATCGCGGGTCCGTTCACGGCTGCTCGTCCTGCTTGTCGGGGCTCTGGTCCGGCGGCGCGTGGCCGTCCCGGTCCGGCGGCTCGTCTTCCGGCGGCGCGTGGTCGTCTCGATCCGGCGGCTCGTCTTCCGGCGGCTCGTAGTAGTTCTCGTCGCGCCGGAGCAGTCGGCGCAGGCCCTTGGCCGCGAAGATCAGGAATACGGCGGACACGAAGCCGTAGACCGCGTAGAACCCGAACCAGCGCTCGACGGCGAAGTGCGGGGCCTTGGTGTAGAAGAAGTCGCCGAGCAGAGCAAGGCCGCAGATCGCGGCCAGGCCGTACACGATGCGGGTCACCGTGCGGGGATCGTCCAGCGGGCGGCGGCGGTCGTGTCTCACGGCAACTCCAGGATCCCGGCCAGCGGTTCGAGTACCGCCTGCGCACCGAAGAACAGGGCGACGCAGCCGAGCGCGGTCAGGACCGGCGGCCCGACGAGCACGACCGGGGCCTCACCATGCGTCGGCGGGTCGGCCGCCCGGTCAGCGGACGGCCGCAGGAATCCGCGGACCACGATCGGCACCAGATACGCCACGGCCAGCAGGGAACCGGCGAGCAGCACCATGAGCGGCACCACTTGGTCCGCCTCCGCCGTGCCGAGGAGCATCAGCCACTTGCTCCAGGTGCCGGCCGTCGGCGGCAGCCCGATGATCGAGACCGTCGCCGCCAGGAACGCGCCGAACGTCCACGGCATGGTGCGGCCGAGCCCGTCCAGCTCGCTGACCCGGAGCTTCCCGGCCGTGACGGCGATCGCGCCCGCGCACAGGAACAGGGTGAACTTGCCGACCGCGTGGGTGACCAGATGCAGCGCGGCGCCCGCGGTGGCGGTGGCGTTGGCCACGGTCACGGCGAGGACGATGTACGCGAGTTGGCTGATCGTGGAGTACGCCAGACGGCGCTTGAGGTTGTCCGACCGTACGGCGACCACCCCGGCGGCGATCAGCGTGAACGCCGCCACCCACATCATCGGCCACGCCGCCCCGCTCGCCCGCAGCGTGTCCAGGCCGAACACATACACGGCGACCTTCAGGATCGCGAACACCCCGGCCTTGACCACGGCCACCGCGTGCAGCAGCGCCGACACCGGGGTGGGCGCCACCATCGCCGCGGGCAGCCAACGGTGCACCGGCATCAGCGCCGCCTTGCCGAGGCCGAACAGATAGAGCGCGAAGAGCAGCGTGAGCACCCCGGAACCGGCCTGCCCGGCCAGCAGCCCGCCCGGCCTGAAGTCGGTGCTTCCGGCCAGCGCCCAGGTCCAGACGATCGCGGGGAGCAGCAGCCCGATGGAGGTGGCGAGGAGGATGACGACGTACGAGCGGGCGCCGCGCCGCGCCGGTCCGTCGCCGTGGTGCCCGACCAGGGGCCAGGTCACCAGGGTCATCAGCTCGTACCCGATGAGCAGGGTGATCAGGTTGGCGGCGAGCGCGATCCACATCGCGGACCCGATCGTCACGGCGAAGAAGGCGGCGAACCGGGTCTGGTGGGGGTCCCGCTCGGCGCGCAGATACCCGGCGGTGTAGAGGGCCGTCACCGGCCAGAGCACGGCGGCGACCGAGGCGAACAGCAGGCCGAGCGGCTCGAGTTGGAACGTCAGGGACAGTCCGGGCAGCCATGTCCACAGCTCGAAGCGCAGCCCGCGCCCGGCCACCGGCCACAGCGCGAGCACAAGCCCGGCGAGCGCGAGCCCGCCGACCACCGAGGCGGTGTCCCGTACGACCGGCCGGTGCCGCAGCAGCAGTACGGCGCCGCAGACGAGCAGGGGCAGCGCCACCACGACGGGAAGGACGGACGCGGACACCTCACCCACCCCCGTTTCCTGCGTTTCCGAGCAGCGCCTCGGCGGCGGCATCGGCGAGGTGGGCGGGGAGCGTCGGGTCGATCCCGAAATAGAGCGAGAGGAGGACGAGGAACCAGATCGCCGCGACCATCGATGCCGGAGGCCGTCCCGCCGCCCCCGCCCCCGCCTCAGCCCCAGCCCCGGTCCTGGCCTCCTGTGGCTCGCGAGGCGCGCGTGGTTCCCGTGGCTCCCGCGGCTCGCGGAACCACGCGACCTCCACGATCCGCCCCACGTACACCACCGCGATCAGCGAACTCGCCAGCATCGCCGCGAGCACGAGCCACTGCCCCCGCTCGACCATCGCCGCCACCAGCGCCCACTTGCTGACGAACCCCGCCGACGGCGGCACCCCGATCAGGCCGAGTCCGGCCACCACGAAGGCGGCGAAGGTCCACGGCATGCGGCGGCCGAGCCCGGCGAGGGCGGACAGCCGGACCGAGCCGAGCCGCAGGAGCAGCAGCCCGGCCGTCGCGAACAGCGCCGCCTTGGTCACCGCGTGCGTGATCATGTGCAGATACGCGGCAGAGACCCCGGTCGACGTGGCCAGACAGACCCCGGCCACGATGAAGCCGATCTGCGCCACGCTCGACCAGGCGAGCACATACCGCAGATCGTTCTGGAAACACGCGGCCGCCGAGCCCACCATCATCCCCAGGACGGCAAGGAGCAGCCCGATCCGGTCCAGGGGCATCGCCCCGAACACCAGCGAAGCCCCGAATACGGTGAACGCGAACCGGCAGAACACATAGATCGCGACCTTGGTGCCCACGGCGGCGACGAACGTGTTCACGGCGGACGGCGCCTCCCCGTACGCCGCCGGAAGCCAGGCGTGCAGCGGGAAGACGGCCATCTTGACCGCGAGTCCGACGAACACGAGGACCACCGCGGCCTGCACCGCCCGGTTGCCATGACTGCCCGTCAGTCGCTCTGTCAGATCGGCCATATTGAGGGTGCCGGTGACCGCGTACGCCAATCCGATGCCGAGGAGCAGGAACAGCGCCCCGACGCTGCCGAGCACCAAATAGCGGAAGGAGGCCAGGAGCGCGCGCCGCCGACGTCCCATGGCGATCAGGGCGTACATCGACAGGGAGCTGATCTCGAGGAACACGAACGCGTTGAACGCGTCCCCGGTGACCGTCAGGCCGAGCAGCCCGGCCAGGGCGAGGCACAGGCACGCGTACAGGAACAGGGCGCGCCGGTCGTCGAGTTCGGTCGCGACACTGCCCGCGCTGTAGACCGCGACGACCACCGCGGTCAGCGAAACGAGCAGCAGGATCGGGGTATTGAAGCCGCTCACCACGAACTCGATGCCGTACGGCGCGGGCCAGCCGCCCACCGCGTACCGCAGCGTCGCGCCGCGTCCGGCCACATGGTCGGCGAGCGCGATGCCGCAGCCCAGCGAGAACAGGGCGGCGGCCAGGAACAGGAGCCGGGCCACCAGCCGGGACCGCACAAGCACGCACAGCGGGGAGCAGGCAAGGGCCACCGCCACCTGGAGCACCGGCAGCTGCCCCGTCACGACCCGTCACCCTCGCGGTCGCCGGAGTCGTGTGCGCGTGCCCGGTCGTCGACGGACTCGTGTCCGTGTACCTCGTCCTCCTCCACGGTGCCGTATGTCTCGAAGACCCGGACGGCCAGGGCGAGTCCGACGGCGAGGGTGGCGACGCCGACCACGATGGCGGTGAGGATGAGGACCTGCGGCAGTGGGTGCGAGTAGCGCTCGATGCCGTCGGAGATGGTCGGCGCGCTGCCGCCGTCCTGCTTGCCGAGGCCGATGTAGAAGAGGAAGACCCCGACCTGGAACAGGGTGAGACCGATCAGCTTCTTCACCAGGTTGCCGTGGCTGATGACGACGTAGAGCCCGATCAGGACGAGCGCGAAGCAGGCCCAGTAGAGGTAGTGGGAAGCGATCACCGCGGCTCCTCCCGACGCACCGGCGACGAGATGCCGCGGCCCGCGAAGCCGAAGAAGATCGTCGTCATGACCGCCGCGACGGTGATGCCGATGGCCGTCTCGACCACCAGGATCCCGAGCCGCTGCCCGGCCTCGGGGTGGCCCGGGGCGAGCAGGTCGTAGTCCAGGAACGCCCCGCCGAGCAGCACGGTGGTCACGCCGAGCCCGACGTAGACGAGCAGCCCGAGCGAGAAGAGCAGCCACAGCGCGGCGCGCGGCACCACCTGCTGTGCGCGGTCGAGCCCGAACACCAGGCCGTACAGGACGAATCCGGCCGCGAAGATCACCCCGGCCTGGAAGCCGCCGCCGGGCCCGTACTCGCCGTGGAAGAGCACATAGAGCGCGAACAGCAGGATGAGCGGCATGAGCGCGCCGCTGACGACGCGGATGACGCGGTAGTCGGCGGCGAGCTGGAACTCCAGGGTCGGCCGGGTCTGTTCGGGCCGGGGGAGGGGGCCGAGCAGCGACAGTACGGCGAGACCAGCGGTGAAGATGACGACGAGCTCGCCCAGGGTGTCGAGCCCCCGATAGCTCGCGAGGACGGCGGTGACGGTGTTGGGGATGCCGATGTCCTCCTGGGACCGGTGCAGATACATGTCCGTGACGGGGTGGCGCTGTACGGGGCTGTCCGTGGCGCCGAACTCGGGCAGGTCGAGCCCGGCGTAGCCGAGCGTGGCGCCGACCAGGACGACGGCGACCGCTCCGGGCAGGCGTCGGCGGCGCGGGGTGACGGCCTCGCGTGACCGGGTCAGGGCGAGCATGCCGAGGAGCAGCACGGTGCTGATGCCGACGCCGACGGCGGCCTCGGTGAACGCCACGTCCACGGCGTCGAGGAGCACGAAGAGGCTCGCGGTGACCAGGCTGAACAGCGCCGTCAGCATGGTCGCCTCGTACAGGGCGCGCAGCCGCGTCACGGTGACGGCGGTCGCCGTGAGGATGGCGAGCAGGCTGACGTTGATGAGGGTGAAGGGCGTCATCAGCGGCGAGGGTCACCCTCCTGCCAGATGTGCACGCCGTCCCGTCGCGCGGCATGCGCCAGGACATGCGTCGCGGTCGGGCTGGTCAGCGTCAGGAACAGCAGAATGATCAGCAGGCGGACCGCGGTGCCCCAGGCGGGGGACCGCAGCAGCAGGCCGAGCAGGATCAGCCCGGCCCCGGCGGACTCGGTGACGCCGACGGCGTGGATACGGGAGAAGAAGTCCGGGAAGCGCAGCAGGCCCACCCCGCCGGAGAGCAGGGCCAGACCACCGGCGGTCAGGAGTACGCCGCTCACCACCTCGACGACGCTCATGAGGGCCCGCCTCCCTCCGGGCCGCCCACCAGCTCCTGATAGTGGGTCAGGCGCAGTACGGCGATGGTCGCGAGAAAGTTGACCAGGGCGTAGAGGATCGCGATGTCCAGGAACTGGGGGCGGCCGAAGAGGAATCCGGCGATCGCGATGAACAGCACGGTCTTGGTGCCGAAGGTGTTGACGGCGAGGATGCGGTTGTAGCGGTCGGGCCCCACGAACGCGCGAAGCAGCACGAGCACCATGGTCACGAGGAGTGCCGCCATGACGGCGAGGATCATCGTCGCGCCCCCTCCGTCCGCCGCACCTGGCTCAACATGGCGCCGCCGCGGAGCTCCTCGACCCCGGCCCGCTCCAGGCTGTGCACCTCGATCCGGTCCTCACCGACGTCGAGGGAGAGCGTGCCCGGAGTCAGCGTGATCGAGTTCGCGTAGAGGACGAGGGACCGCTCACGCAGGCCGGACGCGGGGGTCGGCAGCACCACGGGACGCAGCGCGAGCCGCGGCGACCACACCGTCCGCGTCACGGCGAGGCCCGCGCCGAGCACGCGCCCGCTCAGCCACAGCAGATACCGCGGCAGCCGCAGCACGAACCCGGGCGTCACGCCGTACCGGTCGAGCCCGGCCCGCAGCGTCAGGCCGGAGACCACGGCGACCGAGAGCACGCCGAGGGCAAGCGGCAGCGGCTCGAAGTGCCCGGAGAGGAGCAGCCAGAACACGGCGGGCAGCAGCGCCGTACGAAGGACGCGCCGAGCGGTCCGGCGGCGTGGGCGGCGCCCACCCTCGGTCATGAGGAGGTGTCCGCCACCGCGGCGGCGAGCAGCCCGAGCAGGCGGTTGGCCGTGACGATGCCGAGTATGCCGCCCCCGTCGCGCTCGATCAGGGCGAACGGGGAGTGCCTCCGGCCCATGATCGCGCCGAGCTCGACGACCGTGGCGTCGGCCCGGACGTGCGGGATCGGCTCCGTGACCCGTTCCAGTACGTCGCGGACGCGCTTGCCGACCAGCTCCGCCGCGATCCGGTCGGCGTGGCTCTCGTCGATCACCTGGGCCAGGCAGGGGCCGTCGAAGAAGTACTCCGGGAGCACCACGTGCAGCAGGTTGATCGACGACATGCAGCCCACCACATGGCCTCGCTCGTCGGCGACGACTAGGCCGGGCAGGCCGTGTTGGACCACCATCCGGACGGCGGACAGTACGTCGTCGTCCGGGAGCGCGGTCGGCAAGGTCTCGACGACATCGCCAGCATGCATGAGTGTCTCCTGCCCTCGAAACGCCAGGCCCGCGGCGCTGGGGCGGCCAACCCGCCTGTCTCGATTGTCCGGCAATACGGTGGTTTGTTCAGGGTGCGACGCGGACAATCACGAGCCGTAGCTGTTGCCTACGGTGCGGATACGGCTAGGGGCTAGGTCCCCGGCGTCGCCATCCCCGTCTTCGCGCCCGCCCCGCACAGCGGCACCACCGCACTGCGCCGCCCGAGCGCGCCCTCCCGTACCGCCGCCCAGCAGGCCACCCCCGTCGGCTCGACGTACAGGCCGCGCCGCGCGAGGTCCCGTTGGGCGGACCGGAGCGCGGGCTCCGGGACCGTCAGGAAGCCGCCGCCGAACTCCCGTACCGCCGCGAGGATTTGCCGTGCCCGGGGTGGCCGGGGGATGGCGATGCCCTCGGCGTGCGTGGGCCGCACCGGCTGCGGCGCGAGCAGTTCGGGCGCGCCCGCGGACCAGGCCGCCGCGAGCGGCGCGACCGCGGCGGCCTGCACCGCGTAGAGCGCGGGAAGGCGGTCGACCAGGCCCGCGGTGTGCAGCTCGCGCAGGGCCAGGGCGGCGCCGAGCAGCAGGGTGCCGTTGCCCGCGGGGACCACGAGCGCGTCCGGCAGACGGCCGCCCAGGTCCTCCCAGATCTCGTGCACGTACGTCTTGGTGCCGTGCAGGAAGTACGGGTTGTGGACGTGGGAGGCGTAGAACGTGCCCGGCGTGTCCGCCACCGCGCGCGCCCTGCGCGCCGTGGCCTCGCGGCCCCCGTCGACCCGCTCGACCCGTGCCCCGTGCGCCCGGATCTGCTCGGTCTTCTTCGCGGACGTGGCGGCGGGCACGTACACGACGCAGTCGAGCCCCGCGCGGGCGCAGTACGCGGCGACGGCCGTGCCCGCGTTGCCGCTGCTGTCGGCGATGACACGCTCCGGGGCGAGGCGCAGGGCGAGTTCGGCGAGCAGGACGGCGCCGCGGTCCTTGAAGGAGAGCGTCGGCATCAGAAAGTCCAGCTTGGCCGAGATCCGCCCGTCGAGCTCGACCAGCGGGGTACGACCCTCGCCCAGGCTGACCGAGGTCCGGGGGAGCGGCAGCGATTCGGCGTACCGCCAGAGCGAGTTGACGCGTCCGGTGAGCGACTTGAGCGGCGTGGGCGTGGGGTGGAAGTCGAGGTCCAGCGGGCCTCGGCAGGCGGAGCAGCACCAGGCGAGGGACGCGGCACGGACTCGGGTGCCGTCGACGGGGCAGACGTAGTCGGGCAGAGCGGTCATGTGGGCAGAGTAGGCAAAATGAGCCCCTCCGGCGTTTGAGGAGCGGGGGTCCGGGGGCGCTGCATCCATCAGCGGCTAACGTCGCGGGCCCCGAAGCCGCTGCTGAACCACGCGGCGTTAGCCGCATATCGACACAGCCGGGAAGGGGCGGGTCTGGGGACAACTCCCGTTACGGCAGGGCCCCCCGGTGCGTGCGGGGGCACCGGCGTACGATTCGCGCAACTGTTTGACCGAATCGATCAGGAGCGCCGTACTCGTGGCCATACCTCCGCCTCCGCAGGGCCAGCAGCCGCCGCCTTACGGCCAGGGCGGTGCGCAGCCGCCGTACGGCATGCCGGGACCCGCGCCGTACGGCCCCCAGGGTCCGTACCACCCGTACGGGCCCGGCCCTTACGCGCCGCCGCCTCCGGTCAACGGGCTCGCCATCACCTCGCTCGTGCTCGGCCTCCTCTGCGGCCTGCTTGCGCCACTCGGCCTGATCTTCGGCCTCGTCTCGCTGTCCCAGATCAAGAAGCGGGGCGAGCGCGGCAAGGGCATGGCGATCGCCGGTGTGGTGCTCTCCTCGATCGGTGTCGTCTTCCTCGTCCTGGCCTTCACGCTCGGCTGGGCGGCGAGCTTCTGGGCCGGGTTCACGAGCGCGGCCGAGGACTCGCGGCGCAACACCCCGTTCACGCTCGACGCGGGCGACTGCTTCAACTCCCCGACCGGCAAGCTGGAGGGCGAGACGACGGACGTGGACATCGTGCCCTGCACCGAGGAGCACGACGGCGAGGCGTACGGGTCCTTCCGGCTGACCGGCGGCGACAGCGCCTACCCGGGCGAGAGCGCCATCGCGGCGCGCGCCAACGCCACGTGCGCGCGGTTCGCCAAGGAGTACATCGGCGATGTCTCGGCGCTGCCCGACAGCGTCTACGACTACTTCTTCTACCCGACGCGGCAGAGCTGGCGGCTCGGCGACCGCGAGGTGACCTGCCTCGTCGGCGACGAGAACGGCGGGACCCTTACGGGGTCGGTGCGGGACACCGGGCGCGGGGGCGACGGCTCTTCCGGCGGTTCTTCGGGTTCCTCCGGCGGTTCTTCCGGCGGTGCCTCTGGTGGTTCCTCCGGCGGCACTTCAGGTTCCTCCGGTGGGGCGACCAGTGGTGGCTCCGGTGACCTCGACGGCGGACCCGGCGCCGGTCGCCAGGTCTGACCTGCCGCAGCCACCCGTACGGCCAACTCCCGCACCCCGCACGGACCGTGACGCAGCGTGACACCCGGCCCTGCCACGCGTACACACTCGGTAACGACATGTCCGGCGATAGCGGGCCCAAGCCGTTTCCTCATCCGGCTCCTGGGCAAAATTCAACTGCCTAGCCGCGAAAGGCCCCCTGGGCAAGCTCCTGACGTCAAATGGCATCACTTCGAGTGATTCATTGGCCTTAGGTTGCGGCTCACAACCCACGGTTGCCAGTCTGTTGCTGTCTGTCAACCTGATGGGAGTGGCCAGTGACAATCGGTGAGCAGCCGGCGTATCTGCGGGTCGCGGACGACCTCCGGAAGCAGATTGTCGAGGGGGCGCTGCCGCCGCACACCCGGCTCCCCTCGCAGGCCCGGATCCGCCAGGAGTACGGCGTCTCGGACACCGTCGCCCTGGAGGCCCGCAAGGTCCTCATGGCCGAGGGCCTGGTCGAGGGCCGTTCCGGCTCGGGTACGTATGTACGCGAGCGCCCCGTGCCGCGCCGCGTCTCCCGCGCCGCGTACCGCGCGACCGGGTCGACCCCGTTCCGCCAGGAGCAGGCCGAGAGCTCCGCGCGGGGCACCTGGGAATCGCGCAGCGAGCAGGCCACGGCCACCGCGGAGGTGGCTGAGCGGCTCGACATCAAGCCCGGCGACCGCGTGATGTGTACGTCGTACGTCTTCAGGGACGCGGGCGAGACGGTGATGCTCTCCACCTCCTGGGAGCCCCTGGCCGTCACGGGCCGCACCCCGGTGATGCTCCCCGAGGAGGGCCCGCTCGGCGGCTGCGGCGTGGTGGAGCGGATGGCGGCGATCGACGTGATCGTGGACAACGTCGCGGAGGAGGTCGGCGCCCGCCCCGGCCTCGCCGAGGAACTCCAGGAACTCGGCGGCGTACCGGGGCACGTGGTCCTGGTCATCTCGCGTACGTACTACGCGTCAGGCCGCCCGGTGGAGACGGCCGACGTCGTCGTACCCGCCGACCGCTACCGGATCGCATACCACCTGCCGGTCAAGTGACCGGGAAAACACGGCAGTTGGCCGCGTCCTGGCACGACTGGCTGATCGATAGCCGAACAGCACGTCCGTGCCGCAGTGATCGCGAGTCAACCCGCTCCGACTCCTTTCCCCGCCAAGCGCAGCTGCGCCGAGCCCGCGCCTGGCGAGGAGCGCGGCGCGTTCCCGTCGCGCACCGGCACGTCGACCGGGTGTTCGTGCACCCTCCTCGGCCTCGCCATCGCGTTGACGCCGATAGCGATGAACATGTTCGCAGCCGTCAACGACCCGGCCCTAGAGGGCTGGGCTTGCGGTCAGGGACGCCACTGGTTGTGACGGTACTGCCGCATGAGGGCGGTTGACTGCGCCCCAAACGTTCTCAGCGGCCTGACGTATGTTGCGGGCCGCGTTCCAGTCGGCGTGCGCAACGACGCCGCACGACCGGCAGATGAAGGTTTCCTGGTTGGGTCGGTTGGCCTTCTCGGTGTGCCCGCACCACGAGCAGCGTCGGCTCGTGTAGGCGGGGTCCACGAACACGACCGGCACACCGGCTCGCTTCGCCTTGTAGGCGATGAATTCGATGAGCTGGCCGAAGGCCCAGGAGTGGAGCGTGACCCGTTGGGGCTTGCGGAGCCGTACCCGTGCACGGATTCCGGTCAGTTCTTCCAGACCGATCCCGCGTCCGGTGCGTTCAGCCTCGGCCACGATCTCCTTGGCAATCTTGTGGTTGACGTGCGCGGCGTGCCGTGCCTCCCGCTTTGCGCGCCGTTTGAGTTTCCGCTTGGCGCTCTTGGTACCGCGTGCCTGGAGTTCGGCGCGGATGCGGAGCTGGTGGCGCCGGTACCTATTCAGCTTCTGCCCGGCGAACGGTGCTGCGTCGTCCGAAGTCGTGGCGATGTTCTCGATTCCGAGATCCACGCCGATGAAACCCTCGGGTTGCTGGTTGAGCGGGACTTCGGGGATCTCGCACGTGGCGAGTAGGAACCACGTACCGTCGCGCCATACGAGATCGCTCTCGCCCTTGCGGTACTGCGCGAGGGTCTTGAGGTGGTCCGGGTGACCGGTGTATCGCACGCCCTTGAGTCGTCCGTCGGTGGTCCAGATCGAGACAGTCCGCTGGTCGTATTGCCAGGACAGGCACCGGTCGTCGAAGGGCTGCGCAGCGTCGTTGCGGAAGGCGACTGGCCTCGCAGTGATCCGCGCATGCCTGTGAGAGCCGGGCTTGCCATAGTTCCCGGCCCTGAGGTTGGCCTTGAGGGTCGTGTAGGCGTCGCAAGCCTTCTTGATGACGTGCTGGGCGGCCTGGGCCCCCAGCCCCCGCGTTTTCAGTCCGGCGTACGTGTGCTTGCGCAGTTCGTACTCACGCGGCACACCGTGTTCGAACGCGACAGTGGCCACCCATGAGGCCGCCTCGTTGCAGACGCGCAGCGTCGCCTCAAGTGCCTCCATTTGAACGGGCGTCGGGAGCAACTTCACTTGCACGACCAGCTTCACAGTCGCGACTGTAGCCAGTCTGTGTGCCCCTCGCATTCGAACACGGAGAATCCCTCCCGGCCGCTGCCGGATGTGTGGCACGCGGCACCGGGTGCTGCCACGACGCTGCGCGAACGAGCGCCCGACATCGCCGACTGCCCGGTCCAGGCGGGCCCCATCTGCTCCCTGTGCTGCTCCCTCGACGCGGAGTGCGGCGACGTCTGCCGCAAGTCGCCCGCCGCCGAGCCGGTCCTGATGCCGCTGCCCACGGTGCGGACGGCAGACTGAGCAGGCTCGCCGGACTTACGGGCCTGGGCCCCGGGGCGCATCCACGTGGTGCGCCCCCGGGGTGCTGGTCTGAACATGGCCGATTGCGTACCTCTTTGTGTAAATCCATATCCGCTCAGTAAAGGTCGGGCGTAGGCTCGGGCATATGCGGATTGCGGTTTCGTCAGAGAGCGCGCCGGGGGGCCGGCTGTGCCGGATGCCGGTGGCGCGGGGAGGAGCGCGATGAACGAGGACAGTACGACGCTCCCCTGGCTGGTCATACGCCAGGACGACAACGGCAATCGCTATCGCGTCGGCAGATACGCCACCAGGGACGAGGCCCAGCGGATCGCGGACAGCCTCGACGACCGCGGGCACAAACAGCTGTACTGGGTCGAGCACCTCGACAAGCAGCGCAGCCACTGACGGCGGGCCGGGAGCAGGCGCGGGCTCGCATAGGCTCTGGGCGCATGACGGAACGCACCCTCGTCGTGGGCGCAGCCCTGTGCGCCGCCGGGCGCCTGCTCGCCGCCCGCCGCAGCGCGCCCCCGGAACACGCGGGCCGCTGGGAGCTGCCCGGCGGCAAGGTCGAACCCGGCGAACTCCCCGAAGAAGCCCTCGTACGCGAACTGCGCGAGGAACTCGGCGTGACCGTCGAACCCCTGGAGCGGATCCCGGGGGAGTGGCCGCTCGGCGGCACCGGCTATGTCCTCCAGGTCTGGACGGCGAAACTGCGCTCCGGCGACGTAAGTGACGTACGACCGCTCGAAGATCACGACGCGCTGCGCTGGCTCGCGCCCGACGAGGTGTGGGACGTGGACTGGCTCGAAGCGGACCGGCCCGCGGTGGCGGAAGCGGCGCATCGGCTCACGGAGACATGAGGGGCGGGACGTCCGGGGCCGAGTCCTACGCCTTTCGTGCCACCGTGCGCCCGTGTATGCGGTAGCCACTCCTGGATATCGGGTATGTGCTGATTAACCCCACCAAACCGGACAAGCCCCCAAGGGTCTGGATCCGGGTCTTTGGAAGTGATCGGCGTGCTCGACACCGAAGGCGGCAGCGCCTGGTGGACCTTCCCGGCCGACCCCGGCGCCGTCCGCACCGCCCGGGCCCGGGTCCGGGCGCAGCTCGGTGACTGGGGGCTCGAGGAGGTCGGGGACGTGACCGCACTCCTGGTCAGCGAGTTGGTGACCAATTCCCTGCGATATGCCTCCGGGCCCATCGGTGTGCGCCTCGTGCGCCCCGGCACGCCCTCGGGCCCGCTACGGGTGGAAGTTTCGGATCCGCTTCCGGATCCGCCCCGGGAACGCACCGCCGCCCCCGATGATGAAGGCGGCCGCGGCCTGCAGTTGGTGGCCTGTTCTGCCCGTCGATGGGGTACTCGACAAGGCAGGACGGGCAAGACCGTGTGGTTCGAGCTCTCCCTTCCCGAGGACAGCTGAGGGAGGGGCGGATCGCGCGGCTCCGACGGCGCGGCCGAAATGTGTCGTTACCGGCGGGTGATGTGAACGCAGTGTTTCTTGCGGCCGTAGTGCTGGATACTGCGGGCTGTGGCCCGTCCGGCGGATGGGTCGGCTTGGCTGGACGGCGCCTTGTGCGCCGGTGAGAGGTGGTCTGGCGGGTGCAGCGGCAGGGCGGAGAGCGGGCGCGTACGGGGGGCGGACCGGTGCGGGACGCCGGGCCTCGCCGGGGTGCGCGCCGGGGGCGGGCGCTCGCTGACGCTGCCGCCGTTCCGCTTCCGGCGGGGTGTGCTGGCCGGTTTCATGCCGTCCGACAGGGCCCGGGGGCCGGTGCGGTGGCGGTGAGCTGGAGGGGACGGTCGCAGTGAGCGAGATACCAGCCGGGGCGCAGGGGCCCGAGCGCGGGCCGACGGTCCTGAGGGCCGACGGCGAGCGGACCGGCGGCGAGCGGGTCCACGCCGAGCGGGCCGGTGGTGAGCGGAACGACGCCGAGCGGGCCGGTGGTGAGGCCGCGGCCGCGGCCGCGGGGCCCGGTGGCGAGCCTGTGGTCCGGGGTTCCGAGGGCGCACCTGCGGTTCGGAGTTCCGAGGGCGCACCTGCGGTTCCGGGGCCCGAGGGCGCACCCACTGCCCGGGAAGCGGAGGACGCACCCACTGCCGGGGAGGCGGAGGGCCAATCCGCGGCTCAGGAGGCGGAGAGAACGCCCACGGGCCGAGGCTCGCAGGGCGCGTCCGGAGCGCGGGGTGCCGAGGTCGTGCCCGGGGTGCCGTCGCAGGACAACATCATGTGGCAGGCCAGCCCGCCCGGCTCGATCTACGACTACATCAAGGTCGCCTCGTTCTCCCTCGGCCCGGACGGCGTGATCGACCAGTGGTCGCTCCGAGCGGAGCAGCTCTTCGGTGTGCCCGCGGCCGAGGCGGTCGGCAAGGACCCGATCGAGGCGTTCGTCCCCGAGAGCCTGCGGGACCTGGGCCACCGCAAGGTCGCCGAGATCCTCGACGGCAAGGAGTGGACGGGCGTCGTCCCGTTCCGGATGGCGTCGGACGGCTCCCTCGACGGCGTCGCCGAGATCTATGTGATGCCGACCGGGACCGAGCGTGGCGAGTGCGGCGCGGTCTGCATCGTCGTGGACGTCCGCGCCCTGCGCCGGATCGAGACCGACCTCGCCGCGTCCCAGGCCATTTTCGGTCAATCCCCCTTCGGCTTCCTGCTGTTCGGTACGGATCTGCGGGTGCTGCGCGCCAACCGCCGTTTCGCCTCCGTATTCGGCGGCGCGGTCGACGAGCACCGCGGCCGCACCGTGCGCGACTATCTGCCCCGGCACGAGGCCGACCGGATGTCCGCCGCCCTGCAACACGTCCTGGAGACCGGCGAGGCCGTCACCGACATGCAGATCGTCGGCCCCGCACCGGGATCGACCGAGCGCCGTCACTGGTCCATCAACCTTTACCGGGTGCACAGCGGCAGCGGCCGCCCCATCGGCGTCGCCGGGCTCGGCACCGACGTCACCCGGCGGCACGCCGCCGCCCGCGAGGCCGCCCACGCCCGCCGCAACCTCGCCCTGCTCAACGAAGCGGGCGCCCGTATCGGCAACTCCCTCGACCTGGAGACCACCGCCCGCGAACTCCTCGACGTCACCGTCCCCGTCTTCTGTGACCTCGCCTCCGTCGACCTCTACCAGGGCCTGCTCGACGGCGACGAGAGCGCGACGCCATCGGGTGCGCGGGCCAGCCTCGCCGACGGCAGCGCCGAACTGCGCCGGGTCGCCTTCGCGAGCGCCGTCTCGGACGCGCCACTCGATGAGGACGCCGTGCAGGTCGGCTCCGTGCACCGCTACCCCTTCAACTCGCCCTGTGCGGACGCCCTGCGCACCGCCCGCCCGGTCGACATCCCCGGGGACGCGACGGAGTCGAAGAGCGCAACCGGCACGGCGGGCACGGCGGGCCTCGTGCAGTCCACGCTCGCGGTGCCGATGGTCGCCCACGACATCGTCGTCGGCCTCGCCCGGTTCTCCCGTACGAAGGGCAGCGAACCGTTCGGCGAACGCGACCGCGCCCTCGCCGTGGAGCTCGCCGCCCGCGCCGCGGTCTGCATCGACAACGCCCGCCTCTACCGCCGCGAGCACGAACGCGCCCTGATCCTGCAGCGCTCCCTGCTCCCGCCCGGCGACCCGGAGGCCTCCGGACTCGACATCGCCTGCCGCTATCTGCCCGGCAACGCGGCCACCGAGGTGGGCGGCGACTGGTTCGACGTCATCGAACTCCCCGGCCACCGCACCGCCCTGGTCGTCGGCGACGTCATGGGCCGCGGCCTGCGCGCCGCCGTCGCCATGGGTGAACTCCGTACCGCCGTACGCACGTTGGCGCTCCTCGACCTCGAACCGGCGGAAGTGCTCTCCGCCCTGGACGAGATCGCCCGCGGCCTCGGCGCCCCCGGCAACACCTCGGGATCCCTGCGCCCGCAGCAGTCCCCGCAGTCCACCCGCCGCTCCCTCCAGGGCCGTTCCCTCGGGGACACCGACCCCACCGAGGTCTACCTCGCCACCTGTGTGTACGCCGTGTACGACCCGGTCACCCGGCGCTGCACCTTCGCCAACGCGGGCCATCTGCCGCCCGTCCTGGTCGAGCCCGGCGAAGGGGCCCTGATGCTCGACGTACCGCCGGGCATGCCGCTCGGCGTCGGCGGCGAACCCTTCGAAGAGGTCGAGGTCGAACTCGCCGAGGGCGCCCTGCTCGCCCTCTACACCGACGGTCTCGTGGAGTCCCGCGACCACCCGCTCGACGAGGGCCTCAGCGCGCTGCGCCGCGCCATAACGGAACAGAAGCGTCCGCTCGAGGACGTCTGCGACCACGTCCTCGGCGCCCTCGACACCCACCACGGCGAGGACGACATCGCCCTCCTGATGGCCCGCGTGCAGGGCCTGCCCGCCGAGTCCGTCGGCGACTGGGCGCTGCCCCGCGAGCCCCGCTCGGTCGGCCGCGCCCGCGAGCTGGCCCGCGCCCAGCTGGCGTCCTGGGACCTCGAAGCGCTCGTCGACACCACGGAGTTGCTGGTCAGCGAGCTGGTCACGAACGCGCTGCGGTACGGCGAGGGCGAGATACGGCTCCGCCTGCTGCTCGACCGCACCTTGGTCTGCGAGGTCTGGGACGCCGGCCTGGTCCAGCCCCGCCGCCGCCGCGCCCGCGCCACGGACGAAGGCGGCCGAGGGCTCCAGCTGGTCGGCCTGCTGAGCGCCTCCTGGGGCTCCCGCAGAACGCCCCGCGGCAAGACGGTCTGGTTCGAACTCCCGCTGCCCGACGGGACGTCACCGCAGGAGCCCTCCGTGGAGACGCTGCTGAGTATGTTCTAGGGGGCGTCCTACGGGGGTCTGGGGGCGCGCTCGTCCTCAAGCGCCGGACGGGCTGATGGTGGTCCCCCCTCCGCCGAACCGCGCGGTCCGTCCACCCTCAAGCAGGATCCCGCCGATCACCGCCCCGCCCGCGGCCCTCTCGTCGCCCTCCGCACCGCCGTACGGCCCGCCCCGCGCCGCCACGTCCCGCCCCGCGAGCTCCCGTGCCTCGCGGGCCAGGGCGTCCGCGCGCCGGGCCTCCGCGAGCGCGGTGACCGCGTCCCGGTCCGCCACGGCGTCCGAGCGGGCCAGCTGCCGCTGGGCCTGAGTGAGCCGGGTCCGGGCCGGGCAGGCGACGGCGCCACGATGTGTCGTGAGGTAGTCCGACGCCGTCCCGATGCTGCTGCGCGCGGCGAGCAGGGCCTGGTCGAGCAGGGCCCGGGAGCGTTGCGCCGCGTCCTTCCGCTCGCCCCGCCCCGCCCCGGACAGTGCCTCGGCGAGCGCGGCGTCCGCCTCCTCGACCCGGCGCAGTGCGTCCATCGGGTCGTACCGTGCGGCGCCCATGGCCTCCACTTCGTCGCTTACGTCGCCGAGCACCCGCTCCGCGATGACGAGCCGCCTCTCCACCTCGGCCGTCGAGGTGTCCTCGGGGGCGTCCTGGAGCAGCGCGCGGGCCTCCGTCACGTGGCCTTCCGTTTCGGTGCGCGCGCTGGGCAGCTTTCCGGCGGCCTCGGCGAGCTCCTGGGCCAGCCGGTCCACCGCGTCGACGAGCATCACCGCCTGGCCGACGGCGGCCTCCGCGGCCCGGACCTGGACCGCCGCCGTGGCGTTGTCCCCGGCCTCGACCGCCTGCCGGGCCCGGTCGATCCGGTCCGCGGCGAACACCAGGCGTTCCTTGGCCTCCTCGGCGTGCCCGGCCACGGGCGCCGACGCGGAGTCCGCGTACCGCCCGGCGAGCGCCGTCAGGGTCGCCTCGGCGGTGCCGGTGCGCCCGGCGGCGTCGCGGAACGCGGCCTCGGCGTGGTTCAGGGCCTCAGGCGCGAGCTTCTCCAGGTCCCGGCGAGCGTCGAAGTCCTGGGCCGCCAGGTCCAGGCGGTGGTTGGCCTCCGTACTCCGCGAAATGATCTCGTCGAGCATCCGCCGCACCGCGGCATCGTCCTCCGGTGCGCCGTCGTCGAGCTGCTGCCGCAGCCGGAACGCGGCCCGCAGCTCCTCCTCGGCGTACGCCACCGCGTCGCCGAAAGGCCGGACCGCCGCCGCGCCGAGCTGGGCGGCGGCGAAGCCGAGTTCCTCGGTGCTGGTGCGGACCGCGTCGTCCGCCTCGACGAGTAGGCGCGCGGCCCGCTCGTGGAGCTCGGAAAGCGGCCGCGGCGGCGGGCCCGGCACCACTCGCCCACCGTGCGGCGTGGTGCGGGTGGCGACGCGGTGCTTGCGCCGGGTGGCCGCGTACACGGCCAGGGCAGCGGCGCCGCCGACGGCCACGATCGGCAGCACGAGATCCCCCGTGGCGGAGCGGGCCTCGCCGGGGGCGACGGGACCCGGCTTGACCGACGGCTTCGGCACCGGCTTTCCGGCGAGCACCGCCCGGTAGCCGTCGGCGGCGCCGATCGCGGCCCCGGCCCAGTCGTCCTTGCGCAGCGGCGGCAGGATCGCGGTCTTGGACACGCCCTGGAGCTGCGCCTGGGTCAGCGGCGACTCGCGGTGGGCCGACCAGGCGTACTCGCGGTCCTGCGTGGCGACGGCGAGCAGCACGTCGTCCCGGTCGAGCCCGTTGCGCCGCGCGGTGTCGTACGCCCAGTCCGTGGCGTCCCAGCCGGAGAAATTACGTACGTACGCGATGAAGAGCCGCACGCCGCGCTGGTCGTGGAGCCGGTCGAGGGCGCGCTCGACGGCCTGTTGCCGGTCTCCGAGCGCCCCGGCCCGGTCGGTGATCTGTCCCGTCCGGGCGAGGGGGATGGGCTCATCGGCCAGGGCGCGGGTGCCTGCGGCGGGCATCGGCAGCAGGACCAGTGCGAGGCAGACGAAAACGCCCCGGACGGCTGTGCGAGGCAGTGGACGGGAAGACGTCACGTTTGTGAGCGTATGTCCGCGGGGTGCGGGGCGCGACCGGGTGATTTGTCCCCAGCCCCGCCCCTTCCCGTAACTGGGGGCTCTGCCCCCAGACCCCCTTTCGCCCCAGGGGGGTACCTCCCTGCTCGAACGAAGCTGAGAGCTTGGGGGAGGGGCTCGTCCTCAAACGCCGGACGGGCTGGATTTTCCGGACGGGCCGGTAGTCACGCCCGTCGCCGCGCGATCTTGTTCCCCAGCCACACCAGCGGGTCGTACTTCCGGTCGACGGCCCGTTCCTTCAGGGGGATCAAGGCGTTGTCCGTGATCTTGATGCCTTCGGGGCAGACCTCCGTACAGCACTTCGTGATGTTGCAGTAGCCGAGGCCGTGCTCCTCCTGGGCCGTCGCCTTGCGGTCGAGGCCCGTCTCGTCCGCCGCGTCCAGGGGGTGCATGTCCAGCTCGGCGACGCGCATCAGGAACCGCGGTCCGGCGAAGGCCTCCTTGTTCTCCTCGTGGTCGCGGACCGCGTGGCAGGTGTCCTGGCACAGGAAGCACTCGATGCACTTACGGAACTCCTGCGACCGGTCCACGTCCTCCTGCCGCATCCGGTACTCACCGGGACCGAGCCCGGGCGGCGGCACGAAGGACGGCACCTCCCGGGCCTTGGTGTAGTTGAAGCCGACGTCCGTGACCAGGTCCCGTACCACCGGGAAGGCCCGCAGCGGCGTCACCGTGATCGTCTCGTCCCGCGAGAACACCGACATCCGCGTCATGCACATAAGCCGCGGCCGCCCGTTGATCTCCGCCGAGCACGAACCGCACTTGCCCGCCTTGCAGTTCCAGCGGACCGCCAGGTCGGGGGCCTGGGTGGCCTGGAGGCGGTGGATGATGTCGAGCACCACCTCACCGTCGTTGACCTCGACCTTGAAGTCCTCCAGGTCACCGCCGCCGGTGTCGCCGCGCCAGACCCGGAAGGCCGCCGTGTACGAACTCATTCGTAAAGCTCCTCTTCGGCGAGGTACTTGACCAGCTCTTCTTTCTCGAAGAGGGCGAGCAGGTCCGGTCGGATGGGCTCGGTCTCGCGGCGTTCGAGCCGGATCTGACCGCGTACCGGATCGGTCGCGGCGAGCCCGCCGGTCGGGTCGGCGAGCCGACAGAGCAGGTTGATCCGGCGCCAGTCGCGGTCCATGCCGGGGAAGTCCTCCCGGGTGTGGCCGCCGCGGCTCTCCTGCCGCTCCAGGGCGGCGCGCGCGATGCACTCGCTGACCAGGAGCATGTTCCGCAGGTCGAGCGCCAGGTGCCAGCCCGGGTTGAACTGGCGGTGCCCCTCGACCCCGGCCCGCCGCGCCCGCACCCGCAGGTCGGCGAGCTTCTCCAGGGCCCGGCCCATCTCGTGCTCCCGCCGGATGATGCCGACCAGGTCGTTCATGGTCTGCTGGAGCTCCTGGTGGAGCGTGTACGGATTCTCCGGCGGCCTGGCCTCGTCGTCCTTGTCGTCCTTGTCGTCCGTCTTCGCGGACCGGCCCTCGGCCTTGAGCGACCGGCTCTCGGCGGCCTGTGCTGCCTCCGGTGTCTCCGCCGAGAACGGCCGCAGTGCCTCCGCCGCCGCCGCGTCGATCTGCTCCTCGGCCACCACCGGGCGTACGTCCGGACCGGCCAGCCCCTTGGCGTACTGCGCGGCGTGCAGCCCGGCCCGGCGCCCGAAGACGAGCAGGTCCGAGAGCGAGTTGCCGCCGAGCCGGTTGGAGCCGTGCATACCGCCCGCGACCTCACCGGACGCGAAGAGCCCCGGCACCCCGCGTGCGGCCGCGGTGTCCGAGTCGACCGCGATGCCGCCCATCACGTAGTGGCAGGTCGGCCCGACCTCCATCGCCTCGGCCGTGATGTCGACGTCGGCCAGCTCCTTGAACTGGTGGTACATGGACGGCAGCCGACGCCGGATGACATCGGCGGGCATCCGGGTCGACACGTCGAGGAACACCCCGCCGTGCGGTGAGCCGCGGCCCGCCTTCACCTCGGCGTTGATGGCCCTCGCCACCTCGTCGCGCGGCAGCAGCTCGGGCGGGCGCCGGTTGCGGTCGGGGTCGTCGTACCAGCGGTCGCCCTCCTCCTCCGTCTCCGCGTACTTCTCCTTGAAGACGTCGGGGATGTAGTCGAACATGAACCGCTTGCCCTCGGAGTTCCGCAGGACCCCGCCGTCCCCGCGCACCGACTCGGTGACCAGGATGCCCTTCACCGACGGCGGCCAGACCATGCCCGTCGGGTGGAACTGCACGAACTCCATGTTCAGCAGTGGCGCCCCGGCGAGCAGCGCGAGCGCGTGCCCGTCCCCGGTGTACTCCCACGAGTTCGACGTCACCTTGAAGGACTTGCCGATACCGCCGGTGGCGATCACCACGGAGGGCGCCTCGATGACGAAGAACCGGCCGGACTCGCGCTCGTAGCAGAAGACCCCGGAGACCCGGCCCGCGGCGGAGCCGCTAATGGATGCTGTCTCCTCGGGACTGTCTTCCTTCAGGACGCGCGTCACGGTGCACTCCTGGAAGACCTTCAGCCGGGCCTCGTAGTCCCCGAATTCACGCTTGTCCTCCTGCTGCAGCGAGACGATCTTCTGCTGGAGGGTGCGGATGAGTTCGAGGCCGGTACGGTCGCCGACGTGGGCGAGCCGCGGGTACTCGTGCCCGCCGAAGTTGCGCTGCGAGATCTTGCCGTCCCCGGTGCGGTCGAAGAGCGCGCCCCAGGTCTCCAGCTCCCAGACCCGGTCCGGGGCCTCCTGCGCGTGCAGCTCCGCCATCCGCCACTGGTTGAGGAACTTGCCGCCGCGCATGGTGTCGCGGAAGTGCACCTGCCAGTTGTCGCCGTCGTTGACGTTGCCCATCGCCGCCGCGATGCCGCCCTCGGCCATCACCGTATGGGCCTTGCCGAACAGCGACTTGCAGATCACGGCGGTACGTGCGCCCTGCTCACGCGCCTCGATGGCGGCTCTCAGACCGGCGCCGCCCGCGCCCACGACGACGACATCCCACTGCTGCCGCTCCACTTGAGACATTCAGAACAACCTCGGATCGTCGAAGGCGCCGGATGCGACGAGATACACGTAGAAGTCAGCGAGCGCGACGCTGATCAAGGAAGCCCAGGCGAGCAGCATGTGACGGGCGTTGAGCCGCCCCACGAACTGCCACATCCGGTACCGCACCGGATGCTTCGAGAAGTGCTTGAGCTTGCCGCCCACGATGTGCCGGCAGGAGTGGCAGGACAGGGTGTACGCCCAGATCAGCCCGATGTTGACCAGGAACACCAGGGTGCCGAGGCCCATGTGGCCCCACTCGTAGTGCTCGTCGCGGAAGGTGAGCACGGTGTCGTACGTCAGGATGCCCGCCACCGGAACCGCCGCGTAGAAGAAGTAGCGGTGGATGTTCTGGAGGATCAGCGGGAACCGCGTCTCACCGGTGTACTTGGCGTGCGGCTCGGCCACCGCGCAGGCGGGCGGCGACGCCCAGAAGCCGCGGTAGTAGGCCTTCCGGTAGTAGTAGCAGGTCAGCCGGAAGCCGAGCGGGAAGATCAGGATGAGCAGCGCGGGCGAGAGCCCCCACCAGGAGCCGAAGATCTCCCAGTTGGGCCCGCCCTTCATCGGGACGCAGTTCTCCGCGAGACAGGGCGAGTAGAACGGCGAGACATAGGGCGCCGCGTAGTAGTCGGCGTTCGCGAAGGCCCGCCAGGTCGAGTAGACGATGAAGGCGAACAGCCCGGCGGCGGTGGCCGCGGGCGCCAGCCACCAGCGGTCGGTACGCAGATGAGGGGCGGCGATCGCGGCACGTGAAGCGTCGCGCACGCCGCCCGCGGTATTGAGGTCGGGTTCGGTGCCAGTGGCCAAGGAGGCCTCCAGGGGCGGTAGCTCTTGGGGGGTGGGTCCGGCCCGGGCACCGGGTGTGCCCGGCCGGGTGCGAGCTTGCGGCGATCGGCGTGCGATCAGCGTGCGATCAGGGCGCGTGGCGGTCGCGGGCGCCAAGGCCCTCGTCGTCGACGTCGGTCCACTTCGAGCTGTCGTACGGCTTGTCCGGGACCGGGATCATCTCGCGACGCTCCGCGTGCCGTGCCGCGGTCGAGTTCTCACAGTTCTGGCGCAGCAGCGTGATGCTGGCGCGCAGATGATCGGTGTCCGAGCGGACCCGGCGGATGTCCGGGCCCTCGCCGACGCTCTGCTCGAGCCGACCGACGGCGCGGGCGAGATCGTCGAGAGAGCGCTGAACAGCCGTCAAATCTTCTTGCAGGGACATGACTTGCCCTCACTTCTGCGGGTGCGGTGGCAATGCTCATGCACTGGGGGCCGGGCCCTGCGCCCAGCGCCTGCGAGTGTTGCGCGTCACATCCCGGTTGGGAAGGGGACTGCGCGGGATTCAACGCTTCAGTGCATTTCCGGGACTCGTGTTTACCCCGGAAACCCGCTCTTCTCCTGGAGCACAGGCCCCGCCAAATGGGTGGCCTTGGCGCAATGCCACGCCGTGTCGCCAACGAGGCGCGCCCTTGGTCACCTTCAGTGGGGCAAATAGGTGTGATCAGCTCCATATTACTCCGGCATACCCGCCAGACGTGAGGTGACCAGGCATGGCCAGAGCCCAAGCAGCCGGTGTCAGAAGGCGTCCTGCCCTGCGCGCGGCCGCGTGTCTCATCGCGGGTGTCCTCACGGTGCCCGCGCTGGCCGGCTGCGGTTCGGGCGAGGAGGCCGGCGCACCGCTGGCGCCCCAGGACATCGCGCCCGCGGCCCGCGACCTGGTGGCCCATGGCGGCAAGGTGACCTGGGCGATGGACGCGCTGCCCGAGACCTTCAACTCCTTCCAGGCGGACGCCGATGCGGCCACCACCCGGGTCGCGGGCGCCGTGCTGCCGTCGATGTACACGCTCGACGCCAAGGGCCATGCCGTACGCAACCCGGACTTTCTGGAGAAGGCCGAGGTCATCGAGCGCGAGCCGAAGCAGGTCGTGCTCTACCAGCTGAACCAGAAGGCCGTCTGGAGCGACGGCCGGGAGATCAGCGCCGCCGACTTCGCCGCCCAGTGGCGCGCCCTGTCCGGAAAGGACAGCGCCTACTGGACCGCGCGCAACGCGGGCTACGACCGGATCGAGAAGGTCGAGCGGGGCAAGAGCGACCTGGAGGTGCGGGTCACCTTCGCCAAGCCGTACGCGGACTGGCGCTCGCTGTTCTCGCCGCTGTACCCGAAGGAGGTCATGGGTACGCCCGACACCTTCAACGACGGGGCGCGCGACAAGCTCAAGAAGACCGCAGGCCCGTTCGCCATCGAGAAGGTGGAGAAGAAGAAGGGCCGGATCACGCTGGCCCGCAACGATCGCTGGTGGGGTCGGCCCGCGAAGCTCGACAAGCTGGTGCTCCAGGCGGTGCCGCGCAAGAAGCGGATCGCCGCGCTCGCCGAGGGCAAGATCGACCTCGCCGAGATCGGCCCGTCCGAGGCCAAGCGGATCGAGCTCGCCCGCCGGGACAAGGGCGCCAAGGGCCCGCTCGCCCATGGCCCCGGCGCCGACCTCACCCCGGCCGAGGCGCTCCGCTCCTGGGCGCGGGCCAACACCGGCGACGAGGAAAAGGACGCGACCGCGCAGAAGGCGCGCGAGAAGCAGCAGAAAGCGATCAAGAAGTACGCCAAGGAGCAGCGTGCCCTGCGCGGCTTCCGGGTCCGCAAGTCCCTCGAACCGGCGTACACGCAGCTGGCTCTGAACGGCGCCGACGGCCCGCTCGCCGATGAGCGGGTGCGCCGCGCCGTGGCCCGCGCCATCGACCGCGCCGCGCTCGCCGAGACCGTACTCAAGCCGCTCGGCCTGCCCGCGCAGCCGGTCGGCAGCCACCTGGCGCTGGCCGGGCAGAAGGCGTACAAGGACAACAGTGGCGCCCTCGGGAGGCAGGATGCCGACGAGGCGCAGGCGCTGCTCGCCGACGCGGGCTGGGTCCGGGGCGGCCCGATCGAGAAGGACGGCAAGAAGGAGAAGGCGGCGGAGAAGGCCGCGGAGAAGGACGGGGAGAAGGGCGGGGACCAGAAGAAGGACGGCGAGGAGAAGACGGCGAAGAAGGAGGAGAGCTCGGGTACGTACATCGTCGGCAAGGACGGCGAGAACGGCGAGAACGCAGACGGCAAGCCCGGCGACGCCGACCAGCACCCGGCCAAGGACTCGACCCAGGGGCATGCCAAGGACCAGGCCAAGGACCGGACCAAGGACCAGGCCAAGGAGCCCGTGGAGAAGAACGGTGTCCACGGCGCGTACGCCCCCAAGGGCACCGCGGCGCCGAAGCCCGCCGCCGGACCGTACGCCAAGAAGGGCAAGGCGCTGTCCCTGCGCTTCGTGCTCCCGACCGGGCCCGGCTCGGAGCAGCTGCGCACCGTGGGCGAGAAGATCTCCCGGATGCTGGAGAAGATCGGCATCCGTACCGAGATCACCAAGGTCCCCGAGGACAGCTACTTCCGGGACCACATCGCCTCCGGCCAGTACGACCTGGCCCTCTACTCCTGGCCCGCCACCGCCTTCCCGGCCACCGACGGCCGCCCGATCTTCGCCAAGCCGCAGCCCGCGGCCGACGGCTCGCTGACCGTGGAGCAGAACTACACGCGGGTCGGCACCGACCACATCGACCAGCTCTTCGAGCAGGCGGCCGCCGAGCTGGACGAGGAGAAGGCCCGTGACCTGGTCCGCAAGGCGGATGCCCGGATCTGGGCGGTGGCCGGTTCGATTCCGCTCTTCCAGCGGCCGCAGCTGATCGCCGCCCGATCCAACCTGGTCAATGTGGGTGCGTACGGGTTCGAGACGCCGCACTACCAGGACATCGGCTTCCGTAAGCCTCAGCGCGGTCAGCAGAAGGAGTCGGAGAACGCCCGGAAGAAGTCCTGAAGAAGTCCTAGGCAGAAGGAAAAACCCCAGGTCAGACGCCGCGGTACCGCCCCGAGGAGGCGGGATCGCGGCGTCAACGTAGGATGGGGTGAGGCCGTGGCGTGTTCTGCCCGGCAGGGCTCGCGTGCCGGACCGTACGCGACAGCCGTCCACTCTTCCCGGGAGAAGCGCAGCTCGTATGGCCGTCATGTCTACGCGTCACGACATTCGTAATGTCGCCATCGTCGCCCACGTCGACCACGGCAAGACCACTCTGGTCGACGCCATGCTCAAGCAGGCCGGTGCTTTCGCCGCGCACCAGCTCGACTCCGTCGACGACCGCGTCATGGACTCGAACGACCTGGAGCGTGAGAAGGGCATCACGATCCTGGCCAAGAACACGGCCGTTAAGTACCACCCCAAGGACGGCGGCGAGCCGATCACGATCAACATCATCGACACCCCCGGCCACGCCGACTTCGGCGGCGAGGTCGAGCGCGGTCTGTCGATGGTGGACGCGGTCGTGCTGCTCGTGGACGCCTCCGAGGGTCCGCTGCCGCAGACCCGCTTCGTGCTCCGTAAGGCGCTCCAGGCCCGGATGCCGGTCATTCTCTGCATCAACAAGACGGACCGTCCGGACTCGCGGATCGACGAGGTCGTCAACGAGACGTACGACCTGTTCCTCGACCTGGACGCGGACGAGGACCAGATCGAGTTCCCGATCGTCTACGCCTGTGCCCGTGACGGCGTCGCCTCGCTGACCAAGCCGGAGGACGGCACCGTCCCGGCCGACAGCGACAGCCTGGAGCCGTTCTTCACGACGCTCCTCGAGACCGTCCCGGCGCCGCAGTACGACGCCGACGCCCCGCTGCAGGCGCACGTCACCAACCTCGACGCGGACAACTTCCTCGGCCGGATCGCGCTGCTCCGGGTCGAGCAGGGCGAGCTCAAGAAGGGCCAGACGGTCGCGTGGATCAAGCGCGACGGCACCGTGGCGAACGTCCGCATCAGCGAGCTGATGATGACCGAGGCGCTGACCCGTAAGCCTGCGGAGAAGGCCGGTCCCGGTGACATCTGCGCCGTCGCCGGTATCCCGGACATCATGATCGGCGAGACCCTGGCGGACCCGGAGAACCCGGTCGCGCTTCCGCTGATCACGGTCGACGAGCCCGCGATCTCCATGACCATCGGTACGAACACCTCGCCGCTGGTCGGCCGCGGCGGCACCGGCAAGGGCGCGGACGCCAAGGCCGCGGTCAAGGACCGCAAGGTCACCGCCCGCCAGGTCAAGGACCGTCTGGACCGCGAGCTGATCGGTAACGTCAGCCTCCGGGTGCTCGACACCGACCGGCCGGACGCCTGGGAGGTGCAGGGCCGCGGTGAGCTGGCGCTCGCCATCCTGGTCGAGACGATGCGCCGGGAAGGCTTCGAGCTGACCATCGGCAAGCCGCAGGTGGTCACCCGCGAGATCGACGGCAAGGTGCACGAGCCGGTCGAGCGCATGACGATCGACGTGCCCGAGGAGCACATGGGCGCGGTCACGCAGCTGATGGGCGTCCGCAAGGGCCGGATGGACAACATGTCCAACCACGGCTCGGGTTGGGTGCGCATGGAGTTCGTCGTGCCGTCCCGCGGTCTGATCGGCTTCCGTACCGAGTTCCTCACCAACACCCGCGGTACGGGTATCGCGCACTCCATCCACGAGGGCCACGAGCCCTGGTTCGGCACCCTGACGACCCGTAACAACGGCTCGCTCGTGGCCGACCGGTCCGGTGCGGTCACCGCCTTCGCGATGATCAACCTCCAGGAGCGCGGCGTGCTCTTCACGGAGCCGGGCACCGAGGTGTACGAGGGCATGATCGTCGGTGAGAACTCCCGCTCCGACGACATGGACGTGAACATCACGAAGGAGAAGAAGCTGACGAACATGCGGTCCTCGACCGCTGACGTCGCCGAGTCCATCGTGCCGCCGCGCAAGCTCTCCCTTGAGCAGTCCCTGGAGTTCTGCCGCGACGACGAGTGCGTCGAGGTCACCCCGGAGGCCGTCCGCATCCGCAAGGTCAACCTGGACGCCCGCGAGCGCGCCCGCGCGGCCTCGCGCGCCAAGCACGGCTGACGGTCCACCGCAGCGTCAACAGGGCCCGGTCCCCCGAGAGTTGGGGGCCCGGGCCCTTGCGTGACTGGCCGCGAGTCGGTCGAGGAATATCAGTGAGGTTTAGGAGGGAGTCACTGTCCCCTGAACCAGGGCGATCTTCCAGTGTGACTTCTTCGAGCCGGTGATCCTTATGTGCTGGGTCCTGGCGTCGGGCCACACCTGGCCCACGGTGTTGACGCCGTCACACGGCACTTCGGTGACGTGCTCGTCACCGCTTCGGATCTCTACCTTGTCGCCTCCGGTGCAGGCAGCGAAAAGGGTGTACGACGACCTCGAGATCGCGATCTTCCCAAGGTCGCGGGTCCCGTTCCCGGTCTCCACTGGGTAGTCGAAATCCTGTGATTCCAGGTCGGGGATCTCCAGTGCCAGATCCTTCCGCTTCTCTTGTGGAGCGAAGGAGTTCGGCGGCTGGGAGGCAGGCGGGGACTCGGATCCGTTCGACTCCGGACCGGAGCAGGCTGCGACTGCGATCCCCATCAGTGCCGCGGTAGCGGCGGCGAGAGCTTTCCTGATACGCATACTCGGGACCGCTAGTTCTTCCTGGTCCAGGTCTTCCAACCCTCGCGGTACGGGGCACGGCCCGGCCGATACACGTACCCCTCCTTGCAGTTGGAGTAGCGAACCTTCTGGCGGAGCTTGAAGTTCTCCCTCATGATCCCGTAATTGCCGTACATGGTGTGGTGAGGCTTTACCTTGCCGTACGCCTCAATGCCTATCTCCGATGTCCAGGACTTTTCGATACCGCTGTTGATCTCCCCTTTGACCTCAGCGAACACCCATGCCTTCATCGACGCGCTGATCGTGGCTTCCACCTTGAAGCTGCTGGTCTTGGAGCGCTTCGAAGTGAACTTGTAGCTCTGCGTCTTGCCCGTCTGGTTCTTCACGAAGGTGCGGTACGCCACGGTCATGGAGTTCGAGGTGTTGATGACCTTTTCCCACCCCGGTACGACCTTGATCTTGCACTGTTCCCCCGCGTAGGCCTCGGTCGCGGGCAAGGCCACGAGCAGCGTCGCGGCAACACCCGTCGCGGCAAGGCCGGCGGTCAGTCTCTTGGTCATGAAACTCCCCGTTCTGTAGGGGAGGTTGGTCGGGCCTCCCCGGTAAGATCCCGTCCCTTGACGGGACGCGATCAACCTATGGCTGTAGGTGACGTGGCGCCAGAGAGTTGAGGGATTCCTGAGGTTGTCGATCCCGGATGAGGGGGGCAAGTGTCCTGGCGGCGACGTGAGAGCGTCGGACGGTGACGTTGGCTGCTGGCGCGCCGAGTCATCTCGGGGCGTGTGGAGGTCGAGCCGGACGGGCAGGCGCAACCGAATTTCGTGCGGGCTGCGTCCGGAAATCGGACTCGTGTGACCGATACGTGAGTAACGAGTCCGTTTCGCGGCCATCTATCTCGGATCGCTTTGTCCGGATTTCGGAAGATGTGGCGACGAGGTGTGATCGAACCGAAACCAAAAGGCTGTGGCCGTGCCGGAACCCCATGGCCAATAGTTGGGCGCGTAGAGCTCGGGTCAATGGGTCATGCGCTGTGGGGAGCGCCGACTCACGAGCACACTGGGGGACTTGATCCTCGTCGTCAGGGGTGTCGACGTGGTATCCCGTGCCCCCTCTTGTAGTGAACAAGTGGACTCATGAGGAGGAACCCATGCGCGGTGCCAAGAGCGCCAAGTGGGTCGCCGGTGCCATAGTCGTCGCCCTGACCGCGACCGCCTGCGGCGGTAGCAGCGGCGGCGACGGCAAGACGGGGGGGCAGCCTGAGGGCTTCATCTCGGTCGACGTCGGTGAGCCGCAGAAGCCGCTGATCCCGTCCGACACGAACGAGCAGCTCGGCTCGTACGTCATTCAGGCGTTGTTCACCGGCCTCGCTGAGTTCGATAAGCAGGGCAACCAGGTTCTGAGCGGTGCCGAGTCGATCGAACCGTCGAACGGCAACAAGACCTGGACCATCAAGCTCAAGCCGGGCTGGACGTTCCACAACGGCGAGAAGGTCACCGCGCAGTCCTACGTGGATGCGTGGAACTGGTACGCCAACGTCGAGAACAACCAGCAGAACTCGTTCTGGTTCGAGGGCATCAAGGGCTACGAGGACGTTCACCCGGCCAAGGAGGGGGCCAAGCCCACCAAGGACGAGATGTCCGGCTTGAAGGTTGTCGACGACACGACCTTCACCGTCGAGCTGACCGAGGGCATCCCGTACTGGAACTACAAGCTCGGCTACTACACCTTCTCGCCGCTCCCCAAGGCCTTCTACAAGGACCCGAAGGCGTTCGGTAAGAAGCCGATCGGCAACGGCCCCTACAAGTTCGACAAGTGGGACCACAACAAGCTGATCAAGGTGTCGGCCTACAAGGACTACAAGGGTCCGAACAAGGCCAAGAACAAGGGCATCCTGTTCAAGAACTACACGACCGTCGAGGCGGCCTACCAGGACCTGCTCTCCGGCAACTTGGACCTGATCCGCCAGGTCGGCCCGAAGGACCTGCCCAAGCTGAAGACGGACCTCGGCGACCGCGCGATCGAGGAGCCGTACGCGGCCGTCCAGTCGATCGTCCCCACGTTCTACAACAAGGAATTCAAGGACATCGACCCGAAGGTGCTGCAGGGCATCTCGATGGCCATCGACCGCAAGACCATCACCGAGAAGACGCTGCAGGGCTCGCGCGTCCCGGCCGAGGGCTTCGCGCCCAAGTCCGTCAAGGGCGGCCAGTCCCTCGACACGGATGTCTTCACGTACGACCCGAAGAAGGCCAAGCAGCTCATCAAGGAGGGCGGCGGCCTCCCGGGCGGCAAGATGTGGATCCAGTACAACGCCGACGGCGGCCACAAGGAGTGGGTGGACGCGGTCTGCAACTCCATCAACGAGGCCACTGACATCGAGTGCCTGCCGGACGCCAAGCCGGACTTCCAGACCGACCTGGAGTTCCGTGACAACGACAAGGTCAAGAGCTTCTACCGGGGCGGCTGGGTCGCGGACTACCCGCTGAACGTCAACTTCATGCACGACCTGTACGGCACCACTGCCGAGGCCAACAACGGCCGGTTCAGCGACAAGGAGATCGACGAGCTCTTCAAGAAGGGCGACCACGCCAAGGACCTGGAGGCCTCCATCAAGGCGTACCAGGAGGCGGAGAAGGAGCTCGTCAAGAAGATGCCGGCGATTCCACTCTGGTACTACGCGATGAACGGCGGCCACAGCGAGAACGTCGACAACGTGGAGATCGACTACCGCGGAGACTTCGTCCTGTCCGACGTCACCGTCAAGTAATCCAGCGCCTTCGGGCCTGAACCCTCTCGGCCGTCGCCCTGTGGTGGCACGGGCACACGCACCACCACAGGGCACCCCGGAAGGGCCGCCCTCCCCGCCGGGGAGGGCGGCCCTTCCGGCTAGCAACCCCTCACGGAGGCGCACCATGGGGCGTTATGTCGCGCGGCGACTGCTCCAGATGATTCCGGTGTTCATCGGATCAACTTTCCTGATCTTCTCGATGATGTACGCGCTGCCCGGCGATCCCGTGCGCGCGCTCTTCGGGGAACAGCAAATCGATCAGAGCCAGATCGCTCAGATCAAACACGAACTCGGCCTCGACAAGCCGTTCATGGTCCAGTACGGGGACTACCTGTTCGGCCTGTTCCAGGGTGACTTCGGTACCCAGATCGCCAGCCAGCGGCCGGTCGCCGACGTGATCGCGGACGCGTTCCCCGTCACGATCCGGCTCGCCCTTTTCGCCTTCGCGTTCCTGGTCGCCGTGGGCATCCCGCTCGGCGTCATCGCCGGGCTTCGCCCCAACACGCTGACTGACCGAACGCTGCTGCTCGTGGCGCTGCTGCTGGTCTCCGTCCCGTCGTTCGTCCTCGGCTACGCCGTGCAGTACCTGTTCGCCTTCGTGCTCGGGTGGACCCAGCCGAACGTCACGGACTCCGAGAATCTCGGGCAGTTGGTGCTGCCGGCGATTGTCCTGTCCGCGCTCTCGCTGGCCTACGTCACACGACTGACCCGCACGTCCGTCGCGGAGAACCTGCGGGCCGACTACGTCCGTACCGCCGTAGCCAAGGGCCTGCCACGTCGCCGCGTGATCGGCGTCCACCTGGTGCGCAACTCGATGATTCCCGTGGTCACATTCCTCGGCGTCGAGATCGGCACCCTGATGGGCGGCGCCATCATCACCGAGGGCATTTTCAACGTGCGCGGCGTGGGCCTGGAGGTATTCAACGCGCTCATCCGCAGGGAGGGATCGACGGTCGTCGGCATCGTCACGCTGCTCGTGCTCGTCTACCTCGCCGCCAGCCTGATCGTCGACCTGCTCTACGCGGTCCTGGACCCGAGGATCCGTTATGCCTGACACACTCACCGTCAACGACACCATGCAGCCGGACGCGGTCGAGTCCGGCCAAGAGAAGGTCGAGAAGGCGCGCAGCCTCTGGACGGACGCCTGGCACGACCTGCGGCGCAACCCGCTCTTCGTCATCTCCACCGTGCTCATCGTGCTTCTGGTCGCGATGGCGATAGCCCCGGGCCTGTTCACCGGCGCTGACCCACGGGCCTCGGACCTCGCCAACAGGTACCTGCAGAAGCCGAACTTCGGGCACGTCTTCCAGGAGGACTGGCTCGGCTACAACAAGCAGGGCCAGTCGATCTGGGCCCGGATGGTCTACGGCACCCGCACCTCGCTCACCGTGGCCATCTGTGTGACGGTGCTCGTCACGCTCCTCGGCAGCCTCGTAGGCATGCTCGCCGGGTACTTCGGCGGCTGGGCGGACGCGCTCCTCTCGCGGATCACGGACGTGTTCTTCGCCATCCCGTTCATGCTGGGTGCCATGGTCGTTCTGACCACCTTCGACAAGCGCGAGGTGTACATGGTCATCCTGGCGCTGGCCTTCCTCGGCTGGACACAGATCGCCCGTGTGTCGCGTGGTGCGGTGATCACGGTCAAGCAGTCCGACTTCGTGACGGCGGCCAAGGCGCTCGGCGCCTCAACCTCCCGGATCCTGCTGAAGCACGTGCTGCCCAACGCGGCGGCGCCGGTGATCGTCGTCGCGACCATCGCGCTCGGCGGCTACATCGCGGCTGAGGCCGCGCTGTCGTTCCTGGGCATCGGCGTCTCCGCGCCGACGGTCTCCTGGGGCGTGGACGTGTCGAGCGCCAAGGACGACCTGCGCGTGGCCCCGCACACGCTCCTGATGCCGTCGGTCCTGGTGTCCCTCACCGTCCTTGCGTTCCTGATGTTCGGCGATGCCGTGCGCAACGCCCTCGACCCGAAGATGCGCTAGGAGGGCGTACGTTGACCATCATCGACAGCACTATGGACATTCCCGCCCCACGCGGCGCCGATGAGGACGGCACCCCGCTGCTCGAAGTCCGCGATCTGCACGTGGAGTTCCACACCCGGGACGGCGTCGCCAAGGCCGTCAACGGCGTCAACTACGCGGTGAAGGCGGGCGAGACGCTCGCCGTGCTCGGCGAGTCCGGCTCGGGCAAGTCCGTAACCGCCCAGGCGATCATGGGCATCCTCGACATGCCGCCCGGCAAGATCCCGCAGGGGGAGATCTTCTTCCGTGGCCAGGACATGCTGAAGATGTCCGCCGAGGAGCGCCGCAAGATCCGCGGCGCCAAGATCGCCATGATCTTCCAGGACGCGCTCTCCTCCCTCAACCCGGTGCTCTCCGTGGGCTACCAGCTCGGCGAGATGTTCCGCGTCCACCAGGGCCTGAGCCGGAAAGAGGCCAAGGCAAAGTCGATCGAGCTGATGGACCGGGTGCGTATCCCGGCGGCCAAGCAGCGGGTGAACGACTACCCTCACCAGTTCTCGGGCGGTATGCGCCAGCGCATCATGATCGCGATGGCGCTCGCGCTCGAGCCGGACCTGATCATCGCGGACGAGCCCACCACGGCGCTCGACGTCACGGTCCAGGCTCAGGTCATGGACCTGCTGGCCGAGTTGCAGCGCGAGTACAACATGGGATTGATCCTGATCACTCACGACCTGGGTGTGGTGGCTGACGTCGCCGACAAGATCGCGGTGATGTACGCGGGCCGGATCGTGGAGACCGCGCCGGTGCATGAGCTGTACAAGCGGCCCGCGCACCCATACACCCGGGGTCTGCTCGACTCGATCCCGCGCCTGGACCAGAAGGGCCAGGAGCTCTACGCCATCAAGGGTCTGCCGCCCAACCTGACGCGCATCCCGTCCGGTTGTGCCTTCAACCCGCGCTGCCCGATGGCGCAGGACGCATGCCGTACGGACACCCCGGCGCTGCACCCGGTGACCGAGCAGGACGGCACCGAGCTGGCCGGCCGCGGCAGCGCGTGCCACTTCTGGAAGGAGACGATCCATGGCTGACCTGAACAAGAAGGACGAGCCGGTGGACGCGACTCCTGAGACGCTCGAGCGCGGTGAGCCGATCCTGCAGGTCCGTAACCTGGTCAAGCACTTCCCGCTGACCCAAGGCATCCTCTTCAAACGGAAGATCGGCGCGGTCAAGGCCGTCGATGGGCTCTCCTTCGACCTGTACCCGGGCGAAACCCTAGGCATCGTCGGCGAGTCCGGCTGCGGCAAGTCCACCGTCGCCAAGCTCTTGATGACGCTGGAGACCGCAACGTCCGGCGAGGTCTTCTTCAAGGGGCAGGACATCACCAAGCTGTCCGGCCGAGCTCTGAAGGAGGTCCGCCGGAACATCCAGATGGTGTTCCAGGACCCGTACACGTCGCTGAACCCCCGTATGACGGTGGGCGACATCATCGGAGAGCCGTACGAGATCCATCCGGAGGTGGCCCCCAAGGGCGACCGGCGTCGCAAGGTTCAGGAACTCCTGGACGTAGTGGGATTGAACCCGGAGTACATCAACCGGTACCCGCACCAGTTCTCCGGCGGGCAGCGCCAACGCATCGGCATCGCCCGCGGCCTGGCCCTCAACCCGGAGATCATCATCTGCGACGAGCCGGTCTCGGCGCTTGATGTGTCGGTGCAGGCTCAAGTCATCAACCTGATGGCGAAGTTGCAGGACGAGTTCAACCTGTCGTACCTCTTCATCGCCCACGACCTCTCCATCGTGCGCCACATCTCCGACCGAGTCGGCGTGATGTACCTCGGGAAGATGGCCGAGATCGGCACGGACACCGAGATCTACGACCACCCGACGCACCCGTACACACAGGCGCTCCTGTCCGCGGTGCCGGTGCCCGACCCTGAGGCTCGAGAGGGCCGCGAGCGGATCATCCTCGCCGGTGACGTCCCGTCCCCGGCGAACCCGCCCTCGGGCTGCCGCTTCCGCACCCGCTGCTGGAAGGCGGAGGAGCGGTGCTCGCAGGAGGTGCCGCTGCTCGCGATCCCGGAGCGGTTCAAGGGCCAGGACACGCTGGCCGCGCACGAGTCGGCGTGCCACTTCGCGGAGGAGAAGGACGTGGTGCACGCGGCTTGACCGCCTGCTGCGTCTTGTGGGGCGCCCGGAACCGTGGGGTTCCGGGCGCTCTTTCTGCGTACAAGTCCGCGTACAAGAAGAACAAGAAGAAAAAGGGAGTGCCATGACGAGCGGTGCGGGGGAACCCGGCGCCCTTGAGCCGGTCGAGCTGACGGGTCTGGGGATACGGCTGCGGCTCTGGCGCGAGGACGCGACCGACGCCGAGGCGGCGCTGCGGGGCCTGAACGACCCGGACTTCCAGAAGTGGAACGCGGGGATCGCGGATGAGATGGACGCGGCGGGTGCCCGTAAGTACGTCCGCTCACGGATGGAGAGCTGGGAGGGTGGGGCTGCACCGGGTCGACCTGGGCCATGCGCTCGGCAACGAGGCGTCGTGCCGGGTGGCGGACCGGTGCGGGTTCACCCCGGAGGGGGTCCTCCGCGGATTCCTCCCGGCGAAGCAGCCGGGGGTCTTCCACGACATGCATCTGCACGCGCGCCTGGCGACTGACCTGGCGCCGTCCTTTTCTCCCCAGCCCCGCCCCTTCCCGTAACTGGGGGCTCCGCCCCGGACCCCCGGATATCGCGCTGACCGCGCTCGCCCTCAAACGCCGGACGGGCTGAGCGGCGAGCCCTGCCCCTTCCTGGTTCTCCGGGCATCAGGATCCGGAACCCGTAGGATCAGCAGAGGCGAAGGAGGACCGAAAAGACCGCGCTCGACGACAGGTCGGGAGCTCCTTCGCAGGCCAAGGGGAGTGGGCCGACCCCGAGCCGGTCCTGATGGTCGTGGAGGTCACCTCGTACGACGAGGACACCGACCGCCGGGACCGGGTCGAGAAGCCCCGGGCCTACGCGGAGACCGGAATCTCGGTGTTTCTGCTCATCGACCGGGACAGCTGTGAGGTCACCGTCTACTCGGCGCCCGACAGGGTCCGCTATGAGCAGGCCAACACCGTGCCGTTCGGCAAGGAAGTGACGCTCCCCGACCCCCTCGGCTTCGCACTGGACACCGGACCCCTGAAGAACTGGGTGCGCTGACCGCGTAGCCCGATCGTGCCGACGCTGCGGCGTCTGGCCGCCTCTGGAGTGCACCGTTCTGTCGATTGCGGTGTATTTGGGCCCAACGAGAGATTTGGGGCCGAATACGGAGGCACTCCATGCGCCGAGCCGCACCCGCCAAGTGGGCCGCATGCGCGGCAGCGGTCGCCCTCGTGGCGAGCGCCTGTGGCGGCGGGGGAGGCGGTGGCGGTGGTGGCGATGGCGCGGGAATCGTCCGGGCCTCCTGGGGCGATCCGCAGAATCCTCTGGAACCCGCCAACACCAACGAGGTCCAGGGCGGCAAGGTCCTCGACATGATCTTCCGGGGGCTGCGCGAGTACGACCCCAAGACCGGCGAGGCCCAGAACATGATCGCCGAGAAGATCGAGACGACCGACCAGAAGAACTTCACCATCACGCTGAAGGACGGCTGGAACTTCAGCAACGGCGAGAAGCTCACCGCCAAGTCCTTTGTGGACGCCTGGAATTACGCTGCCCACATCGACAACAAGCAGAACAACGCACCGTTCTTCTCGGACATCGTCGGCTACGAAGACGTTCACCCGGAGAACGGAAAGCCCACCGCCAAGAGCATGAAGGGGCTCGTCGTCAAGGACGAGAAGACCTTCACGGTGGCGCTCAAGACGCCGTTCTCCACCTGGCCACAGACCCTCGGCTACCGCGCCTTCGCGCCCCTGCCCCAGGCATTCTTCGACGACCACGACAGCTGGCTCTCCAAGCCCATCGGCAACGGGCCGTACACCGTGGAGTCGTACGCCAAGGGCTCCGGCATGAAGCTCCGTAAGTGGGACGGATACGAGGGCCCGGACAAGGCGCAGAACGGCGGCGTCGACCTCAACGTCTACACGGACAACAACACCGCGTACACCGATCTGATGGCCGGGAATCTCGATCTCGTCGACGATCTGCCCGCTCAGCAGTTGAAGAATGTGCAGAGTGATCTGGGGGAGCGCTATATCAACCAGCCCGCGCTGATCACTCAGACCATCGTCTTCCCCATGTACGACCCCGCGTGGGGCAGGCCCGGGATGGAGAAGGTCCGCCGGGGGATCTCCATGGCGATCAACCGGGAGGAGATCACCAAGAAGATTTATCAGGAGACCCGCACCCCCGCCAAGGATTGGACGTCTCCCGCTCTCGGTGACAAGGGCGGCTACAGCGACCAACTCTGCGGGGATGCCTGCACCTTTGATCCTGAGCAGGCCAAGAAGCTGATCGATGAGGGCGGTGGGCTTCCCGGCGGCAAGATGACGCTCACCTCGAACGTCGACACCGGGTCGCACCGGCAGTGGATGGACGCCGTCTGCAACAGCATCAACAAGGCACTGGACAAGGGCAATGTGTGCACCGTGAACCCCATCGGGACGTTCGCGGACTTCAAGAGCCAGATGAGCAGGTTCAAGATGACCGGGCCGTTCCGCTCCGGCTGGCAGGCCGACTACCCGCTCATCCAGAACTTCCTCGAGCCGCTCTACTACAAGAACGCCTCCTCCAATTACGGGAAGTTCGACGACCCGAAGTTCAACGAGCTCATCGACAAGGCCAACGCCGAGAGCGATGCGGAGCAGGCCATCACGGACTTCCAGGACGCCGAGAGGATTCTTGCCGAGCAGATGCCCGCCATTCCGCTCTGGTATCAGAACGGCAGCGCCGGTTATTCGGATCTGGTCTCCGACGTCGAGCTCAATCAGTTCAGCGTCCCCGTCTTCCACAAGATCAAGGTCAGCTGAGCCGCCCCACCCCGGAGCCCCAGGAGCCCTCATGGGACGCTATGTGATCCGGCGGCTGCTCCAGATGATCCCGGTGTTCATCGGCAGCACGTTCCTGATCTTCTTCATGGTGTACGCGCTCGGCGACCCGGTCGCCGCCCTCTTCGGTGACAAGGCGCCCGACCCCGCCACCGCCGCCCGTATCCGCCACGACCTGTATCTCGATCGGCCCCTTTCGATGCAGTACCTGCACTACATGGGGCAGATCTTCCAGGGCGATTTCGGCACCGCCTTCAACGGCCAGAAAGTCACCGAACTCATGGGCAGCGCCTTTCCCGTGACGCTGCGCCTGACGGCGGTCGCCATCGTCTTCGAGATCCTCATCGGGATCAGTCTGGGAGTCGTCACCGGGCTGCGGCGCGGGCGGGCCATCGACACCGGCGTTCTGCTGCTCACCCTGGTCGTCGTCTCCGTACCGACATTTGTGAGCGGCTATCTGCTGCAGTTCGTCTTCGGCGTGAAGTGGGGGTGGGTGCGGCCCACCATTTCGCCGGACGCGCCGCTCGGCGAGCTGATGCTGCCCGGCCTCGTGCTCGCCCTCGTCTCCCTCGCGTACGTCACCAGGCTCTCCCGTACGTCCATCGCGGAGAACACGCGCGCCGACTACGTCCGTACCGCCATCGCCAAGGGGCTGCCACGGCACCGGATCATCAGACGGCACCTGCTGCGCAACTCCCTCATTCCGGTGGTCACCTTCATCGGCACCGACATCGGCGCCCTGATGGGCGGCGCCATCGTCACGGAGCGGATCTTCAACATCCACGGCGTCGGCTACCAGCTCTACCAGGGCATCCTGCGCAACAACTCGCCCACCGTGGTGGGCTTCGTGACCATCCTCGTCCTGGTCTTCCTGCTCGCGAACCTGCTCGTCGACCTGCTTTACGCGGTCCTGGACCCGAGGATCCGTTATGCCTGAGTCCTACGAGTCGAAGCCCTTCGAGTCGAAGTCCTTCGAGCCGAACCAGGCCATGGCCCCGTACGGCGCGGGCGGTTCGATGGACCTGGCCATGACCGAGGCCGAGACGCTGGAGACGATTCCGGGCGGGCCCGAGGGCACCGGGCCCGAGGGCGCCGGGCCCGAGGCCAAGCCGCGCAGCCTGTGGTCCGACGCCTGGCACGAGCTGCGCCGCAATCCGGTCTTCGTCGTCTCCGCGCTGCTCATTGTTTTTCTCCTGCTGATCGCGATCTGGCCGCAGTTGATCGCGAGCGGTAATCCGCACGACTGCGATCTGTCCCGGTCCCAGGGCGGCGCGACCGCCGGGCACCCCTTCGGCTTCGACACCCAGGGCTGCGACGTCTTTACGCGCACGGTGTACGGGGCGCGCGCCTCGATCTCCGTCGGCGTCTGCGCCACCCTCGGCGTGGCCCTGCTCGGCAGTGTGCTGGGCGGGTTCGCCGGGTTCTTCGGGGGCTGGGGGGACGCGCTGCTCTCCCGGACCGCCGACATTTTCTTCGGCATCCCGGTGATCCTGGGTGGCCTGGTCTTTCTGCAGGTCGTCACCAGCGGCGGGATCTGGCCGGTGGTCGGCTTCATGGTGCTGCTCGGCTGGCCGCAGATCTCCCGTATCGCCCGCGGCTCGGTGATCACCGCGAAGCAGAACGACTACGTGCAGGCGGCGCGGGCGCTCGGCGCGAGCAGCGGCCGGATGCTGCTCCGGCACGTGGCGCCGAACGCGATCGCGCCCGTGATCGTCGTGGCGACCATCGCACTCGGCACGTATATCTCCCTGGAGGCGACGCTCTCGTATCTCGGCGTCGGCCTGCGCCCGCCGACGGTCTCCTGGGGCATCGACATCTCCAACGCCGCCCCGCAGATCCGCAACGCCCCGCACATGCTGCTCTGGCCCGCCGGCGCCCTGAGCATCACGGTCCTTGCCTTCATCATGCTCGGCGACGCGGTCCGCGACGCCCTCGACCCCAAGCTGAGGTGACCAGCGGCCATGCTGCTCGACGTACGCGATCTGCGGGTGGAGTTCCGTACCAGGGACGGCGTCGCGAAGGCCGTCAACGGTGTCTCGTACGCCGTGGACGCGGGCGAGACGCTGGCGGTGCTCGGGGAGTCCGGCTCCGGCAAGTCGGTCACGGCGCAGGCGGTCATGGGCATCCTCGACATGCCCCCGGGCCGGATCACCGACGGCGAGATCAACTTCAAGGGCCGGGACCTGCTGAAGCTGAAGGAGGAGGAGCGGCGGAAGATCCGCGGCGCCGAGATGGCGATGATCTTCCAGGACGCGCTGTCGTCCCTGAACCCGGTCCTGTCGGTCGGCGATCAGCTCGGCGAGATGTTCGTGGTGCACAGGGGCATGTCGCGGAAGGCCGCCCGGCTCCGAGCGATCGAGCTGATGGACCGCGTCCGCATCCCGGCGGCGAGGGAGCGGGTCGGCCAGTATCCGCACCAGTTCTCCGGGGGTATGCGCCAGCGCATCATGATCGCGATGGCGCTCGCGCTCGAACCGGACCTGATCATCGCGGACGAGCCGACGACGGCGCTCGACGTAACCGTTCAGGCCCAGGTCATGGACCTGCTCGCGGAGTTGCAGCGCGAGTACAACATGGGCCTGATCCTGATCACCCACGATCTGGGTGTGGTGGCTGACGTCGCCGACAAGATCGCGGTGATGTACGCGGGCCGGATCGTCGAGACGGCCCCGGTGCACGACCTCTACAAGGCCCCGGCCCATCCGTACACCCGCGGCCTGCTCGACTCGATCCCGCGCCTGGACCAGAAGGGCCAGGAGCTCTACGCGATCAAGGGCCTGCCGCCCAACCTGATGGCCATCCCGTCCGGCTGCCCCTTTCATCCGCGCTGCCCCCGCGCCCAGGACATCTGCTACACGGACGATCCGCCGCTGTTCCGGGTCACGGATGGGGGCGCCGTTGAGGACGGAGAGCGGCGGAGCGCCTGCCACTTCTGGAAGGAGACGCTGCGGGATGCCTGAGCTGACGAAGGAAGTTCTGGAGGAAGCCGGGAAAGCGAAGGAAGCGCACCCGCGACAAGGACCCGGAGAGGAAGTGTTGCCCGAGGAGCAGCGCGCGGGCGCCGACGGGGAACCGCTCCTCGAAGTACGCGGCCTGGTCAAGCACTTCCCGCTCACCCGGGGCATCCTCTTCAAGAAGCAGATCGGCTCGGTGAGGGCGGTCGACGGCGTCGACTTCGACCTGCGGCAGGGCGAGACGCTCGGCATCGTGGGGGAGTCGGGCTGCGGCAAGTCCACCGTCGCGAAACTCCTGGTGAGCCTGGAACGGCCGACGGCCGGGCAGATCCGCTACCGAGGCGAGGACATCAACAACCTCTCCGGGCGGGCGCTGCGCGCGGTCCGCCGCAACATCCAGATGGTCTTCCAGGACCCGTACACGTCGCTCAACCCGCGGATGACGGTGGGCGACATCATCGGAGAGCCGTACGAGATCCACCCGGAGGTGGCCCCGAAGGGCGACCGCCGCAGGAAGGTCCAGGAACTCCTGGACGTGGTCGGCCTGAACCCGGAGTACATCAACCGCTACCCGCACCAGTTCTCCGGCGGCCAGCGCCAACGCATCGGCATCGCACGGGGATTGGCACTCCGCCCCGAGATCATCGTGGCGGACGAGCCGGTCTCGGCGCTGGATGTCTCGGTCCAGGCGCAGGTGGTCAACTTGCTGGAGAAACTCCAGAACGAGTTCAACCTGTCATACGTCTTCATCGCCCACGACCTGTCGATCGTGCGGCACATCTCGGACCGGGTCGGCGTGATGTACCTCGGCCGGATCGTCGAGACGGGCACGGACACGCAAATCTACGAGCATCCCACGCACCCGTACACGCAAGCGCTGCTGTCGGCGGTCCCGGTCCCGGACCCGGAGGCCCGGTCACACCGCGAGCGCATCATTCTGTACGGGGATGTGCCGTCCCCCGCGAACATCCCGTCGGGCTGCCGCTTCCGCACCCGCTGCTGGAAGGCGCGGCAGCGGTGCGAGGAGGAGGTACCGCTGCTTGCGGTTCCGGAGGCGTTCCGGGGCGCGAAGGGGGCGGCGGTGCATCCTTCGGCCTGCCATTTCGCGGAGGAGAAACGGGTGGTGCCGCCTGGAGCAGGGTGATTCCTTCCCCGCCCCAGGCGGAAGTCAGCGGTTGGTGAGCTTGGCGGTCCAGCGGACGTCCCAGGTGGCGGTGAGCTTGTGGTTCTTGGCGACCTCCTTGCCGAAGCTCTTGTAGCCGGGGACGGCGTGCCAGATGGTCGATCCGGTGGCCTTGTTGCCGACGGGGCGGGCGCCGACCTTGCCGGGGCGGATGTGTATGACCTTGTTGGCGTTGGAGACCGCCGTGCGGGCGGTGACGGAGCCGGGGATGAGCTTCTTGTACTTGGTGCGGTACTTGAGCTTGAAGACCTGGGTGGTGACCGGGATGTTGTAGATCTTCTCCGTCACGGTGTGGGTGACGAGGTGGGTCTTGTTGGTGGTGCCCTTGGAGGTGGGCTTGACGTCGGTGGTGAACTTGACGTCGCGGTTGTACTTCTTGGTGAAGTGGGCGCCTCCCTCCATGGGGTGGCCCTTGGTGGAGGAGACGAACGCCTTGTAGACGTTACGGTTTTGGAGGTAGTTGACGAAGCGCTGCTGGTCCTTGGCGGAGAGCTTCTTGAAGCCCTTGTAGACGCGCTTGGCTTCGGGCGCCTTGGACTGCTTGAGGTAGGACGTGTAGTCCTTGACGGTCAGCCGCTTGAGCTGCCCCTGAGGGGCGGCCTGGTCGGCGGTGGCGGTTGCGGCGGCGCCGGTGAGCAGGCCGGTGGCGAGGACGGCGGCGACGGCTGCGCGCAGGGTTGTGCGTGTTTTCACGGTTACTCCTGGTGAACGGGTGAGGAAGGCTGGTGCGGGTCAGCGGTTGGTGAGGCTGCCGAGGAAGGTCTTGGCCTTCTTCGTGTAGTTCACGGAGAGCCGGTCGTCCTTGACGACCTTCCTGCCGAACGCCTTGACCTGCGGGGTCGCGGTGAAGGCGACCTTGCCGGTGCGGACGGTGCCGTTGACGGAGGCCTTGACCGGGCCGGCCGTGATGGCGATGGCGGCGTTGACGTTGTTCACCTTGGCGTTGGCGGTGACCTTGCCCAGGACCTGCTTCTTGCCGATGGTGGCGAACTTCACCGTCACGGTCTCCGTGGTGACCGGGATGTTGTAGATGCGCTCGGAGACGGAGAAGGTGGTGCGGGTCGTGCCGCGGCCGTCCTTGATGGTCACGGACTTGACGTCGGTGACGAACTTGACGTCCTTGTTGTACGGGTCGACGACGTGCTTGGGCTGGTTGAGCTGGCCCTTCACGCGGTTGGTGAGCGCCTTGTAGATGTTGCGGTTCTGGAGGTGCTTGACGAACCGCTTCTGCTTGGAGGCGCTGAGCCTGTTGAACGCCTTCAGCGTGATCCGGGCCTGCGGGGTGCGCTGGTTCTTCAGGTACTTCTTGTAGCTGCCCGGGGTGAGCTTGGCCGGGATCTTCTTGGCGGCCTGGGCGTCGGCGGCCTGCACGGCGGCGGGCTTGGCAGCGACATGGGAGTCGGCGAAGGCGGAGCCGGCCGGGGCGAGGACGGCGATGGAGGCGACACCGGCGATGGCGGTGCTGGACAGGCGGCGGCTGATACGCATGTGCTGTTTGCTCCCCGTGATGCGTGATGCGTGATGCGTGATGCGTGATGCGTGATGCTGTCGTTTGGCGCGTGAACAGCCTTATGGATTCGAGCAGTTGGGCGAAATTGTCTGTTGAGGCATGACCTCATCGGGCACTGCACTTTGGGACAGTGCGCTTTGGGGCAATGCCCTTTTGGGAGGGGGGCGAGTGCGGGGCGGTGAGCAGGCTGTCGGTGCCGTGAGAGAGGATCCGGAAAGGGCCGGTCTGGTTCACGGGGGCCGGGTGAGATTTCGAGGAGGCCAGAGGTGTTCACTCCCTGGCGCAGTGCCCTGCCGTATGCCGCAGTGGTGGTGTTCTTCGCATGGCTGGCCGGAACGCTGACGGTCGGCTTGTGGGCGCTGATCGACGGCTACGGGATGCTGCCCGAAGGTTCCTCCTATGCGGAATTCTTCGCCTGGGAGGCGGTGTTCGTGCTGGCGGCGGTGGGGGTGGTCGCTTCGGCGCGCCGGTTCCTCGCGCCGTTGCCGCGCTGGCGGGCTGTCCTGGTGGACGGCTCCCTGTATGTGGTGGTGAAGGTGGCCGCCGCGTGGGGGGAGATGGCGTTCGCGGGGGACGAGGGAGCGTTCGGGTGGGCGATGGTGGCGCTGCCTTTGGGGCTGTTCTCGCTGGAGTTCCCGGTGGCCTGGTGTCTGATGGCGTGGCGGTCGAAGGACCTTCAGTGGTCGCTGAAACCGCGTGCGGAGGCGGATTTGGTGTGAGCCGGGCACGATCGGCGACAACGTCGACGACTGACGTATGCACCTCTGAAGACTCGCGGCCCATGAGGCCAACAAGTGACAGACGGACGTTAAAGGCAAGCTCAGTCGCGCTTCGGTTCCTTGGCAGGCTCAATATGGATCGCGAATACGCCCAGTGCCTCCTTCTCGGGCGGGTAGATTTCCCGGATCACATCCAGGAGTTCGGCACGGCTCATGGAATGAGCACCGATTGCCGCGTTGTCTTCGGCATCAAGCATGGCGGTGAACGACCGGTACTCCGCAACCTCGGTCACGCGGGTGTGCAGAGTCTCATCGCCAGAGGTGAAGCGCAGCAGATCTCCGACCGCGATCCTGCGGATCTTCGGGTAGCCGACCCGGACTTCGATCGTCTTGATGCCCTGGCTGATGAGGTCGAAGTACGGCTTGCGAATGTTGAGGGCGTGTTCTTGACGGGCATTGGTGGCCAATGTGGTGGGTATCCCTTCAGGCTCAAGTGTCGTTTGTGGGCGTTGAGGGGCAGGCGGCGCCCGCGTTGGCAATGGCCAGGCGTTCGCGTAGGCCCTCCACCGCCGACCGGCTCGGGAAGCGGCGGGCGAGGTAGGTGGTGAGGTCATTGGCCCGGCTGCGTACGGAGTCCACGACACGGGCGGAGTCGAGAGCTTGATGGCCGAGAGCGACGGCCTCGTCAGGGTCACCGAGTTGGGCGCGGGCGAGGGCCAGGTCGATGCGAGCGATGGCCTCGCGACTGGGTGACCGGGACGCTCGCGGAGCTGATCCGTAAGTCGAGAGGGCGCGTTCGGCGTGCTGACGTGCCTCGTCGGCCAGGCCGAGCCAGATACAGGAGGTCGCGGGGTAGGAGGTGAGCGCGTATTCCGCCAGCGGCAGGACATCCACGCCGAACCGGCGTGGCGAGCGTGGCGGAAGCAACTGGTAGGCGTCTTCGGCCGCGTGGAACGCGGCCGTAAAGCCTTCGGCGTTGCCGTCGGCTGCGCAGGCGCGCGTGCTTGGGCATGCAGTCGTACGGTCAGCGGGTGGCCGCCGGGCGCTTCAGCCAGTCCCCGGCGTGCGGCAGCCAGGGCTTGGGCGGGACGTTGCTCGTACAAGTTGATCGAAGCAGCAGCGTCCATGGCCCATGCGCAGAGCTGGCCGTGTCCGGCCTGCTGGCCATGGGCGAAGGCGTCCGTGGCGAACGCGAGGCCGGTGCGGGCGTTACCCAGGTCATGGGCGAGCCAGGCCAGGAGTTCCGATAACCATCCGGCGAATGCGAACAGTTCCCGGCCCTGCCGGTGCGTGTGCTCAGCCTTGAGTAGGGCGTCGACCTTGCGGCGATAGTCCAGAACGGCCTCGAATACCTGTTGTGGAGGCTTGAGCGAGTACGCGCGATTGAATTCGACGACTGCCAAGTCAAGGTGATCCAGAGTCCCGAAGTCGAGGGCGCTGGCCTCGGCCTGCCGGGTGAACTCGACAGCCTCGGCTGCAGCTTGCTCCAGGATCTCTGCTGTGACGGCCGGGGCTGCGAAGGCAAGCCCGGCGAGCTTCACCGCATCGCGACGCTTCGTCTTCTCCACCTCCGCAGGGCCCGTGTACTCCCACGACCGTTTCGCCAAACCGAGCGTTTCCCCGGGAATTCCGAAAGCGTCGGCCACACGCTCAATGACCTCACGTCCTCGAATACCACGGACGCCCCGGACGATGTCACTGACCCGCGCACTGGTCATCTTTCCGATGGCTGCCGCCATCACCGCATAGCTTGAGCCCGTGCGCCGGTTGACAAGACGGAAGATCTCCTGAAAGTCCCGTGCGGCACAGGCCCGTTGCATGGCCTCGCTCTGTAGCAGCGAGTCGGGGATCGTCAGCGGATAGCCGCTGCGCTGGAGCTCGCGATTGTCCATGAGTGCCACCCGGTAAGACGGAAGCGATCTCTCCCAGAGTAGCTCCGACCTCACAGAGGGTTCCCCAAAAGCCCTTTAAGGGTTCCCCGTTGGCCGTTCTTCCTGAGCCTCAACCACGTGAGGCTGTCTGCCAGGCACATCCCTGTACCTACAGCAAGGACCCCCGCGACGCGGCGAACGTCCGGGGGCGTGGCCACCAACCTCTAGGGGGTTGACGACATGACCTATGCAACCAGACTCCTCACGCGGCGCATGACTGCCGAAGTCTCCCCGCGCCCTCGTCCGCAAGACATCCGCCAGCTTGAGTCCGCCTGCCTGATGCACTTCCAGGAGTGCCAGCGGTGCACGCCGGAGCGCTCGTGTGAGTTGGCGCGACGACTCGAAGAGGCACGGCGCGAAGCTGGAGCCTCATGAGCGCGCATTGTGCCGAGTGCGCCCGGCTGGAGCGCGAAAGGGAAGAGGCGTGCAGGGTCGGAGACCTGAGCCGGGTCACTGACTGCAACGTCTTGATCAAGCGGCATCCGGACCACAGTAAGAAGCTTGCTCCGGCCGGAAGCGGGGTGGGCGCAAGTCGCGGGCACCGAGGCCCCGGGCCCCAGCACCCGAACTGACGCAAAAGACTCCCGCCCCGGCCGAGCAGACCTCGACAGTACGAACGGCCGAAGCGGGGTTGCCGGACGAACGACAACCAGGGAGGTACGCACATGCACGATGTACGCGACTTGCTCACCACTGATGCGTTCGAGGGTGTCGTCGCAACGGTCATCGACAACAACCCCGGCATGGCTGAGGCTATGGCCGCCCGGATCGTGACGGAAGCACTCAAGTTCGTGGACGCCGCCGCGAAGTTCCCCACGGTGAAGATCACCCCGTCACAGGTGGTGGATGAGGGGTGGCACGCGCTGATCCTGCACACGGGGCCCTACGCCAAAGTATGCGCACGGCTAGGTCAGTTCGTGCACCACTGGCCGGAGAGGCCCGACCCCAAGCGCCACGACCCCGACGCCCTGACTCGCACTGTGGCTCTGATCGAGCAGGCGGGCCACAGCGCAGATGTCGAGCTGTGGACGGGGCCGACCAGGGCCCTGGTACCTATGGCGGCGCAGTGCTCGCACACTCCCAAGCCTGGGGGCTGCGGCCCTATCAACCCCGGCAAATGTGCATCGCACTGCTCGGGCGGTGGCGGTAGCTAAGCTGCCCGGACGCACGGCGGAAAGGTGAGGGCATGAACGCAGAAGAAGCCCGGCGAGTAGACGCCGCGCTGAGGCGGCTGGGTATCCCGGGAGTCGTGGCGCCGGAAGATCCGGAGGACCCTGCGGGCGAGTGGCGCGTGTACGACAGCGCTGACCCGGCGACCCGCAAGGACACGACCGCTGACGCCCTGGCGTCCGTTGTGGCGAAGTCTCTGGAAGCCGGCCCCGAGCCCTCTCGGCATCCTGAGGCCGGACCTACGCGGGGCTTCATCATCCCGCCTAGGGATGGGTGATTCTTCTTCCCTCGGCCCTGCACCCCCCCCGCTCCTCAACCGCCGGAGGGACCACTAGCAGCCCCTCCGGCGGTTGAGAGCGAGTGCGTTCATCTTTGAATCCGCGTGATTCGCCCGATCAGCCACGCTCGAGGCGCAATTGGTTACACGGGCATGCATTCTCATTCCATGAACGCCAAACGGAGAGACCACCCCAAGAAAGCCTCTTCGCGAAAGTGCCCGGTATGCGCTGCCCTGGGCATTGCTCTTGCGGCAGGGGCGGCGACGGCTGCATCCGCCGTGGCCGCGACGCCCGCCGCGCACGTCGCCATAAAGGCCGCGGCTGCCCAGTCGAGCCCGACCGGCAGCCTCAACGACGTCGACAACTGCCTCCTCACTGTTCAAATCCCCATCTGCGTGTGACGGTGACTAAACGCCCTCACGCGATCTTGCGGATCTTCGGGTGGCCGACCCGCACTTCGATCGTCTTGATGCGCTGGCTGATGAGGCCGAAGTAGGGCTTGCGAATGTTGAGGGGGTGTTCTTGAGGGGCTTCAGTGGGTGGCCAATTTGGCGGGTGTCCCTTCGGACTCAAGTGTCATTGGCCGTGACGGCGGTCAGCGGCGCGTCGTCCGCCGGCTCCGCTTCGCCTACCTTGCCGTAGCCCCAACTCTCGTACAGAGAACGAACCTCGGCCGCGTAACCATCGCCGGATATGGGCGTCGCGGTGACGTTGCCCAGCTTGCCTGCCAGGAGTTCGACTCACCATTGACCTACCCCCTGCCGGGCGCCATAGGGCGCGACTCCTGGTCCGCCCGTCCGGTCCGCTCCTGCGCCTCGTGTACCCGTGCTCAACGGTGAGGACGTCGGGCTTGTCCCCCTGCCTCGTTGCCCATGAACGGCGGCTGCTGCCGAGGTTTTCGCCTCCGTTCAGAGACCGGCTGCACCTCGGCCGACCGGGACCGATGCCGTTGGTGGCGGCTCCAGTCGGCAGAGGGGGCCTCATCGTTCGACTGCTACGGGGCCAGTACGCTGCCGAGTTCGCCGCTCTTCGCCGTTCCGAGGGCGGGGCGGCCGAGGTATGAGGCGTGGCCGTCGCCCGTGCGGTGCACGACAGTTCCGTCTCCGGTGTTCTCGCCGGACGCGCCGATCGCCAGATCGGTGGTACCGGTGCCGGACAGGTCCCCGCCCGTGACCGCGGAGCCGAAGCGGTCGCCGCTCTCGGGGACCCCGCCGATCCCGCCCTTGCCCTGGTAGAGGGAGTCGGCGGCGGCGAGCGAGACGCCTTCGGTGGTGGCCGCCAGGCGCAGGACCAGGGCGGTGCCCGCGTTCCTCCTGGTGGAGAGGTCTTCACCGGGCAGGCCCGTGACGATGTCGAGGGTGCCGTCGTTGTCGACGTCGCGCAGGGCCACCGAGGCGCCCATGGAGTCCCCGGCCTCGGCGGCGCCGGGAACGCCGGTGGTGCTCTGGTTGATGGCCGTGACGTCGCCCCGGTAGTAGAGCCCGCCGGGCTTGCCGAGCTTGGTGGTGACCTGGCCGCCCGCGTGCCCCTTCGCGGAGCCGTCGCTGCCGCGGGCCTCGGAGGCGATCGGTTGGCCGATGACGATGTCGTCGTAGCCGTCGTTGTTGATGTCGCCGGAGTCGATGGTGCGTCCGGCGTTCATCTGGATCGTCATCTTGGGGCCGTGCCGGTCCGCGCCGCCGAGGATTTCGTACGCGTACGCCTCTCCGTCCTCCTGGACGACCGTCGCGGCGATGTCGTCGTATCCGTCGCCGTCGAAGTCTCCGCTGGTGACGTCGGCGTGCTCCAGATCGCCGAAGGACAGCCGCAAGGTGCTTGTCGTCCCGGTCGCGCTGTCGCGGATGGTGAGCCAGCCGCCGCTGCCGCCCTCACCGAGGCCGACGCCGATGACGTCGTCCAGGCCGTCGGCGTTGAGGTCACCGGCAGCGACGGCGGTGCCCAGGCGGGCGTTCGTCGGCGAGTACGGAGCCGAGCCGGTCGTGAACGAGCTGCCCGCGCGCAGCCCGGAGGCGCCGGTCAGGACGGTGACCGAACCACGGTTGGCGTGGCCCTTGGTGTCGTCCTCGCCGGGCGCGCCGACGATCAGGTCGAGCTTGCCGTCGCCGTCCACATCACCGGAGGCGGTGTCCGCACCGAAGCGGTCACCGGACTCCGAAACACCCGGCACGGAACCGGTGTTCTGGGTGACGATCTTCTTCGCGGTGGCGTCGGGGCCGCCAGGACCACCGGGGACGACCCGGACGGAACCGGCCGATGACGAGGACTTGGGCGTACCGGCGAGAAGGTCGGACGAGCCGTCGCCGTCGAAGTCTGCACGCTCGATGCCGGCGGGCTCGGCGGCAGTGGCGGTGGCGCTCGCGGCGGCCGTGCCGACGCCGGTGAGCGCCACCGCCGAAGCGGCCAGCCAGCAGCGGCGGCGAGGGCTCCTCCCGGGCGGGGGTGAGTAGGCGTGTCTGCCCACGGGTGTGCCTCCTTCGCAGAGGTGTCTGGATTACTTCAGCAGCCGTAGCGGCGCAAGCGTCACTTCGCCCGGTTCTTGAGCCACGCCACGACGGAGTCGTATATCCCGCTTTCACCGAGCAGTGCGGCACCGTGCGAGGTGGATCCGGTGACGATATGCGTCTGGATGTCCCCGGCCGGGACTCCCTTGGCTTCGGCGACGGCCTCCAGGTCGGTGGAGTGGGCGGGCGGGACGAAGTCGCCGTCGGAGTGCAGGAGATACATGGGTGCGTCGCCCGCGTTGGCCCAGTTCTTGGACACCATGTCGCGCCAAGTGTCCCAGCAGGAGGCGTGCATGGCGGTGGAGGTGTCGCTGGAGTCCGGGTAACAGCGTGCCAGGATCGCGGCGTTGTCGCGCACCTTGCGGACCTTGGCGACACTTGAGGAGTTCCCGTTGACCCAGGCACGGTAGGGCGAGGCGACCGGGGACAGGGCGACGATGCCCTTCAGATCGAGGGCGTTGGTGCCGTGGGTGGCGGCGTCGGTGGCCATCTGACCGCCGGCCGAGGAGCCGAGCATCACGACTCTGTCCGGGTCGGCGTCGAACCGCGCGGCGTTGTCGCGCACCCACTGCACGGCGCTCGCGACGTCGTCGCGCTGCGCGGGCCAAGCGGCCTCGAAGTTGAGCCGGTACTCGATCGCGAAGACCTGGAAGCCGTCGTCGGCGAGCTTCTGCGCGTACGTGGTCCAGTTGGTCTGCTGGTACCAGTAGCCGCCGTGGATCAGGACGAGCGCGGGCCGGTTGACCAACGACGGATGTGCGTACACGTCGACCGACTGCCGCTCGTGGCTGCCGTACTTGTGCGTCGAGACGGACAGGGCTTGCGGGAGGGTGGCCGGGCTCCGGAGCGGGGCGGCGGCGGAGGTGCCCGCGACCGCGAGCAGTACGGCGAGGACGGGCAGGAGGAAGCGGCGCACGGCCAAGTGCCTTTCAGAAGGGGGGAGTACGGGTGATGAGATGAGCGGGCCCGCGAGGGGGAAGGGGGCAGTGTGCTGCGGGCTCGACGGTTCGCCGGGCTCGACCGCCTCCCACTGGGCCCGGTGGGTGGCTGGGCCCGGCGGGTGGCTGGGCCCAGGGGGAGGCCGTGCCCTCAGGGAGAGGGCACGGCCTCGATCCACCGTGGTGGGATCAGCGGATGGCGGTACCGAAGGCCTGGCCGGTGGCGGGCAGACCGTCCTGGCCCGGCTCGTACGTCGTCACGGCCTCGGTGGCGGCGCTGGTGATGTTCGCCCACGGCACGGTGTGCACCCGGCCGTGCGGGGACGGCCCGTCGGGCACGCCCAGGTAGAGGTGACTGCCGGTGGTGTGGACGGCGGAGCCGTACTTTTCACCAGCGGCCGGGGCGCCGGGCACACCGGCCTTGCCGGGGTAGACGGGGACGTCGGAGTCGCCGGGCGCGCCGAGCATCCCGAAGGTGTAGACGGAACCGGCGTCCACGGTGGTCCCGGCATCCTCGCCGGGCACGCCCACCGCGAGCAGGGTGTTCTGCGCGGTGCTGACCTCGCCGGGTGCGGTGGCGACGGCCGAAAGCGTGCTGCCGAACGCGTCGCCCGCCTCCATCGCGCCGACCACGCCCGGAGAGCTCTGGTAGAACCCGGACAGCTGGCTGTAGCCGCTGATCGTGGCCTTGAAGACATCGACCCGTCCGGCGTCCTTGACGGTGCTGCTGTCCTCGCTGGGCGTGCCGATCGCGAGGAGTGACTCGTTGCCGGGGGAGCTTGCAGTGGCCCGGTAGGGCACCAGGGCAACGGAGGTCCCGAATCGGTCACCGGTCTCCGCGCTGCCCTCGACCTCGGCCAGGTCCTGGTCGAGTCCGGCGATGCCGGTGGGGATCCCGGCGGAGTTCCTGGTGTGGCTGAAGAGCCCCACACCACCGGCTGCCGCGGTGGTGCCGATCGCCTCGCCGGGCGTGCCGATCGCGAGATGCTGCGGGGAGCCGGCCAGCGAGGAACCGAACGCGTCGTCCTTCTCCATGGCGCCCGGGACACCCGTCTTGTCCTGGTGGATCAGAACGTTGGCCGTGCCGGTGCCGTAGAGATAGCTCACCCCGCCCGCATCGGTCAGGGTGCCGGCGTCCTCACCGGGCGTACCGATCGCCAGATACGGGTCGCCGCTGGTGGTCGTCCCGGCGGCGAGTGCGCTGCCGAAGCCGTCCCCGGCCTGCGCGGTGAGCGCGGCAAGCGCACCGGTGCCCGCGCCCTGCCGGAGGGCCAGCGTGGCCTTGCCCTGGGCGAGCCCGTCCGGCGAGCCGTACAGGACGGTGACCAATCCAGCGCCCGCTTCGGTGCCGATGGACTCGCCGGGTGCGCTGACCGCGAGGTCGGTGCAGCCGTCGAGGTTGTGGTCGAAGGTGGCAAGCGCGGCACCGTAACGGTCCCCGGCCTCGGGGGCCCCGGAGACGGCGGTGAGCGCCTGGGACAGTTCGACGTTGCCCTTGCCGGCACCGTAGATCGCTTGTACGCGGCCCGCCTTGGCGTAACTGGAGACCGTGGCGTCCGGGTCGCCGACGGCGGTGTCGACCGCGCCGTCGCAGTTGAAGTCGGTGGCCGGAGTCGCGTTCACCGTGGTGTTGATCCACTCGGTGATGTCGTCGGTGCGAGCCGCTGTCGCGCCGGTGCGGGTCTCGTCGGCGTTGTTGAAGCATCCGCCCTGCCAGGAGCGGCTGTTGACGCCGACCAGCTCGGTGGACGTGCCGCTGCCGCGCAGGAGCGGGCCTCCGGTGTCGCCCGCGCAGATCGCCGAAGTGGCGGTCGCGCCGGTGAGGTTGACGGCGGAGCCGGCCGAGGGCTCCACCGTGAAGGCGGAGGAGTGCAGCCTGTCGGGCACCCACTGAGTCGCGGTCCGGCCGTATCCGGCGGCCTGAAGTGTCTCCCCCGTGGCGGGCGCGGTGCTCGCGAGCGGCACCGGGACGATGCCGCTCGTCGGCTTGGCGAGCCGGGCGAGCACCAGGTCACGGCCGGGGGACGGGACGATCTCGACGACCTCGCCGACGGTTCCGGTGGTGGAATTCAGGTCGGTACGGCCGATGGTGGCCGTCGTCTTGTGCGCGGGCTTTCCGGGGGCGACCGTCTCGGGCGCGGCCGGGTCGGTGGCGAAACAACTGGCCGCTGTCACGATCCACTGCGCGGCGACCAGCGCACCGGAGCAGGCACGCTCGTAATTGCCCATGGTGAGCTTGGCGGTGAACGCGTAGGTGCCGTCAGCGGCGGGATCACCGACCACGGCCTGTGCGGAGGAAGCGGACAGGGCGCCGGTGGCGGTGACGGCCGCGAGTATGGCGGCGAGCGCGGCCGCGCGGGGTCTGGGTCCGGGTCTGGGCACGGACGGTCTGGGCACGGAGGATCTGCGCACGGAGTGTTCCTTGGGTGAGTGGGTCTCGGCTTGGCAGGAGCGGGCCGAAGGCCGGGAAGGGCGGCCCGACTTCCGGGAACTTCACGTTCCAGACGGCTACATGACCGCGCGGATCTCGACGAGGGTGTGCGGGCGCCCCTCGGGGTCCGCGGTTTCGCCCACCTGGGTCCAGCTGTTCCGGGCGATGTTGTAGGTCTTCTTGGTGTTCTCGACGGTCATGTCGACCTCGACGGCGTAGTCGTTGCCCTTCACCCCGTAGACCGAGGGCAGTTCAAGGGTGAGCCAGCCGGAGTCGCCGGTGACCTTGAAGCAGAACTTGTCATTGCTGCGGGACCAGACCTCGATCAGACCGGTCTCGCTCGCACAGTCGACGAGCGTGATGTGCCCGTCGCCCTTCTTGAGCAGAATGCCCTGCTCTGTTTTGATTTGCGCGGCGTTCGGATAGGCATAGTCCTCGAACGCCAAGGGTGGCGGATCGGCGGCCACCGCCGTCTGCGGGCCGCCTATTCCGATGCTTGTGCCGGTTATTCCAACGGCCACGAAAAGGGCCGCCAGTACGGCAATGCCGACGGCGAAAAGTCTACGTCTCACGAATATCTCGTCCCTGGCGAATTCGGCATTCGCGCATAGCGCTCGGTGGGACACGACGCGCCTGCGCGGCGACCGTTCCCACTGGCCTCATGACTTTTGACGCCCCTTCATACCATCCGAAGTGACCGATTCCGCAAGCCTCTTGCTGCCGGTTCTTGCCGGTCAGAGCGGTGGCGGCGGCTCGACTAAGGGTTGCCTTAGGTAGGGGTAAAATTTTTCCCCGCCCGTGAATTACCCATGTGTCCGCTTTAATGACGTGCGCCAAGGGATGGTAAAGGGGGCATTTGATGCCCCTCCTTGCGGTGCCGGTCGGTGTTCTGGCAGGTTGCGGTGCGCCTTTTCTTGAGGTGATGCACGCCAGTGCATGTCCGACTAACTGAATCTGTGGGGCGTGGAGCGAATATGCTGAGACGCAATACGGCTAGATCCGGTGTGTCCGAAATGGGGCCTTCCCGGAGGCGGTTTCTGACGTTTGCGGTTGCCGCGACGGCAGCAACCGTGGTGGGCACACGCAACGCCCCGACCGCGGCCGCCGCCGAAAGCGGCGGCGCGGACGGACCGCGCGCACAGACCGTGGACGCCTGGAACCTCGGCGGCGTCGCGGTGCAGAAGGATGCCGCCGCGGTGCTGCCCGGAACCGAGGCCGCCCTGACCGCCTTTCTCGGCACGGGACTTGCCCGGGCCCGCGCCGAGGACGAGCGGGTCGCCGTCCTGGAAGCTCTCAACAGCGCCGGACCGGGCGTGCGCGAGCAGGCCCAACTCGCCCTGTCCGGCACCGATGCCGACCTGCACGCCTTCGTGACCCAGGGGTACGAGGCGCCGCTCGCCGACGACCGGAGGGTCGCGGTCCTCACGATCCTCGGCGCGGGCGGTAAGGCCGTGGTGCGCGAGGCCAACGCGGCCCTGGACGACGGCACTCCGGCCGCCCTGGCCGCCTTCCTCAACGAAGGACAGATCACCGCACGCCAGGAGGACGAGCGGGTCGAGACGATCGGCATGCTCACGGGCGCGGGCCCGAATCTCACCGAGGCGATCAACCGCGCCCTGAACGGTACCGCCGCCGATATCCATGAGTTCCTGGCCCGCGGCCAGCATCTCGCGCGCGCCCGCGACCAGGAGAAACTCACCATCGACCAGCTGGTCGTCCAGGCCGAGGGCGCCGGCCTGCGGGCGCACTCGGCCACCGTCGAGGCCAAGGAGGCGGCCGAACGCGCCGAGGCCGCCTCGGCCGAGGCCAAGAAGGCCGCCCTGGTCGCCGCCGATGAGGCCGCCGCGGCACAGGGCGAAGCGGCCAAGGCATCGCGTGCCGCGGGCCGCGCCGCAGACGCCGCGAGTGGCGCGGCGGCGGCCGCCCGTACGGCAGTTGCCGCATCCCGCACCGCGATCTCGGCCGCCCGTACGGCAGCGAGCGCCGCCCAGGCCGCGGCCGCAGCGGCCGCCACCGCCTCGCGGGCATCGGTCCGCGCCTGGCGGGCCGCGTCCGCCGCGTCGAAGGACGCCACCCAGGCCTCGGCCGCCCGGCAGGCCGCCGAGACCGCGCGGAACACCGCGAAGAAGGCCCGTAAGGCCGCCGCCGCCGCGACCGCCGCAGCGGACGCCAGCGCCCAGGCGCAAACGTCGAGTGCGGCGGCCGCGCGGGCCGGGCAGAACGCCGCGGCCGCCGCCACCGCCGCGGCCGACGCCGCCACGGCCGCAGGGGTATCCGAGGCCGAGGCCAAGCGCGCCAGGGACGCAGCGGCGCTGGCCAACCAGGCCGCCGCCACTGCCACGGCCGCCGCCGACCGGGCCGGAGCCCTGGCCGCCAAAGCGGCGACCGCCGCCCGCCAGGCCAACACGGCCGCCAACAAAGCCGCCGACCACGCGGACGCCGCCGCGGCGGCGGCTGAGCAAGCCGCGGCGGCCGCGGGTGAAGCCCAGGACTGGGCCAACGAGGCCACCACTCACGCCAACGCCGCGATCGCCGCTGCCACCGAAGCAGCCGATGCCGTCACCCAGGCGCAGAACGTCGCGGCGCTCGCCCGGGAGTCGGAGGCCGCGGAGGTCGCCGAGCAACGTGCCCTGGCGATCGAGGCGGCCCGAGAGCTGAAGAAGGAAGAGACCGCCTACCACGCCCGGATCGAAAAGCTCCAGACCGAGCAGGAGTTGACCGCCGAGGAGGCCCGCACCCTGCTGACCCAGGCGCGAGCGGCGAGCGACCCCGCGCAGAAGGCCTCGCTCGGCCGCAAGGCCGCCGTCCTCCTGATGGCGGCCGCGGGCAACTGGACCGGCCAGGCCGCCCAGGAGGCACTGTCCGGAGACGACCAGGCCGTCGTCGACTGGGTCGACGCGGCGCACGAGCGGGCGGCCCGCCTCGACGACCGTGAGAAGGTCCTCACCCTGGCGAGCGCGGGCCGCGCCCTCCTCGCGGAAGCCGCGAAGGAGGTGCTCGCCGGCACCAGCGAGCAGGCCGTCACCGACTTCCTGACCCAGGGGGCCCTGACGGTCCAGGCCGACGACTACCGCGCCGAGGTGTTCCGCACCCTCAACGGCGCGGGCCAGGCGGTGACCGACGCCGCGAACGCCGCCCTGGACGCCGACACGGTCGAAGCCCTGCACAGCTACCTCCTCACCGGCTACTACCAGGCCAGGACCGAGGACGACCGGGTCACGACGCTCGCCGCCCTCAACGGCGCGGGCCCCAATGTCGAGGCCGCCGCGCAGACCGCACTCGAAGGCCCGCAGTGGATGCTGGAGCGCTTCGTCGGCTCCGCCCGCCACAAGGCACAGCAGGCGGACGACGACACCGCCACCCACGTCGCCGCCATCGAGGCACAGATCGCCCGCGCCGCCCAGATCGCGGCCGCGGCCTTCCAGGACGCCGCCGAGGCGGCTCAGGCCGCCGCCGAGGCACGCGGTGCGGCCGCCGAGGCGCAGCAGTGGGCCGACAAGGCCGCCAAGTCCGCCACGGACGCGGACAATTACGCCGCCGATGCGGCCGCCTCCGCTACCAAGGCCGACGCGTCGGCAGCCGACGCGGCTGCCTCCGCGAAGCGGGCCTCCGACGCCGCCGCGGCCGCCCGCGCGGCAGGGCGGCGCGCGAACTACTCCGCCAACCAGGCGATCGCCTCGGCCACTACCGCGGTCGCCGCCGCGTCCAGCGCCCAGACCGCCGCGGACCAGGCCTATGCGGATGCGATCGCTGCGGGAAAGGACGCGAGCGCCGCCCAGGCCGCGGCCGCCGAAGCCAAATCCATCGCCCAGCAGAAGCGCAAGGACGAGATCGCCGCGGAAGCGGCCCGGAAGGCGACGGAGGCCCGACAGAACGAGGACAACAATGTCGACCCGGCCGACTCCCCGGAACACGACACCGTCACGACCGAGCAGATCCGCAAGGAGCAGGTCGACAGCGCCAAAACCGCCGCGACGGCATTCGGCCGTATCAGCGCGGTACTCGGCGGCGCTGCCGTGGTCGCGGCGTTCATTCCCGGCGGCCAGCTGCTCGCGGGCGGCCTGGCCGGACTCTCGCTCGTGTTCGCCGCGACCAGTGCTCTGTACAATGCGAAGGCTTACGGCTGGGGGAGTTCGAACTTCATGACGTCCGTCGGCGGAATCGCTCTGTCGCTGGGCCTCGGCGGCGTGGGAAGTCTCGCCGCGAGCCAGATGGTCAGCAATGTCGGCAAGGCCGCCATCAAGGGGATCAACGACGCGGCGGCCTCGGTCGTCGGCTGGTTCACCGCGTAAGGCCCCTTTCCCTCATCAACAGCGGCGGCGAGCGGGCCGGAGCGCGCTCGCCGCCCGTCTCCGAGAAGGATGGAACATGCCGTTGCAGAATTCCCCGCTGTGGTGGCTCTTCGCCGCAGCGGGGGCCGGGCTCTGGATCGTCACCATGCGAGCGGCGATGCCCACAAGGGCTTACAAACTCTTCGTATCCGCCGGCCCCCTGGCCGCGATACTCCCGATCGCCGGATTCAGCGCCGCATACGACGAACCTCTCGTCGAAATGCTCCCCGTCTACTGCGCCCTGGTGCTCTCCGGCCCGCTGGGGATCCTCGGCCACCGCAAAGCCCTCCGTGAGGTCCTCGCGGACCCGAACATCCCCTATGAAGAAGCCTCCGGCCCCTGGACCATCCAATTCGCGGCCGCGTTGGTCGCATTGCTGGGTGCCGCCATCTATTACGTCACCCACTGAGCCCTTCCCACCTTGCGTACTAAATCCACGTGCTAGATCCACGTACTAAATCTGCGTACTAACTCGGCTGGCCATCCTCCGGGAAGTGGCAAGCCGTAAGGTGCCCCGCCCCGTTCCCCGCCAGCCGCACCAACGGCGGCGTCTCCGTCGCGCAGCGCTCCCGGGCCTTCCAGCAGCGGGTGCGGAAGCGGCAGCCCGAGGGTGGGTGGATGGGGGAGGGGACGTCTCCCGTCAGGCGGATGTGTTCGCGGGGGCCGCCTCCCGGCGTTCCGTTCCCCGTCAGATCCACCTCCGGTACCGCCGAAAGCAGCGCGTGCGTGTACGGATGCCGCGGCCGCCCGTAGATCGCCTCCCGGTCGCCGACCTCCACGATGCGCCCCAGGTACATCACCGCCACCCGCTGCGAGAAGTGCCGTACCACCGCCAGGTCGTGCGCGATGAACAGGAACGCGATGCCCAGCTCCCGCTGGAGCCGTCGCAGCAGGTTGACCACCTGTGCCTGGATGGAGACATCGAGCGCCGATACTGGCTCGTCCGCCACGATCAGTTTCGGTTCCAGGGCCAAGGCCCTGGCCACGCCGATGCGTTGGCGCTGGCCGCCGGAGAATTCGTGCGGGAAGCGGTTGTAGTGCTCGGGGCTGAGACCGACGGTCTCCAGCAGCTCGCGCACGCGGCGCTCGCGGCCGCCCGGTGGGCAGATCCCGTTGATCTCCATCGGGCCGCCGACGATCGTGCCCACGGTCTGCCGCGGGTTCAGGGACGCGTACGGGTCTTGGAAGATCATCTGGATCTCGGGGCGGATGGGCGCCAGTTCCCTGCGGCCCGCGTGCGTGATGTCCCGGCCCCGGTACGTCAGCGTGCCCGCGGTCGGCTCCAGGAGCCGCGCGAGCGTGCGGCCGAGCGTGGACTTGCCGCAGCCCGACTCGCCGACCAGGCCGTACGTCTCGCCCCGGTGCACGGTGAGGTCGATGCCGTCCACCGCCTGGACGGCGCCCACGGTGCGCTTCACCGGGAAGCCGCCGCGGATCGGGAAGTGCTTGACCAGGCCCTCGGCCACGAGCAGCGGCTCGGCGGCGGCGCCCACTGACGGTGCCTGTGCCAGTGTCCCCTCCGGGGCAGGCGCCTTCTCCCGCGGACTGTCCTCCCGCGGACTGTTCTCCAGGGCGCTGTTCTTCTCCAGTGGAGTCGTCACCGCCTGCTCCCCCCACCCAGCCTCGGCCTGATCCGCTCCCCGTAGAACCGCCCCCGCTGCTCCGCCGTCAGATGGCAGGCCGCCCCCCGCCCCTCGGGCAGCTCCGGCCGCTCCACCGCGCACCGTCCCCCGCCGACCTCCGCCGCGAAGGCGCAGCGTGGGTGGAAGGGGCACCCGCCAGGCGGGTCGAGCAGGCTCGGCGGAGTGCCGGGGATGGGCGTCAACGGCTGCTCCACGTCCGAGTCGAGCTGCGGCATCGAGGTCAACAAGCCCCAGGTGTACGGGTGTTGGGGTGCCGAGAGCACCTCACGTACCGTGCCTCGCTCCACCGCCCGGCCCGCGTACATCACCAGGATGTGGTCCGCGGTCCGTGCCACCACGCCCAGGTCATGCGTGATCAGGATGATCGCGGAGCCGAACTCGCGTTGCAGGTCCTTCAGGAGGTCCAGGATCTGGGCCTGGACCGTCACGTCGAGCGCCGTCGTCGGCTCGTCCGCGATCAGCAGGTCCGGGTTGCAGACCAGGGACATGGCGATCATCGCGCGCTGCCGCATGCCGCCGGAGAACTGGTGCGGATAGTCGTCGACGCGGAGCGCGGCGTTGGGGATGCCTACCTTCTCCAGCATCTCCACCGCGCGCGCCCGCGCCTGCTTCCGGGACGCGCCCAGGTGTTTGCGGTACGGCTCCGCTATCTGCCGGCCCACGGTGTAGTACGGGGAGAGGGCGGTCAGCGCGTCCTGGAAGATCATGGCCATCTTGTTGCCGCGCAGGCGTTCAAGGGTGCGCTCGGCGGCGCCGATCAGATAGCTGCCGTCCAGGACGATATCGCCGGTCACGGTGGTGTTCTTCGGGTCGTGCAGGCCCAGTACGGACAGGTTGGTCACGGACTTGCCGGAGCCGGACTCGCCGACGATGCCGAGGGTCTGGCCGCGCCGCAGCTCGAACGAGACCCCGTCCACCGCCTTGACGACGCCGTCCTCGGTGGCGAAGCGGACTCTCAGATCGCGTACCGAGAGAAAGCTGCCGTCGTCCGCGGGGATGCCGCCCCCGCCCTCGTCCCGGCCATCGGACTCCTTGGTCACAAACGCCACTTCAGGTCTCCTAGGACAGCCGTACACGCGGGTCGATGAACGCGTACGCCGCGTCCACCAGGATGTTGAAGAGGATGATCGCGGTGGCCGCGAAGAGCATGACGCCCATCAGCATCGGCAGGTCCGTGTTGAGGACCGACTGCACCGCGAGGCGCCCCAGCCCGGGCAGCGTGAACGTGAACTCCGTGATCACCGCGCCGCCGAAGAGGGAGCCCATGTCGATGCCGAAGATGGTCACGATCGGGATGAGCGAGCCCCGCCAGGCGTACCGGAAGAAGACCGTGCGGCCGCTCATGCCCTTGGCGCGGGCCGCTTTCACATGCTCTTCCTGGAGTTGCTCGATCATCGAGGAGCGCGCCATACGCGTGTAGTTGGCGATGAAGATCAGGGAGAGTACGAACCACGGGATGATCAGGCCGACGAACCAGCCGACCGGATCCTCGGTGAACGGCACGTACTTCGGCTGTGAGAACCATTCGAGCCGGTACACGAGGAGCGCGAGCACCAGCGGGCCCACGAAGTAGATCTGCATCGAACTCAGGGCCAGGGACGTGGAGCTGACCACCTTGTCGACGAGCGTGCCGCGCTTCCAGGCCGCCAGCATCCCGGCGCTCAGGCCGAGGCAGAGGAAGGCCACCGCGCCGCCCGCCGCGAGCGAGACCGTGGTCGGGAAACGGTCGAGGATGGTCTCCCAGACGGGGCTGTTGTCCACGAAGGAGTAGCCGAGACACGGCGCCGGGCAGGGCCCGACGGCGAATTCGCGCCCGGTGAAGATGCCGGACATGAACTCCCAGTACTGCACCGGGATCGGCTTGTCGATGCCCATGTTCTCGCGAATGATCTTCAGGGCGTCGGGGGTGCAGTTCTTGCCGCAGGCGAGCAGCGCGGGGTCGCGCGGAATGCTGTAGAAGAGGAAGAACGTGAAGGCGCTGATGATGGCCAGAATGACCAGGGCGCCCAGGGATCGTCGGGCCAGGAATCGCAGCATGGCGGGCTCCGTGAGAGTGACCGGGGCCGTGCCGTCGGCGGGGTCGGGGACCGGGCCGACGGCGCGACCGCGTGTTCCGTCAGACGCCTACTGCTTGACGTACAGCTTCGTCGGGTCGATCCCGCTCAGGTCGTCGTTGTAGACCGCGCCGCCGATCTTGGAGCCGTTGATCTGCAGCTGCTTGTAGTAGTAGGCGGGGACGACCGGCAGGACCTCTTCGAGGATGTACTTGTTGAGGTTCCACCACTCCTTGGCCGCCTCGGCCGGGTCCGCGATCTTGGAGATCCGGTCGATCTCCGAGTTGATCTTCGGGTCGTTGACGTGCGAGTAGTTGTTCGCGCCGTCGGCGATCTTCCGGCCGTCGAAGAGCGGCGGGATCACGGTGGACGAACTCGGCCAGTCGTGGCCCCAGTTGTTGCGGTACAGGTCGTATTGATTGTCGGCCTTGCCGACCAGGTCGTAGTAGGTGTCGGCGGGCAGCTCCTTGCGCTGCACGTCGAACCCGGCCTGCTCGAGGGCGTCGGCGACGGCGACGGCGACCTGCTGGTCCTCGGCGCTGTTGTTGTAGGCGTAGGTCAGCTTCATGCCGGTCTTCCCGGCTTCCTTGAGCAGCTTCTTGGCCTTCTGCGGGTCGCCGTTCGGCTTCTTGAGCTTGCCGTACGGGTCGTACGTCTTGTCGTGGCCGGGCAGCAGCGGGCTGATCAGGCTGGCCGCCAGGTCGCCGCCCGCGGCGCCGCCGTACGGCGAGAGCACGGACTTGATCGGCAAGGCGTATGCGATGGCCTCACGGACCTTCTTGTCCTTGATGCGGTCCATGTTCATGGCGAACTGGGCGACGAAGCTCTGGTAGCCCGCGAGGGAACGGTCCTTCAGCTCCTTGTTGCCCATCACCCTCGGCACCGAGCCGGCGTCCACCTGGTTGGTGAAGGTGGAGGCGTACTGGTTCTCGCCGGTGTCGGACATGACGCGCTTGGCGTAGTCGTCGCTCTGGTGGTTGAAGGTGATCTCGAACTTGTCCGGGTACTGGTGCCGGGACGCGTCCGTCTTCGGGTCCCACTCGGTGTTCTTGACCAGTGTCATGGACTTGCCGGTCTTGAACTCCTGGATCTTGTACGGGCCGGAGGCCAGCGGCTTCTTGTCGTACTTCTGCTTGGTGTCCTTGGCCCCGGCCGGTACGACGCCGTAGCCCGCCATGCCGAGCGCGTACGGCAGGTCGTTCTGCGGTTCCTTGAAGTGGAAGACGACCGTGTTCTCGTCCGGGGTCTCCAGAACGCTGTCCGGCAGGTGCTCGCCCTTGTACGGACCGTCGGGCAGCAGCTTGCGGTAGTCGGCGCCCGCGGTGTTCGCCATCCAGGTCTGGATGAACGTGGGGCCCTCGGTGACGAACTTGGCGAAGAGCCGCTCGAAGGTGTGCCGGATGTCCTTGGACGTGATGGGCGACCCGTCCTGGAACTTGATCCCGTCCTTGAGCTTGTACGTCCAGGTCCGGCCGCCGTCACTGGACTTGCCGCTGTCCGTGGCGAGGTCGCCGACCACCTGGTACTTGCCGTCGTTGTCCAGCTTCACGGTGGTCAGGCGGCGGTGCAGAAGCGTGGCGAGGGAGCCCTCGTCGGAGACGTAGATCTGTGCCGGGTCGAGGTGCGCGAAGCTGTCCCGCTGGAGGATCCGGATGGTGCCGCCGGGCTTGGCGCCGGGCACGTCCTCGGCGGGGCCGGTGGACTCCTCGGCGCCGCCGAAGGTGATCAGGCCCTGTTCCTTGGCCTCGGGCACTGTGCCCTCGCCGGAGCTGCCGTCCTTGCCGCCGCCCCCGCCCCCGCTGCTGCAGGCGCTGAGCACCAGGGCCCCGGCCGCGAGGGCGACCACCGCGGTCCGTCTTCTGTGCTGCGGAAATAGCTGAATACCAGTCATGGCTGCTTGAGCACCTGCCCTTTCAGCGATGGATCAGCGGTTGGTCTTGGGGTCGAATGCGTCCCGGACCGAATCCCCGAGGAGGTTGAAGGCCACGATGAAGACGACCATCGCCACCCCGGGGAAGAAGAGATAGGTGAAGTCGTTCTCGTAGTGATCGGCGCCGATCGCGAACATCCGCCCCCAGTCCGGGGTCGGCTCGACCAGGCCCACGCCGAGGAAGGAGAGCCCGGCGATGGAGGTGACGGCGTTGGGCATCATGTAGGTGCCCTGCACCAGGATCGGGGTGACGAGATTCGGCAGGAGTTCCTTGCGGATGATCCGCCACGGCGAGGCCCCGCTCACCTTCGCCGCCTCGATGAACTCCCGCTCCCGCAGCGACAGCGTCACCCCGCGCAGAATCCGCCCGAGCGCCATCCACCCCAGGAACCAGAGCACCAGAACCAGCGCCAGACAGCGGATGTACGTCGGCGTCTCGTCCCGCGGGTCGACGAACAGGGCCACCACGATGGGCATGAAGGCCACGAAGAACAACTGATTCGGAAAGGCCATCAGAAGATCGATGACCCGGCCGATGACATAGTCGGCACGGCCCCCGAGATATCCGGCGGCGACACCGAGCACGATCGCGGTGAGCACCGAGGCGGCGGTCACGGCCAGGGCGAGAAGCAGCGAGGTCCGCATCCCGTAAAGGAGTTGGGTGAACACATCGCGCCCGAGAATTGGTTCAATACCGAACCAGAACTCGCCGTCGATGCCGCCGTTCGGCTTGATCGGATATCCGTAGTCGTTGAGCAGGCCCTCCCTGGTCTGCCCGTACCGCGTATAGGGATCTTTTCCGTAGAGCTTCGAGATCGCCGGGGAGAGCAGCGCGATCGCGAAGAACCCCACCACAATGCAACCGGAGATCACACCCGACCGGTCGCGCTTGAAGCGGAGCCACATCAACTGTCCGGGAGATCGCCCGGACGGTACGCCGGTTGCCTCGACGGATTCCTGCGTGGAGTCGCTCATGACGTGAAGCCCCCGTACGTGAAGGTGGTACGTGGCACGTCACGGTCAATCGCCGTGATTTGAGCGGACTTTGGCAATGAACAGCTGGTGCCGTCAAGAGACGCGGGCCCGCGGGAAAAGATCGAATAGATCCTTGATTGAAATGGTCCGCAGATCGATTCGGCGGCGTGCTTGACGCGGCCCCGGCGGGTGCGACGTTCGTCGATTAACGAGCCTCAACTACGTTTACACGCGGGCAACTTGACCGACGCACTTCCGATATACGGACAAGCCACGCTGAGCAGCGTACGGCCGTGCGGGTGCCGTAGATCGGCCGGGGTGCGTCTGGCACCCCGGCCGATCGCTTCCCTCGCCCGTGCCCGGTCGCCCGTGCCCGGTCAGGCTGGGTCAGTCACCGAGGGTCCGCTTCAGGAAGTCCACCTGGAGCAGCAGCAGGTTCTCCGCCACCTGCTCCTGGGGCGTCATATGGGTCACCCCGGAGAGCGGAAGCACCTCGTGCGGATGCCCGGCCGCGAGCAGCGCCGAGGAGAGCCGCAGCGTGTGCGCCATCACCACGTTGTCGTCGGCAAGGCCGTGCACGATCATCATCGGCCGCGCCGGGGCCACCGCACCCACCAGACCCTCGTCCGAGACCAGCGAGTTCTCCGCGTACACGGCGGGCTGGACGTTCGGGTCGCCCAGGTACCGCTCGGTGTAGTGCGTGTCGTACAGGCGCTGGTCGGTCACCGGGGCGCCGACGATGCCCGCATGGAAGACATCCGGCCGCCGAAGCACCGCGAGCCCGGCCAGATACCCGCCGAACGACCAGCCGCGGATCGCCACCCGGGACAGGTCGAACGGGAACGACCCGGCGAGCGTCTGCACCGCCTCGACCTGGTCCTCCAGGACGGCCGCCGCGAGGTTGTCCCGGATCGACTTCTCCCAGGCGGGCGTCCGCCCCGGCGTCCCCCGGCCGTCCGCGATCAGGACCGCGAAGCCCTGGTCCGCGAACCACTGCGAGGTGAGATACGGGTTGTGCGCCGCCTGTACGCGCGCGTGGTGCGGCCCGCCGTACGGATCGAGCAGCACCGGAAGCGGACCGTCCGACTCCTTGTAGCCGGTCGGGAGCAGCACGGCGCACGGGATGCGCCGCTCGCCCACCTCGGTCAGCGTCACGCGCGGCGTGATGCCGGGCCGCTCCGCGTACGACGGAACGAGCGCCACCTGCTTGCCGTCCCGCAGCACCTGCACCTGTGCGCCGGGGTGTTCGGGTCGCGCCGAGACAAGGACCGTGACCCCGCCGGAGCGGACCGCCGAGTGCACCCCCGGCTCCTGCGAGACGCGCTCCACGCCCAGCTCGTTGACCCGGTACACATGCGTCTCGCCGGTCTCCGCGCTGCTCGCCGCGCCGCCCGCGCGGGCGGCGATCAGGACGTCCTCGTCGGCGATGTCGAGCACCGCGCACACCTGCAACTGCGGTCCGGTCAGCGGCCGTTCGCCCACCGAGAGGACCCGTGCCCCGCCCTCGTCGGCGATCCGCACCAGCTGCCCGGACGGGCTCCACGCCGGGGCCCCGGGCAGCAGTTCCAGCCAGTCCGGGTCCTCGTCGGCGTGCACCATCCGGGTCGAGCCGTCCTCCGGGTCGACCGCGAGGTACAGCTGGCTGCGCTGGTCCCTGGCCTGTACGAGGAGCAGCGGTGCGCCCGAGGCCGACCAGTGTGCGCGGGCCAGATACGGGTAACGGGCCCGGTCCCAGACGACCTCGGTACGGCCGCCGTCCAGGCCGAGCACGAAGAGCCGCACGTCCGCGTTGGGCGTGCCCGCCGCCGGGTACGCGACCGCGGTCGGCTCCCGGTCCGGGTGCGCCGGGTCGGCCATCCACCAGCGCTGTACGGGAGCGTCGTCGACCCGGGCCACCAGGAGCCGGTCGGACTCCGGCGACCACCAGTAGCCGCGCGAACGCCCCATCTCCTCCGCGGCGATGAACTCCGCGAGGCCGTACGTCACCGTCCGCGTGGCCGTGGCGTCATGGGCTTCGTCAGCGTCGTTGCCGTCATTGCTGTGGGGTCCGGCGAGCTCCCGGTCCCCGTCCCCCTCCGCGCCGATCACACGCAGCGCGCCCCGTGAGACGTATGCCACATGCCGGCCGTCGGGCGAGGGGCGCGGGTCGATCACCGGCCCCGGCACGGGGAGTTCACGGGCGGTTCCGGCGCGCAGCTCGGCCGTGAAGAGCCGTCCGGAGAGCGCGAACGCGGCCAGCTCCACGGCGTCGTCGGTGGCGTAACCGACGATTCCGGCGCCGCTCTCGCGGCTGCGCTCGCGCCGGGCCCGCTCGATCGCGGACAGCTCCTCGGCCCGGCCGCGGAGCAGCGCGGCGGGGTCGGCGGCGACCCGCTCGGCGGGCTCCTCGGGTGTGGACGTGCTGGTCGCGGGGGTGGACGGGGCGGAACCCTGGGGGTCGTCGACGTCCAGGACCCACAGCAGGTTCTCCCGGTCGGTGCCCGAGCGGGAGCGCAGGAAGACCACTCGGGAGCCGTCGGGCGACACGGTGAACGCGCGTGGCGCCCCCAGCGTGAACCGCTGAGTGCGCGCTTGCTGGCGTGGGAATGACAGGGCGGAAGGGCGGGGCGAGGGAGGTGGCGAGGTCATGCCCCGAGGCTACTGATCGTCGCGCTTCCATGCGCCCCTTGTGCTGCCATGCACCGATCCATGCGTACGCACGGAAAGTTATGATCCGTAGCGCTGGGTGGGAGGCGGTGGTCCCGCAGCTCGTCTGTCCGCTACTCGCCCCGGCGTGACCGCAGTTGTCTGTTTTGCTCGTGCTGTTTGTCCGTTTTGCTCGCTGTGTTGGCTGCTCTGGAGGTGAACCGCCGTGGCCCTGTCGATTTCGGCGGTGGTGCTGTTCGCGATCATTGTCGTTCTGCTGATCCGCAAGTCGGGGTTGAAGGCGGGGCACGCGCTCGTCTGCGTACTGCTCGGGTTCTATCTGGCCAGCTCTTCTGTGGCACCCACGATCAGCGAGCTGACCACCAACGTCGCCGGGATGCTCGGCGACATCAAGTTCTGATGTGGCCTGCCCGGATCAAGTCCTGAGGGGGCCGGGCGTGGCGCATTAGGCTGGTGCGCATGAACGAACTGGCGGCCCGCCGGGACAGGTGCCTGCTCCTCGTACACGCACACCCCGACGACGAGTCGATCAACAACGGCGCGACGATGGCGAAGTACACCGCCGAAGGCGCCCGCGTCGCGCTGGTCACCTGCACCCTCGGTGAGGAGGGCGAGGTCATCCCGGCCTCGCTCGCCCATCTCGCCGCCGACCGCGAGGACACCCTCGGCCCGCACCGCATCGGCGAACTGAGAGCCGCCATGAAGGAGCTGGGCGTCGCCGACCACCGCTTCCTCGGCGGCCCGGGACGCTTCCGTGACTCCGGAATGATGGGCGCCGAGCAGAACGACCGCGAGGGTGCCTTCTGGAGCACCCCCGTGGACGACGCGGCCGCCCCGCTCGTCGAGGTGATCCGCGCGCTGCGCCCGCAGGTCCTCATCACCTACGACCCCGACGGCGGCTACGGACACCCGGACCACATCCAGGCCCACCGGGTCGCGATGCGCGCCGCCGACCTCGCCGCCGAGGGCGCCTACCGCAAGGACCTCGGCGACCCGCACGACATCGCCAAGATCTACTGGAACCGGGTGCCCCGCACCGCCGCCGAGCGCCGCTTCGCCGAACTCTGCGAGCACGCCCTGCCCGGCCTGCCCTGGGACGCCGCCGCCCAAGTCAACGACGTGCCGGGCGTGGTGCCCGACGAGCTGGTCACGACCGAGGTCGACGGCACCGCGTACGCCGACCGCAAGGCCGCGGCGATGCACGCGCACGCCACCCAGATCGAGGTGAGCGGCCCCTGGTTCGCGCTCTCCAACCACCTTGCCCAGCCGATCTTCGGGGTCGAGTACTACGAGTTGGCGCGTGGGGAGTCCGGGGCTCCGGAGGGGGAGCGGGAGACGGACCTGTTCGCGGGGATCCCGGGTATCCCTGGCATCTCGGGGCTTCCGGGGCGTCCAGGTGCGGCGGAGGAGAGCCGATGAGGGTTCTGCTGTACGTCGTCCTTGTGCTGCTCGGCGCGCTGGTCGGGGTCGCCGGGGCGCTGGTCCAGGCCATGGTCCAAGGGGGCTGGTTTCCGGGCGGGTTGTTGCTCGCGCTGCTCGGTGTGCTCGGGGTCTGTTACGGCGGCGTACGCGCGGTCGAGGGCCGGGGCGGGGCGTACGCGGCCGGTGCGGGCTGGCTGGCGGCGGCGATTCTGCTCTCCTTTGCCCGCCCCGAGGGTGATTTCGCCTACGGTGCCGGACTTGGCCCGTCCGTCTACCTGTTGGGCGGAATGCTCGCCGCTGTGATGTGCGCCACGCTCGGCGCGCCCATGCAGCCGGGGCAGTCCTCCGGCCGACCTGCCAAGTGACCTACCGGACACCGGACTTGCTGCTTTGAGTTGTGGGGCGACTTGGGGGCGCGGCGGCTTGGTCGCCGGTCCCGGGGTGCCCGCCCGGCGCGGACAGTATGGTGGTGCGCGCCGCCGAGCTGCCCGCGCATGGCCAAGACGGGCGGCGGAGCCGATCGGGAGAACCTGCCTTGAGTCGTGAAACTGAGAGTTCGTCCTCCGGGCCGCAGGGGCGCGGTGGCGCCGCCTACCCGTCGGGGACACCGCCGTACGGAAGCGGCACGGGGGACCGCGGTGCGGTCCCGGACGACCGCTGGCTGCAGCGCGGCGACGAGCCCACAGCCCCCGCGGGCGAGGACCCCGCGGAGGACGGCGCTGCCGACGGGCCGGAGACCCAGACACAGCTGACCACGCGCATCCGGATCAACATCCCGGGCTCGCGACCGATCCCTCCTGTGGTGATGCGTACGCCAGTTGAGGACGGGGCCGAGGGAGCTGGGCGTGCTGGGGGCGCGGGCGCCTCTGGCGGCGGCCCCGACGGTGCGGCCGGTGGTCCTGGTGGCCCCGGTGGTTCCGGTGGTCCTACCGGTCCCGGCAGTGGTGCCCGTGGTGAACAGGGCGGCGGTGGGCGGCCGCAGGAGCAGGCCAGGCCCAAGGGCCGGGGCAGCGACTGGTTCGCGCCGCGTAAGCCTGCGTCGCAGGCGCAGGCACAGTCACAGGCACAGCAGAACCCGCAGGCGCCCCAGCAGCGGCCTCCGTCCCCGCCGAACCCTGCCGGTGGTCCTCCCGGTGGTCCCGGTGGTGGTCCGGGCGGTGGTCCCGGCGAGGGCTCCCGTGGGCCGGGCGCCGGTCAGTTGGGGCCGCGTGGCGGGGCGCCGATGGGTGGCCCGCCGATGGGTGGTCCTGCGGGTGGGCCCGGGAGTGGTCTCACGGGTGGGCCCGGGGCGGGCCCGAAGGGTCCCGCAGGCCCGACCGGTGGTCCGGTCACGGGCGACGGTCCCGCGCTGCCTGCCGCGTTCCAGCAGGGGGGCGGTCCGGGTGGTCCGGGTGGCCCCGGTGGCCCGGCCGGTCCCGGTGGCCCTGGAGGTCTTGGCGGCCCGGCCGGTCCCGGTGGTCCGGGCCGAACGGGCGCTCCCGCGGGTCCGGGCGGCCCTAGCGGCCCCGGTGGCCCGGCAGGTCCAGGTGGCCTCGGCGGCCCGGCAGGTCCAGGTGGCCCTGGCGGCCTCGGCGCCCCGGGCGGCCCGGGCGGCCTCGGCACCCCGGGTGGCCTCGGCGGTCCTGGAGGCCCCGGTAGCCCGGGTGGCCCGGGTGGCCCGGCAGGACGCGGCACCCCCGACGACATCACCGACCCCACCCAGGGCCAGGGCCAAGGTCCCGGCTCCGGCCCCGGTGCACGGCCCTCCGGAGGCCACGTCTCCGGGGACACCCTGAGCAGCGGCATCCCCGTCATACACGGCACGGGCGGGCCGGGCGGTCCCGGCGGTCCGGGCGGGCAGGCCGGACCCGGCCAGGTCGGCTCGCCGTTCGCGCCGCCGACCTCGCTGCACTCCCCGCACACCCCGCACACACCCCCCGTACTCCCGGACCCGCCGTCCCACGCACAGCAGCACGCGGCCGACGACCCGCACGAGTACGACGACGAACCGACCACCAACACCGCCGCCTCCGGACGGCAGGCGAAGAAGCAGGGCAAGAACAAGCTGGTGCTTGTCGGCGCGGGCGTCGTCGGCCTGATCGTCGTCGCGTACGGTGCCGGGCTCCTGATGAACAGCACGGACGTGCCGAAGGGCACCACCGTCCTGGGTGTCGATATCGGCGGCGGTACGAAGGAAGAGGCGGAGAAGAAGCTCGACGCGGCCCTCGGCGAGCGGACGCAGCAGCCGCTCCAGCTCTCCGTGGACGGCGACAAGGCCACGCTCAAGCCCAGCCAGGCGGGCCTCTCCCTGGACACCTCGGCCACGGTGGACGCGGCGGCCGGCGCCGACTACAACCCGGTCTCCGTGATCGGCTCCCTCTTCGGCGTCGAGCGCACCGTGGAGCCGACGATGCCGACGGACGAGGAGAAGCTGAGGGACGCCCTGGAGCGGGTCGCGGGCAGCTCCGGCAGCGCGCGCGAGGGCACCATCAAGTTCGTCTCGGGCAAGGCGGTCCCGGTCTACGGCAAGTCCGGCAAGAGCCTCAACCTCGAGGCCTCGGTCGCGTCCGTCGAGGCGGCGTACCGCACCCACGTGGAGACCGGGGACCCCAGCCCGGTCGAGCTCCCGGTCGTGGGGGTGGACCCGAAGATCTCCAAGGCCGAGGTCGACCGCGCGATGAAGACGTTCGCGGAGCCCGCGATGTCCGCTCCCATCACCGTCCGGACGGATGCCGCGCACACGGTGCTGTTCAGCCCGGAGAAGTCCATCTACAAGTTCCTGACGATGGTGCCGAAGAACGGCAAGCTCACGGTGAAGTACAACGAGGCTGCCCTGAAGGGGCTCTACGGCGGAGCCTTCGACGACGTCCTGCTCACCAAGGGCGACGGCACGAAGAAGCCGGTCACCGTCAGGGACGTGGCCGCAGCGGTCCACCAGGCCCTGCTCGGCCGCACGGCCGCCGACCGCATCGTCGAGATCGGCGCGGACCCGGGCGCGGCGGGCTGAGAGCCCCTACAGCACAGCACCTACGAGGGTGGCGCACCCCAGGAGTTGGGGGCGCCGCCCTCGTACGTCGCCCCCAGCGACCGCACCCGACCCATGACATCTGTCATCCCCACCCGACGACGCGCGACACTGCCCCGCACGCACCCCCACGGGCCACCGTGGAACCCATGCGAACCACCACAGTGAACGCCGCCGTCCGCTTCCAGGACGTCACCAAGAGCTACGGTGACGTGCGGGCCGTGGACGGCCTCAACTTCACCCTCCACCGCGGCGAAACCGTCGCCCTGCTCGGCCCCAACGGCGCGGGCAAGTCCTCCACGCTCGACCTGCTCCTCGGCCTGCGTCCGGCCGACACCGGCACCGTAGAACTCTTCGGCATCAGCCCTCGCGAGGCCATCGCCACCGGCCGGGTCGGCGCGATGCTGCAGAGCGGCGGGCTCATGGAGGAGGTCACGGTCCGCGAACTCGTGCGGCTCGGCTGCGCCCTGCACCCCCACCCGTACCCCGTCGACCAGGTACTCGCCCGCGCGGGCATCGCGCAGCTCGCCGACCGCAAGGTCGACAAGCTCTCCGGCGGCCAGCAGCAGCGGGTCCGCTTCGCCCTCGCCACCGCCGGGGCCGGCGACCTGATCGTCCTCGACGAGCCGACGACCGGCATGGACGTCACGTCCCGGCAGGCGTTCTGGGCCACCATGCGCGAGCAGGCCGACCAGGGCCGTACCGTCCTGTTCGCCACGCACTACCTCGAAGAGGCCGACGCCGTCGCCGACCGCGTCCTCGTCCTGCACCGCGGCCGCCTCCTCGCGGACGGCAGCGCCGCCGAGATCAAGGCGCGGGCGGGCGCCCGGCACATCTCCTTCGACCTCGACGGCCCGGCCGACCCCGCCGCTCTGCGTGCGCTGCCCGCCGTCAACTCCCTTGACGTATCCGGCCGTACGGTCCGCATCCAGTCGTACGACGCCGACGCGACCGTCCACGCCCTGTACGGCCTCGGCCGCTACCCCCACAACCTCGAAGTCGCGGGCCTCGGCCTGGAGCAGGCGTTCGTCGCGCTGACGGAAGCGGCCGAACGTACGACGGAGAACACGGAGATCACGGAGAACACGGAGAACACGAAGATCACGGAGCTCGCACGATGAACACGCTGATCAAGCTGGAGATCACCCGAACCCTCCGTAACCGGAAGTTCCTGTTCTTCTCGGTCGTCTACCCGACTGTGCTCTTCCTCCTGCTCACCAGCGGCGCCGGAGCGAGCGACCGGATCCCGGACAGCGACCTGACCGGCCTGATGTACACGATGGTCGCGATGGCCTCCTTCGGCGCGATCACCGCCGTACTCGTCGGCAACAGCCAGCGCATCGCCACCGAGCGCGAGAAGGGCTGGGTGCGCCAGCTGCGCCTCACCCCGCTGCCCGGCCGCGGCTACGTGCTTGCCAAGACGGCGGGCGCCGCGGTCGTCTCGCTTCCGGCGATCGTGCTCGTGCTCGCGGTCGGCGGGCTCGGCAAGGGCGTCGACCTGGCCGCCTGGCAGTGGGCCGCGCTGACCGGCGCCATCTGGGCGGGCAGTCTCGTCTTCGCCGCGCTCGGGGTGGCCATCGGCTATCTGGTCAGCGGTGACGCGGTCCGCCCGGTCACGATGATCGTGTACTTCGGGCTCTCCATCCTCGGCGGCCTGTGGATGCCCGTGACCGCCTTCCCGGACTGGCTGCGGAACGTCGCCGACTGGACGCCCACGCACGCGTACGCCGCCCTCGGCCAGGCCATCGAACTGGGCAACGCCCCCGGGGCCGGGGACCTGGCGCTGCTCGCCGCGTACTTCGTGCTCTTCGCGGGCGGCGCGGCCTGGCTGTACCGCAAGGACACACTGAAGGCGTGAAGAACGACATGACGGATACGACGGGCGCGACGGACACGACGACCGGCGAGCCGCCGCCCGGCACGGCGGTGATCGGCAGCCCGCCGCGTACCCGCCGCGAGGGAGCCCAGAAGCTGCTGTGGATCGGCATCTGGCTGGCCTTCATGACGGCCCCGGTCAAGGACCTCTTCGACGGCGAGCACACCGCCCTCGCGACCGTGCTCGGCTGGCTCGGCCTCGCCACGTTCGTCGTGGTCTATCTGGCCCTGGTCTTCCGGCAGATGGCGCGCCCGCCGGGGCGCCGCCGCGTGGCCGTGACCATCGTCTTCCTCGCCGCCCTCGCGGCCGCGCTCTCGCTGACGCTGGGGCCGGAGTGGCTGGTGCTCTTCGTCTACGTCTCCGTGTCGGCCGGGGCCGCGCTCACGTTCCGGGCGGCGTCCTTCGTGATCCCCCTGGTCACCGCCGTGATGGTGGCCATCGGGCTGACCCAGGGCCACCCCCGCGAGGTCATCACGGCCCTGGTGGTGCCCGCCCTGCTCGCCGGGTTCGCGCTCACCGGCGTACGCCATCTCATCCGTACGACGGTGGAGCTGCGCCAGGCGCGGGCGACCGTCGCCCAGCTCGCCGCCAACGAGGAGCGGCTGCGCCTGGCCCGCGACCTGCACGACCTGCTCGGCCACTCGCTCTCCCTGATCACGCTCAAGAGCGAGCTCGCGGGCCGGATGCTCCCGGACCACCCCGACAAGGCGGCGGAACAGGTCGCCGACATCGAGCGGGTCAGCCGCCAGGCCCTCGTGGACGTGCGCGAGGCCGTCAGCGGCTACCGGCGGCCCACGCTCCCCGCCGAACTGGCGGGCGCCCGCACGGCGTTGACGGCGGCGGGCATCCAGGCGGACGTACCGGCCGAGGCGCCCGCTTCCTGCGGCCCGGAGCTGCCGGAGGAGTCGGAATCGGCCCTGGCCTGGGCGCTGCGCGAGGCGGTCACGAACGTCGTACGGCACAGCGGGGCCCACCGCTGCACGGTCACGCTCGCGGAGCACCAGACGCTTGCCGGTCCGGTCCTCGAGCTCACGGTGGCGGACGACGGGGTCGGCGGGGCGGCGGTCCCGGGCAACGGCCTCACGGGGCTCCGGGAGCGCCTGACGGCGGTCTCGGGGACCTTGGAGGCGGCCTCCGCGGCTCCCGCGGCGTCCGCAGCCCCCGTGTCCCTCGCGGCCCGGGCTTCCGGCCGCCCGGGCTTCACGCTCACGGCCCGCGTACCGCTCGCCCCCGTAGGATCCGCGTCATGAGCCGCCCCATGATCAAACTGCTGCTCGCCGAGGACCAGGCGATGGTCAGGGAGGCCCTCGCGACCCTCCTCGACCTGGAACCGGACCTTCAGGTGGTCGCGCAGGCGTCCCGCGGCGACGAGGTCCTGACGGCGGCCCGCGAGCATGAGGTGGACGTGGCGCTCCTGGATATCGAAATGCCGGGCAGCACAGGCCTCGAGGCAGCGGCGCAGCTGCACAAGGAACTCCCGTCCCTGAAGATCCTCATCCTGACGACCTTCGGCCGCCCCGGCTATCTGCGCCGGGCGATGGAGTCAGGCGCGGACGCTTTCCTGGTCAAGGACGCCCCAGCGGCCCAACTCGCCGACGCGGTACGCCGGGTCCTGGCAGGCGAACAGGTCATCGACCCCACCCTCGCGGCCGCAGCCCTGTCCCAGGGCGCCGACCCCCTGACGGACCGCGAACGCGAGGTCCTCCGCGCAGCCTCCGACGGCGCCACGAACGCGGAATTGGCCGCGACCCTCCACCTCTCCCCGGGAACGGTCCGCAACTACCTCTCCACGGCTATCCAGAAGCTGGCTGCGCGGAACCGGGCGGATGCGGTGCGGGTGGCTCGGGAGCGGGGCTGGCTGTAGGGCGCGGGTGTGCGGTGGTTCCTTCCGTCGCCGGGCGGCGCCAAGACGAGGGGAACCCTCAGTTCAACCGAGCCCGCGCGGCCAGCGCCTCCCGCCGGATCCGCGCCGCGGCGTCCTCGTCCACCGCCGCCACCACGTCCGCGTACGACTCCAACTCCCGCGCCCCCACCTCGAACTCCGCCCGCTGCACCAGCAACTGCGCCCGCTCGTACCGCAGCCGCGCCGGATGCGAAGGCAGCAGCAGCGACAGCTCGACCGCCCACAACCCCACATGCGACTGCTCGGGCCGTGCCGCCGCCCACGCCCGGATGTTGTTGAGCACCCGCAGCACGATCTCCAGCGGGTCCGCGGGTCGCAGCATCGTCGGGTCGAGCGGTTCCCCGGTGGCGCCCACGACCAGCAGTTCCGCCTCTCCGCCCGCGAGCGGCCGCCCCCCGTCGAAGGGGTCGGCGAGCACCTGCTCGCCGAGGTCGACCCGGTCGGCCACGTCCCCGGGCCCGAAGCCGACCACGAAGTGGCCGGGCAGGGCCACGCCGTACACCGGTGCCCCGGCCCGCCGCGCCACCTCGATCCACACCACGGACAGCAGGATCGGCAGGCCCCGGCGCCGCCGAAGGACCTCGTGCAGGAGCGAGGACTCCAGGCGCCGGTAGTCCGCGGGCGTACCCCTGAAGTCGCAGCGCTCACCGAGGAGTTCGGCCAACGCGTCCGCCCACGCGCGCGGGCCGCCGGGCCGGTACGGCAGCAGTCCGGCGAGCCGGTCGAGCTCGATCTCCGCCGCGTCCATGCCCGCCTCGCCGAGCCCCGGGTCCGCCTCCGCGCCGATGAGCAGGCAGAGCCGGGAGAGGTCGGGCCGCTCGGAGCGGGCCTCCTCCGCGAACTGCCGCCGAATGTCGCCCGATTCGCCGGATCCGCTGCTCATGCGTGCCTGCTCATACATGCCTGCTCATACGTGCCGTGCCTCTCACCCGGTCTTACCGGTATAACCGGTTACGCCTACCGGTTGTACTGGTAGTAGTGGTAGCTGTGGTGCGCCGCGAACCCCATACCCGCGTACAGCGCCCGCGCCCCCTCGTTCTGCTCCTCCACCTGTAGCCAGGCCGCCGAGGCCCCCTCGTCCAGGGCCTGCCGCGCGAGGGCCGCCATGACGGCGGAGGCGATTCCCTGACGGCGCTGTTCCGGGTCCACCTCGACGGCGGTGAACCCGGCCCACCGCCCGTCCACCACGCACCGCCCGATGGCCGCGGGCACCCCGGCGGGATCGTCCTGGGAGCCGGGCACCGACGCGAACCACACCGAAGGCCCGCTCCCGAGCACCTTCAGGACCTCCGCCGACGGCTCCGCGAACCGCTGGTAGCGGCGCAGCCACGGATCGTCGTACGACTCGAGGGACCGCGCGAGCCGCACCCGCGACCCGGCCTCGTCGGCCACGTCCAGGTCACCGACCGCCGCGAGCCCGCCGATCCACACCTCGGTACTGGCCTTCCGCGTCCAGCCGCGCTCCGTCAGCTCGGCGCAGAGCAGCTCCTGCGTGCCCTCGGCCCCGGTGGCGGCCTGGATGTACGCGGGCAGGCCGCGGTCGGCGTACCAGCCGCGCACATACGCCAGCGCCTCGTCGAGCGGCCGCCCCGGATCACCGAGCGGCAGCACGGAGTTGGCCCGCCGGGTGAACCCGGCGGACGCCCTGAGCTCCCACGCGCCGAGCCGCTCGCTCTCCACCGGCTGCCAGGCGCGCGCCATGACCCGCGTCAGCTCATCGAAGGAGGTCGCGGGCCCGCGCCGCCGCGCCGGGGCGGCGGGCACGACCTTGCCCGCGACGAGATCGGTATCCGGGATGCGGACGATCTCGCCGTTCCGGCGTGTGATGAGCAACACACCGCCGTCCCAGGATGTGAGCACGCCCACCGTGTCAGTGAACTTTTCGGTGCCGTTTACGTCCCGGTTCAAGCGCCGCACGGACACGCGTTTACCCACGTCAGCAGAGGTAATCTGGACTTCGAGGCGACCGCCTCCGATGATTTCCACAGCTCTGTCCGCCCCTCCTGTTCGGATCATGCCCAGGAACGGAGATACTAGGTGCGGGCATCGACGACGCCGCGCTCCCGCGCGCCAGGCGGCGGAGCCTGAGGAGGCCCGCCAGCGCCCTACCGAGGAGGAACGACAGCGTGACCTACGTCATCGCGCAGCCTTGTGTCGACGTCAAGGACAAGGCGTGCATCGAGGAGTGCCCGGTCGACTGCATTTACGAGGGCTCCCGGTCCTTGTACATCCACCCGGATGAATGCGTCGACTGTGGGGCATGTGAGCCGGTCTGCCCGGTCGAGGCCATCTTCTATGAGGATGACACTCCCGAGGAGTGGAAGGACTACTACAAGGCGAACGTGGAGTTCTTCGACGAGCTCGGCTCCCCCGGTGGCGCCAGCAAGCTCGGCCTGATCGAGCGCGACCACCCCTTCATCGCCGCGCTGCCGCCGCAGAACCAGTAAGCGACGGCTCGCCCCTCGGTCCCGTACGGCCCCCGCTGCCGCACGGGACCGAGGCGTTTACGTACGAGAGAGCACGTGCGCGTACGTACGAGAGCACGTACGGCAACGCGAGCACGTACGAGAAAGTGAGCAATCCCGTGACCCGTCCCGCCCCCGGCGCGGTCTCCGCGCGCCTTCCCGTCTTCCCCTGGGACAAGCTCGAGCCGTACAAGGAGACGGCCGCCGCGCACCCCGGCGGCATCGTCGACCTGTCGGTCGGAACGCCGGTCGACCCGGTCCCCGAGCTGATCCAGAAGGCCCTCATCGCGGCGGCGGACTCGCCCGGCTACCCCACGGTGTGGGGCACGGCCGAGCTGCGGGACGCGATCACCGGCTGGGTGGAGCGCCGCCTGGGCGCGCGCGGGGTCGGGCACCGCAACGTCCTTCCGGTGGTCGGCTCCAAGGAGCTCGTCGCCTGGTTGCCGACCCAGCTCGGCCTCGGCCCGGCCGACCGGGTCGCCTATCCGCGCCTGGCGTACCCGACGTACGAGGTGGGCGCGCGGCTCGCGGGCGCGCAGTACGTGACGTACGACGATCCGGTCGAGAACCTGACCGACCTGGACCCGGCGGGCCTGAAGCTGCTCTGGCTCAACTCGCCCTCGAATCCGACCGGTCGGGTCCTGAGCAAGGACGAGCTGACCCGGACCGTGGCGTGGGCCCGCGAGCACGGGGTGCTGCTCTTCTCCGACGAGTGCTACCTGGAGCTCGGCTGGGAGGCGGAGCCGGTCTCGGTCCTGCACCCGGACGTCTGCGGCGGTACATACGAGGGCATCGTCGCCGTCCACTCCCTCTCGAAGCGCTCGAACCTGGCGGGCTACCGGGCGGCTTTCCTCGCCGGTGACGAGGCGGTCCTCGGCGAGCTGCTCCAGATCCGCAAGCACGGCGGCATGATGACGCCCGCGCCGGTCCAGGCGGCCACGGTCGCGGCCCTCGGCGACGACACGCACGTAGCGGAACAGCGCGCGCGCTACGCCGCCCGCCGCACCGCCCTCCGCGACGCCCTGTTGAACCACGGCTTCCGCATCGAACACAGCGAGGCGAGCCTCTACCTCTGGGCCACCCGGGGCGAGACCTGCTGGGACACCGTCGCCCACCTCGCGGACCTCGGCATCCTGGTCGCGCCCGGCGACTTCTACGGCGAGGCGGGCAACCAACACGTCCGTGTGGCCTTCACGGCGACGGACGAGCGAGTGGCGGAGGCGGTCAAGCGCCTGTAGCCCCGGCCTCCTAGCTGTGGGCACGCAAAAAGGTGGACCCGGGAGGCAGAACCTCCCGGGCCCACCCAAGGGGCGAGCGTGACGTCAGCCGAGCGGCAGCGCCCCACCGACCGGGCCAATGCCGCTGGCGGGCAGCCCGCTGCTGACCCCCGACGTCAGGGAGTCCGTGGGCAGCCCCTCCGTCTGCAGGCCACCCTTCGTGGAACCGGCGGTGTCGCCCGCCGCCTTGGTCGCGGTGCCCGTAGCCTTCTGTGCCGCCGGGGTAGCACGCTTGCCCGCCTTGTCGACGGCCTTACCGGCGGCCGGGACCGCCTTCTTGACGGCCTTGCTCCCGGTGTCGGTCGCCTGGCTCCCGGTGTCGGTCGCCTGGCCGGAAAGGCCCTGTGCCGCCTGGTCGACAGTGTTGCCGAGGCCGGCGCCGTCCAGCTGGGACAGTCCGCCCAGGTCAGGAGTGGCCGGAACGTTGACGGCGCTCGCGGAGCCGGCCGCACCGACCACGGAGGCTGCGCCCGCTGCACCGAGCAGCGCGGCACGGGCGATCCGGCGGGTCAGGGGGAGGGACATGGTGCTCCTTTGTCGATCGAGAACGTGGTGTGCCCGACGTGATGCATTCCGGACTGGTCCGGCGTACGGACGCCGTGACTACCGCTCGAACCCGTCCGAAGGTTGCGGTGCACCGACGTAAAGAGTTGGCAATGCGTCGCATAATCGACTGCCGCGAGAACCGGACGAACATTGAAAAAACGGAAGCCCTTGAGGCGCCTGCAGAACGCTCACTGCGCAGCGTTCCCAAGGAATCCGTCGTTTCGCGGGGTAACGCCGACGGGTCCGCGCGCCGCGTCGACGTGACGTGACCGGGACCCCTCCTTCGAGTGAGCCCCCGCACTACTGCGCAGTGACGATCAGGACCTCGTTCGTGTCCTTTCCGTCCCGTGCGCCCTGACTGCCCTGTCCGCCCCGACTGCCGCGTCCGTCCTGTCCGTCCCTAGCGGCCTTCGCGTCCCCGGCGGACCGGACCGGCTCCGCCTTGTGCCACTGGGCCGCCGCGTCGTCGGCGTCGGCGGCGCTCCACTCGAAGCCCGCGTACGAGACGCGCTCGATGCCCAGGACGCCCGACTGAGCCACCGCCCAGTGCGCCAACTCCCAGCCGCGGCGCGCGTTCCGCTTCGGATCGTCGGCAGCGCCCGCCCCGGTCGCCGCCCCGCTGCCGACCGGCACGGCCACGGTGCGCCGCCCGGCGTCCGCCTTCCCGCCGTTCGCCGCCGCGTCCGCGTCCGCTGCCGACTCCGCCCCGGCCGGCTGTGTCTTCGGCAGCACGTCGGGCCCGAAGTCCCGGGTGAGCGCCGCCCGTACCTTCGCCGGGTCACCCGGCTCGGCATCCGGCTTCGCGGCGCAACGGAAGGAGGCCTCGGCCCGGCCGGTGAGGGCGGCGGCGAGCAGCGCGGCGTCCGTCTCGTGCTTCGCGTACGCCTGCGGGAAGCCGCTGCGCTGCACCTTCTGCGCGGCGACGGTCAGCGGAAGCCGGGTGTAGCCCGGCACCTTCTCCAGATGCTCGTAGAACTTCCCGGACGCGTACGCCGGGTCCATGATCTGCCGCGCGCTGCCCCAGCCCTGCGAGGGGCGCTGCTGGAAGAGGCCGACCGAATCCCGGTCGCCATGGTCGATATTGCGCAGCGCCGACTCCTGGAGCGCGGTGGCGAGCGCGATGGTCACCGCCCGCTCCGGCAGCCCGCGCGAGGTGCCGACCGCCGAGATCGTCGCGGCGTTGGATGCCTGCTGGAGCGTCATCTCGTACGTCGAGCCGTCGCCCTTGCCCGCGACGACCGTGCACCGCGGGGCGCGGCGGCCCCCGCCCTCGTACTGCACGAGCAGATACCCGGCCAGGCCGAGAAGCACCGCGACGGCGGCTCCGGCACGCAGGAGGCGCCCGCGCCGGGGGCGGGCGGTGGAGGGCTGGTCAGGCACGGGCCAACCGTACTGGAGTCCGGGATACGGCCGGGAGCGCGGTCTCATGAAGCGAACGTTTAGGGTCGGTGCCATGTCCGAGATGCCCGAGACCCAGCCCGCGCAGCCGACCGCACCCGGCGTAACCGGTGTAACCGGTGTAACCGGTGTAACCGGTAAGACGGGTACGCCCGTTGTGCCGGACGCGCCGCTCGACCTCACCCAGGACGCGGTCCGGGTCACCGCCCAGATCGTCGACTTCCCTTCGCCGAGCGGGCAGGAGAAGCCCCTCGCGGACGCCATCGAGACGGCCCTGCGCGCGCTGCCGCACCTCACCGTCGACCGGTACGGCAACAACGTCGTGGCCCGCACCACCCTGGGCCACGCCGAGCGCGTCATCCTCGCCGGGCACATCGACACCGTGCCGATCGCGGACAACGTCCCGTCCCGGATCGACGCCGACGGCGTCATGTGGGGCTGCGGCACCTGCGACATGAAGTCCGGCGTCGCCGTCCAGCTGCGCATCGCGCAGACCGTCACCGAGCCCAACCGCGACCTCACGTTCGTCTTCTACGACAACGAAGAAGTGGCGGCCCACCTCAACGGTCTCGGCCACGTCGCCGACGCCCACCCGGACTGGCTCGCGGGCGACTTCGCGGTTCTCCTGGAGCCCACCGACGGCCAGGTGGAGGGCGGCTGCCAGGGCACCCTGCGGATGCTGCTCCGTACGAAGGGGGAGCGGGCGCACTCCGCGCGCGCCTGGATGGGCTCCAACGCGATCCACGCGGCCGCCCCGATCCTCGCCAAGCTGGCGGCCTACGAGCCGCGCAAGCCGTACGTCGACGGCCTCCAGTACATCGAGGGCCTCAACGCGGTCCGTATCGAGGGCGGCGTCGCGGGCAACGTCATCCCCGACGCGTGCACCGTCGCGGTCAACTTCCGCTACGCGCCGGACCGTAGCCCCGAGGAGGCGGAGGCGTTCGTACGCGACTACTTCGCGGACTGCGACATCGCCGAGTTCGAGGTCGAGGACCACACAGGCGGCGCCCGACCCGGCCTGAACCATCCGGCCGCGGCGGCCTTCACGGCGGCCGTCGGGGGAGAGGCCCGCCCGAAGTACGGCTGGACCGACGTCTCCCGCTTCAGCGCCCTCGGCGTGCCCGCGGTCAATTACGGACCGGGAGAGCCGCTCCTGGCCCACAAGGAGGACGAGCGGGTCCAGGTGGCGAAGATCCTTGAGGCGGAGGAGCGCATCCGCGCCTGGCTGACGTCGTAAGCCCGTACTTCAGTGGCCGCCCGTACTTCAGTGGCCCGTACTTCGGTAGCCCGACATCACTTCTTACGACATTTGTAACGGGCCCCGACCTAGGGTGAAGCAGCGGTGCGGGTACGCCCATACTCGCGGAACCGCGAGCGGAAGGGGATGTTCATGGTCAATCACGCAGAGCAGGGCCCGCCGGAGGAGCAGTTCCTGGGGCCGGTCGTACGCCGCCGTACCCAGATCACGCCGGGCACGACCGACCAGCGGCTGCTCGACACCGAGGGCGACTCGGAGTGGGTGCACACCGACCCCTGGCGGGTGATGCGGATCCAGTCCGAGTTCGTCGAGGGCTTCGGCGCGCTCGCCGAACTCCCCAGCGCGATCAGCGTGTTCGGCTCGGCGCGTACGTCCCCGGGCTCGCCCGAGTACGAGTCGGGCGTCCGCATCGGCAAGGCGCTCGTGGAGGCCGGGTTCGCGGTCATCACGGGCGGCGGCCCGGGCGCCATGGAGGCCGCCAACAAGGGCGCGCGCGAGGCCGGCGGGATCTCGGTCGGCCTCGGCATCGAGCTCCCCTTCGAGCAGGGCCTCAACCCGCACGTCGACATCGGCGTCAACTTCCGCTACTTCTTCGTCCGCAAGACCATGTTCGTGAAGTACGCGCAGGGCTTCGTGGTCCTGCCCGGCGGACTCGGCACCCTGGACGAACTCTTCGAGGCCCTCACCCTCGTCCAGACCCGCAAGGTCACCCGCTTCCCGATCGTCCTCTTCGGCACGGAGTACTGGAACGGCCTGGTGGACTGGCTGCGCGGCACGGTGATCGGCGGCGGCAAGGCCTCGGAACACGACCTTCTTCTGTTCCACGTGACGGACGACGTGGAGGAGACGGTCGCGCTGGTGACCAAGGAGGTCGGGCGGTAAGCGTCGGGCGGTGAGCAATGCAGCGAGGTCTGGGGGCCGCGGGCCCCCAGCGCCTCAGGCCAGGCCCCGCCGCGCCACCGCAGGCTCCCGCCACCCGGCAATCGCGGCGACCATGTCAAGGACCTGCCGCGTCTCCGCGACCTCGTGCACCCGATACACCTGCGCCCCCAGCCACGCCGACACCGCCGTCGTCGCCAGCGTCCCGATCACCCGCTCCTTGACGGGCCGGTCGATCGACTCGCCCACGAAGTCCTTGTTGGACAGGGACACGAGCACGGGCCACCCGGTCTCCACCATCTCGTCGAGCCGCCGCGTCGCCTCCAGCGAGTGCCGGGTGTTCTTGCCGAAGTCGTGCCCCGGGTCGATGAGCACCGACTCGCGCGGTACGCCCAACTCCACGGCCCGCTCGGCCAGTCCGAGGGTCACCCGCAGAATGTCGGCCATCACGTCCTCGTACGCGATCCGGTGCGGCCGCGTCCGGGGCTCCGCGCCCCCCGCGTGCGTACACACCAGACCGACGCCGTGCCGCGCGGCGACCTCCGCCAGCTTGGGATCGACGCCGCCCCACGCGTCGTTGAGCAGATCCGCGCCCGCCTCGCAGACCGCCTCGCCGACCTCGTGCCGCCAGGTGTCGACGCTGATCACGACGTCCGGGAACCGCTTGCGCACCTCGGCCACGAAGCCGACCGTGCGCCGCGCCTCCTCCTGCGCCGACACCTCCTCGCCGGGACCGGCCTTGACCCCGCCGATGTCGATGATCGCGGCGCCCTCCGCCACGGCCTGTTCCACGCGCGCGAGCGCGGGCTCGTCACGGAAGGTGGCGCCCTGGTCGTAGAAGGAGTCCGGGGTCCGGTTCACGATGGCCATGATCACCGGCTCGTGGGCGCCGAACTCGCGCCGTCCGAGCCGCAGCGGGCTAGGCATCCCCTGATCTCCTCCTCGCATGGGTCGCCTGCGACCTTAACTGTCAGTGCCGCATGGCACGATCGGACATGGTCCTGTCTCCCGGTCTCTGCGGCCCGCAGAGACCGGGAGAGAGGGCCATGGTCGGCGAGACGCCGAGGAAGAGACGCCGAGGACCCGTGGAGATGGTCGTGTTCTGGATCCTGCTCATCGCGCTCGTGGTGGTGGTCGCCGCCGTCACCCTTGCTGTCGTGGGCGGCGGCGAGTCGGCCGCGCTGCCCGAAGCGGCCCCCGAGCAGGCCGTCGACCCGCTGCCCCTCGACCGCCCGGTGGGCCGCGCCGACGTCGACGCGCTCCGCCTGCCCATGGCCGTACGCGGCTACCGGATGGCCGACGTGGACGACGCCCTGAGCCGCCTCGGCGCCGAACTCGCCGAGCGGGACGCCCGGATCGCCGAGCTGGAGGCGTCCCTCGCCGGAAGCCGCGCGACCGCGGTCGGCGGCGGCCTGCTCAAGGAGGACACGCCGCAGCCGCCCGCACCGGAGACCGGCCCCGACACCGCACCCGAGGAGCGTGCCCCATGACCACCGGCGCCGCCGTACCCGGCCCGGACGGCGCCCTGCGCTGCCCCTGGGGCGTGTCGACCGAGGACTATGTGCCGTACCACGACGAGGAGTGGGGCCGCCCGGTCCACGGCGACGACGCGCTCTTCGAGCGGCTCTCCTTGGAGGCGTTCCAGTCCGGCCTGTCCTGGATCACGATCCTGCGGCGCCGCGAGGGCTTCCGCCGCGCCTTCGCCGACTTCAAGATCTCCTCGGTCGCGGCGTTCACCGACGCGGACGCGGAGCGGCTGCTCGCCGATCCCGGGATCATCCGCAACCGCGCCAAGGTCGCGGCCACGCTCGCCAACGCCAAGGTGCTCGCCGAGTGGTCGCCCGGCGAGCTGGACACCCTGATCTGGTCGTACGCCCCGGACCCCGGGTCACGCCCGGCGCCCCGCACCCTCGGTGACGTACCGGCGGTCACGGACGAGTCCACGGCCCTGGCCAAGGCCCTGAAGAAGCGCGGCATACGGTTCGTCGGCCCGACCACGGCGTACGCCCTGATGCAGGCCTGCGGCCTGGTCAACGACCACCTGGCGGACTGCGTCGCGCGCAATAACCAGCCCGTCCGGCGTTTGAGGACGAGCGCTCCCCCAAGCTCTCGGGTTCGCTCGCGCAGGGAGGTGCCCCCCTCTGCGCGATAGAGCGAGGGTCTGGGGGCGCAGCTTCCAGAAGACGGCACCCGAGCCGACGGCACGGAAACGTGATGCGGAAGACTCGTCAGCGCCCCAAATACTTCGGCTGCTCCTTGGCGATGAACGCCTGCACCGCGATCGTGTGATCCTCCGACGTCCCCGCCTTCTCCTGAAGCTCCTCCTCCTTGTCGAGCGTCTGGCTCAACGAGTGGTCGGCCCCGTATGCGAGGGACTCCTTCAGCGCCCCGTACGCGAGCGTCGGACCGGCGGCCAGCGTCCGGGCGATCTTCTCCGCCTCGGCGGCCAACTCCTCGGCCGGTACGAGCTTGTTGGCGATGCCGAGCTCGTACGCCTCGTCGGACTTGATGTTGCGCGGGAACAGCAGCAGGTCCGCCGCGCGGCCCCGCCCGACCAGGCGCGGCAGCGTCCACGACACACCCGAGTCGGCGGTGAGCGCGACCCCGGCGAACGAGGTGTTGAACGCGGCGGTGTCCGCGACCACGCGGTAGTCCGCGGCGAGCGCGAAGCCGAATCCGGCGCCCGCGGCGACGCCGTTGACCCCGGCGACGACGGGCTTGGGCATCTCGGTGAGCGCCCGCACGATCGGGTTGTAGTGCTCGCGGACCGTGCTCATGGTGTCCCCGGTGCCCGCCTCGCGCCCGGCCTGGAGCGTGCCGATGTGCTCCTTGAGGTCCTGGCCGACGCAGAAGGCGCGCCCGGTGGCGGTGAGCAGCACCGCCCGGACCGCCTCGTCGGCGGCCGCGGCCAGGGCGGCCTCCCGTAGCGCGACCTTGGCCTCCGTGTTCATGGCGTTCATGGCCTCGGGACGGTTGAGCGTGATCGTCGCGAGTCCGTCGGTCACGTCGTAGAGCACGGTTTCGGCCATGGTGGGGATCCCCTCCGTCGGTGCGGCTCGCCCGCTTCGGAGCCGTCGTCAGAGCACAGCATGACGTAGATCACTTACGCCGGGCACGGGGGCCGGGATGTGACCTGCGTCAAAGAATCGCCGGTCCGCCGGGCATGTGCGGTGGCGCAGTATCGCAGCCACGTCGCCGAATTGAGTGGTTTTGCGGAGGCGCGTTGCGCAAGCGATGCGGACCGATGTTGGTCATCGGGTCCTGCGATGCGGGATAATGGCTGGGAAGCAATGTGTTCGATGCCGGTGACGCGGCGCCTGTTACGGGGCCGTCGGCTGACGGTGAGCTGGTTTCAGGAAGGGGAACGAGCATGGCGGCCATGAAGCCGCGGACGGGCGACGGCCCGCTCGAGGTGACCAAGGAGGGGCGGGGCATCGTCATGCGCGTTCCGCTCGAAGGCGGCGGTCGACTTGTTGTCGAGCTGACTCCGGACGAAGCCGATGCCCTCGGCGACGCCCTGAAGAAGGTCGTCGGCTAACGATGCGAATACGGCGATTCCGCCGTCGCGCGTGATGCGCTTATTCGGTTTTTCCTGCCCCGGCACACTAACAGCGTGCTGGGGCAGGGTCATGTCGGGGGACTCCGCCTCCGATGACGCGGTGGGGCGCGCGGATGCTCAGGCGCTCCGGCGCGTGCTCAGCGCTTGACGGCGCAGAGCAGTCCGTCGCCCATCGGCAGCAGCGCGGGCACCAGGTCGTGGCTCTCGCGCACCGTACGCAGCAGCTCCCGCAGCGTCAGGACCTCGGCGGGCTGCGGTCCCGAGCCCACCGTACGGTCGTCCGCGAAGACGCCCTCGAAGCAGACCAGGCCGCCGGGCCGGAGCAGGCGCAACGATTCAGCGAGGTACTCGAGGCACTCCATGCGGTCGCCGTCGCAGAAGACCAGGTCGTATCCGCTGTCCGCGAGCCGCGGCAGCACCTCCAGGGCGCGGCCGGGGATGAACCGGGCCCGGTTGTTCGCGAAACCGGCGGCGCGGAAGGCCTGGCGGGCGAACTGCTGCCGCTCGGGCTCCGGGTCGACCGTGGTCAGGACGCCGTCGGGGCGCATGCCGTGCAGCAGATGGATCCCGGAGACGCCGGTTCCGGTGCCGATCTCGGCGACCGCCTTGGCGCCCACGCTCGCGGCGAGCATGCGCAGGGCGGTGCCGGTGCCGGGCGACACCGGGCGCAGCCCGGACTCCTGAGCCCGCTCGCGGGCCCAGTTCAGGGCGTCGTCCTCGGCGACGAACGCGTCGGCGAACGCCCAGCTCGTCTGCCGGTTGGCGGTAATGACCCTCTCCTGTCCCCGTTGTTGGCGGCCTCGGCCTGCCGGTGACTGTATCCGTTGGACCGGGAACCCGCAGATGGGACCGGGCGTTGGAAAGGAGGGGGAAGGAGAACGGCGCTTATGCCAAATTCACGTAAAAAAGCTTATCCGGAGCTAACGGACGGGATGGCTATGGTAGGTGCTCCACTGGACACCACCAGAGCCGACAGGGGAGGTGCGGCCGCTGCCGGGGACCGGGGACGAGTGTCGCGACTGCGGCGCTTCCTCAGGCCGGCGAGCGAGCCGAAATCCGTGACCTACACCGCTGACCGTGACCGCGCCGCCGACTCCGCACAGACCGCGACCTTCGCCGCCGATGCGGAATCGCAGGCGTGGACTCCGCCCACCTGGGAGGAGATCGTCAGCACGCACAGTGGTCGCGTCTACCGCCTCGCGTACCGACTGACGGGCAACCAGCACGACGCCGAGGACCTCACGCAGGAAGTCTTCGTGCGCGTCTTCCGCTCGCTCTCCACCTACACCCCGGGCACCTTCGAGGGCTGGCTGCACCGCATCACGACCAACCTCTTCCTGGACATGGTCCGCCGCCGCCAGCGCATCCGCTTCGACGCGCTCGGTGACGACGCCGCAGAGCGCCTGCCCAGCCGCGAGCCCTCGCCCCAGCAGGTCTTCAACGACACCCACTTCGACGCGGACGTGCAGCAGGCGCTCGACACCCTCGCGCCCGAGTTCCGCGCCGCCGTGGTCCTCTGCGACATCGAGGGCCTTTCGTACGAGGAGATCGCCGCGACCCTGGGCGTCAAGCTAGGTACGGTCCGCAGCCGTATCCACCGCGGCCGCTCCCAGCTCCGCAAGGCCCTCCAGCACCGCTCACCCGAGGCCCGTGCCGAACGCCGTTCCCTCGCGGTCATGGGTGTGCCCGCTCTGGGACGAGGGGGCGCGACCGCGTGAGTGGATCACGGCGGAACCCTGCCGAGCAGCACCTCGCCGAGCAGCACCTGGGGGACCGGCTCGCCGCCCTGGTGGACGGAGAGCTGGGCCATGACACCCGCGAGCGTGTGCTCGCCCACCTTGCCACCTGCCCGAAGTGCAAGGCCGAGGCCGACGCCCAACGACGCCTGAAGACGTACTTCGCCTCCACGGCCCCACCCGGCCCCTCCGAGAGTTTCCTGGCCCGCCTCCAGGAACTGCCCGGCGGCGGTGACGACGACTCGACCGGCACCTTCGCCTCGGGCCTGGCCGATACGGTCTTCGAGCCCGAGGCCGACGGCGTCTTCACGCGACGGCGCGGCACCTTCGGCCTCGGTCCCTCCGGGGCACCCGGCGGCATGCTGCCCGGCGGCGCCCGGGAGCGCGGCTTTCGGATACATGAGGTCGGCCGGACCGACGCAGGCCGGACCGCGCAGGAGCGTGCGGCCGCCTCGCGCGGGCGTCGATTCGCCTTCGCGGCCGCGGGGGCGGTCTCGCTCGCCGCGATCGCGTTGGGCGGGGTGACCACGGGCACCCCGATACCGGCCGACACCGGCGCGGAGTCACGGGGCTCCAAGGCGGCCCCACAGCGCGGCCCGAACGCCTCCGGCGGCACCGCGGCCGACCCGGGACGCCGCCGCTCTGCCGGACGCGGCAGTACGACGGACACAGTCGGCGCTTTCGGCCTGACCGGGGCGCAGCGGAGCGGTCCCGGTACGGGCTCGACACCCATGTCGATCACGGGCACGGCGCCACCGGGCATGCCCGGACCCGTCCTGCCGGGGCTCGCACCGCAGGGGCCCGGGCTGCTCGGTTCCGGAACACATCTGCCCGGTGGATCAGGACCCGACCCCGGCACGGCCCCGGGCGGAGCCCAGGAGCCCCGCGCTCCCGGCTCCTCGCCGCTGCTCTCCGGAGCGACCGCCCTGTCCCCGCTGATACGTCCGCCCGCCGGTTCCCCGCAGTACCCGGCGCCGGGCCTCGGCGGCCGACCCGGGCAGGCGACGGCACCAAGCACCTCGCCCCTGCTGCCCCAGCCCCCGACGGACGCCTCGTTCCCGTCCGGCCGCTGAGCGAACTCTGCGCGGCGGTTCGCAAACCTGATTGAATCTGGGTGGGCCGTGTCCGCTGAGGCGGGAGTTCGACGAGCCGCGGGCCGAGCCCCGCGGACCAGGTGTGGGGAGAGCATGGACGAGGCGAAGTCCACGGGGCCGAAGGCGAAGTGGTGGAGCCGCCCCCGGACGAGTGCGGCGGGCGAGACAGCCACGGAGCCCGAGGCGGAGCGGGCCGGTACGGCAGATCAGGCGGCGGGAAGCAGGTCCGCCGACGGCCGGGCTCCGGTGGACGGCGGTCCGGGCGCGCGGATATCCGGGGGTGTTCCTGGGGCGCGTGCTGCCGGGGATGCCACTGAGCCCGTCGGCACCGCCCAGGCGCCTGCCGCTGCCGAGGCGGTCAGGGAGCGGCCCAAGCCGTTGCACGATCCCGATCCGTACGGGACCCCGCCTTACGGTGAGCCCGGTCCCTGGGCCCCCGCGCCGCCGGTTCAGCACCCGGGGGCGACTCCCGCGCAGGGCACGCCGGTTCCACAGGGCGGCGGCGGTGCCCCGACTGGCCTGGGTACTCCGGCGCAGGGCACGCCCGTGCCTCCGTACGCCGAAGCGCAGAGCGCACCGCTCCCGGCGAACCCGGGGAACCCCGCGAACCCGGGTAGCGGCACCCCGCCCCACGGGACCGTCACCCACCCCCCACAGCACCACCCTCAGGCCCAGCCGCCCCAGGACCCCCACCCGCAGCCGCAACCCCAACCCCAGCCCCACCCTCAGCCGTCCACCCCCGCCCCCGCCCCCTGGCAGCAGTACGACCCCTGGAGCGCCTCGCGCCCCCAGCCCCTGCTCGGGGTCGACGGAGCCGCGCCAGGGCGGAAGCCGAAGCGGGGGCGCCTGGCCGTTGCCGGGCTGCTGCTCGCGCTGGTCGCGGGCGGGATCGGTGGCGGCGTAGGGGCGTATGTCGAGCGGAATGGCGCCGCGGGCACCGTTGAACTGCCGCAGGCGGGGCCGGAGTCCAAGGAGCGGCCGCCGGGGAGCGTTGCGGGGATCGCCGCCAGTGCGCTGCCGGGCGTGGTCACGCTGCACGTCAGCGGGGCCGACGAGGCGGGCACCGGTACGGGGTTCGTGCTCGATGCCCGGGGTCACATCCTCACCAACAATCACGTGGTGCAGCCCGCGGGCGACGGCGGCGACGTCACGGTGACCTTCAGCGGCGGTGAGACCGCCAAGGGCGAGGTCGTCGGGGGCGACGCCGGGTACGACCTCGCGGTGGTCAAGGTCGACGGCGTCTCGGGGCTCAAGCCGCTGCGCCTGGGCAACTCCGAGAACGTGCAGGTCGGAGACCCGGTGGTGGCCATCGGCGCGCCCTTCGACCTGTCGAACACGGTGACCGCCGGGATCATCAGCGCCAAGGAGCGGCCGATCACCGCGGGCGGCGAGGAGGGCGACGGCAGCGACGTCAGTTATGTCGACGCGCTCCAGACCGACGCCCCGATCAACCCCGGCAACTCGGGCGGCCCCCTGGTCGACTCCAAGGCCCGGGTCATCGGGATCAACAGCGCGATCCGTTCCGCGGGCAGCGGCTCAGGGCTCGACGGCGGTCAGGCGGGCTCCATAGGGCTCGGCTTCGCGATCCCCATCAACCAGGCCAAGCGGGTCGCCGAGGAGCTGATCAACACCGGCAAGGCCACCCACCCGGTGATCGAGGTCACCCTCGACACCAAGTTCACGGGCGACGGCGCGCGGGTCGCGGAGAAGGCCGGGGACGGCAGCCCGGCGGTGCGTCCGGGCGGGCCCGCGGACAAGGCGGGTATCGAGGCGGGCGACGTCATCACCCAGGTGGATGGCCAACGGGTGCACTCGGGTGAGGAGTTGATCGTGAAGATCCGCGCCCACCGCCCCGGCGACCGGCTGAAGCTGACCCTGGAGCGAGGCGGCAAGGAGCGCACCCTGTCCTTGGTCCTCGGCACCGCGGCCAGCAGCTGAGCCCCCGGTTCCGGGCGGCAGCGGCTGCCGAGAACGGCCGCCGGTTCCGGGCGGCAGCGGCTGCCGACGGGCGGTCCCGGTCGGCAACGGCCAACAGACGGCCCACGGTGGCTGGGCGACAGCGTCCGACCACCCGTACGCCACCTCGGGAACACCCGGAGGTCGGCTGAACCGCCCCGGGACAGTACCGGGCGTACAGGATCGCCGGGTACCGTGGGACCGGCCCGGACCCGGCCTCGGCCTGCCCCGGGACGCGGACGACGCGGACATCGCAAGGAGCTGCAAGGAGCTGCAAGGTGTTCAACGACATAGGTGGACTCGAGCTGGTGACGCTCGTGGTCCTCGCCGTGCTCGTCTTCGGCCCGGACAAGCTGCCGAAGGTCGTTCAGGACGTGTCCCGGTTCATCCGCAGGATCCGGGACTTCTCGGACAGCGCCAAGCAGGACATCAGGCAGGAGCTGGGCCCCGAGTTCAAGGACTTCGAGTTCGAGGACCTCAACCCGAAGACGTTCATCCGCAAGCAGATGGACAACGACGAGCTCGGCCTCAAGGAGATCCGCAACGGCTTCGACCTGCGGAAGGAAATGGTCGAGGTGGCCGACGCCGTGAACGGCCACGACACCGGGACCTCCGTCGGCGGCTCCGCCACGACGGCATCGAGCACGTCCGGCACCTCCGGCCCCAGCCTGACGAAGAGCTCCGGCCCCGACCTGGAGAAGAAGCCGCAGAGCCTCCAGAAGGACGAACGCCCGCCCTTCGATTCCGACGCCACCTGAGCCGTCGAGCGACCCCGCCGAGCAGCCGAGCGACCCTACCGAGCCGCGGAGCGACCCCGCTGAGCGACCCGCGCGCCCCCGCCTGAACCCCATCTTGAGTTGATGAGATGGCTATTCTGCTCAGTTGTTGTCCGGACTCAGGACGCCCGAGGGGGGCGGGCCGCTCCGGACCGACAGAAGGAACGAGGAGGCGGCCGGGCACATGGACACCACGAGTCGGACCGGGACGTATGCGACGTCCACGGCGCGGATGGAACACGCGGTCGACGGCTACCTGCTGGCGTCGTTCCCGTGGTACGGCCTCGACGAGGCATTCACGGGCCCACGCTGGCTGATGCCGGTCGGCACCGCCGCCGACGGCACCGTCGAGCACGGGTCGATCGGACACGGTGACGAGCCAACGGTACGGAACGACGCGAACCCGGGCCGCGAGCGCTTCACGGTCGTCGTGACCGTCGGGGCCAGCCCGGTGCGGCGCAGCGCCGACGGCACCGGCACCCTGGAGGCGACCTCGGTCTCGTCCGCGGCCTGGCTGGCCGGGGTCGGCCTGCTCACCGTCAGCTGGCCCCGCCAGATGGACCACACACTGCGCGACGACTGGCTGGAGCAGCAGACCGAGACGGCCTGGGTGCTCGCGGACGACCTCGGGGGCGCGGACTGGTCGGCGCTCACGCTGCCGGTGGACGGCGTGCCCACGCCGTTCCACTACCGCGAGTCCGAGTTCGGCTGGGTCCTGGCCGGGTCCCCGGGCTCGGGCGTGCACCTGGGCGCGTACGGGCGCGGGATGAGCGCGTACGGCCTGGGCTTCTCGGTGGTGAAGGACGTCGCGGCGTACGCCTGATACTCCAGCCCCTCCGGCGTTTGAGGAGCGGGGGTCTGGGGGCGGAGCCCCCACCACGCGGCGTTAGCCGCATATCGATACTGCGGGAAGGGGCGGGACTGGGGAAGAAAGCCATCCCAGTCCCGCCCCGACGTACCGAAGCGCTTCAGAACTTGTTCTTCGGCGTAATCCCCAGCGACATCCCCGACAGCCCTCGCTGCCGCCCACCCAGCTTGCCCGCGATGGCGCGCAGGGCGGAGCCCGCCGGGGACTCCGGGTCGGTCAGGACGACCGGCTTGCCCTCGTCGCCGCCCTCGCGCAGGCGGACGTCGATCGGGATGCCGCCGAGCACCGGCACGTTCGTGCCCGTGGTCTTCGTGAGGCCCTCGGCGACCCGCTCGCCGCCGCCGGTGCCGAAGACGTCGACCATCTCGCCGCAGTGCGGGCAGGGCATCCCCGACATGTTCTCGACGACGCCGACGATCTTCTGGTGGGTCTGCACGGCGATCGCACCGGCTCGCTCGGCGACCTCGGCCGCGGCCTGCTGCGGGGTGGTCACGACCAGGATCTCGGCGTTCGGGACCAGCTGGGCCACCGAGATCGCGATGTCACCGGTGCCCGGCGGGAGGTCGAGGAGCAGCACGTCCAGGTCGCCCCAGTAGACGTCGGCGAGGAACTGCTGGAGCGCGCGGTGCAGCATCGGGCCGCGCCACACCACCGGGGCGTTGCCCGGCGTGAACATCCCGATGGAGATGACCTTCACGCCGTTCGCCGCCGGGGGCATGATCATGTTCTCGACCTGGGTGGGGCGGCCGTCGGCGCCCAGCATGCGGGGCACGCTGTGGCCGTAGATGTCCGCGTCCACGACGCCGACCTTCAGGCCGTCCGCGGCCATCGCCGCCGCCAGGTTCACCGTCACCGAGGACTTGCCGACGCCGCCCTTGCCGGAGGCCACGGCGTACACCCGGGTCAGCGAGCCCGGCTTGGCGAAGGGGACCTCGCGCTCGGCGGTGCCGCCGCGCAGCGCGGTGGCGAGCTCGCGGCGCTGCTCGTCGCTCATCACATCGAGCGTGACGTCGACCGAGGTCACGCCCTCGACGCGGGCGACCGCCTCGGTCACCCGGTTCGTGATCGTCTCGCGCATGGGGCAGCCGGAGACCGTCAGATAGACCGTCACGGCCACCGCGCCGTCCGCCCCGATTTCGACCGATTTGACCATGCCGAGGTCAGTGATCGGCTTGTTGATCTCGGGGTCGTTGACCGTCGCGAGCGCTTCGCGGACCGCGTCTTCGGTCGGATACGTGTCGGTAGCCATACGGGAATGGTACGGCGGTGGTGTCGGGGGTGGGGAAGGGCTACTGGCGGTCGCCTTCGTCACGGTGACCGTCGGGGCCGCCGTGCAGGTCGGCCATCTCCCTGAGCACCTCCTGGAGTTCCGAACGGATCCAGTCGCGGGTGGCGACCTCGCCGAGTCCGGTGCGCAGGGCCGCGATCTCCCGGGTCAGATACTCGGTGTCGGCCATGGACCGCTCGTTCTGCTTGCGGTCCTGCTCCAGGTCGACCCGGGAGCGGTCGTCCTGCCGGTTCTGGGCGAGCAGGATCAGCGGGGCGGCGTACGAGGCCTGGAGGGAGAGGGCCAGGGTCAGGAAGATGAACGGGTACTCGTCGAACCGCAGGGAGCCCGGAAGGAGCACGTTCCAGGCCACCCACACGATGATCACCACCGTCATCCAGACGATGAACCGGCCGGTGCCCAGGAACCGGGCGATCTTCTCCGACAGCCGCCCGAACGCGTCCGGGTCGTACTCGGGCAGCAGCTTGGGGCGCCGGGGGCGCGGCTGGTCGAGGCGGATCCGCGGCTGCCACTGCTCGGCCGCCGCCCGTGACTCCCGGTCGCGGCCGCGTTCAGTGATCGCCATGGGGTGCCTCCCCCGAGTCCGTGGAGCCCGCCGAGTTCGTCGGGCCCGCGTCCGTCGAGGCCGCGTCCGCCGCGTGGAACTCGGTCTCGCGCCAGTCCTCCGGCAGCATGTGGTCGAGGACGTCGTCCACGGTCACCGCGCCGAGCAGCGCGCCGCTGTCGTCGACGACGGGCGCCGCGACCATGTCGTACGTGGCGAAGAACCCGGCCACCGCGGGCAGCGGGGTGTCCGGGGCGAGGGTCCGAAGGTCCGTGTCGAGCATGCCGCCGACCAGCGTGAACGGCGCGTCGCGCAGCAGCCGCTGGAAGTGCACAAGGCCCAGGTACTTGCCGGTCGGCGTCTGGTCGGGCGGTCGGCACACGTACACCTGCGCGGCCAGCGCGGGCGACAGATCCGGTTCCCGTACTCGCGCGAGCGCGTCGGCGACGGTGGCGCCCGGCTGCAGCACGATCGGCTCGGTGGTCATCAGACCGCCCGCGGTGCGCTCCTCGTACGACAGGAGGCGCCGCATGTCGGCAGCGTCGTCCGGCTCCATCAGGCCGAGGAGGCGCTCCTGGTCGTCCTCGGGCAGTTCGTTGAGGAGGTCGGCCGCGTCGTCCGGGTCCATGGCCTCCAGGACGTCGGCGGCGCGCTCTTCCTTGAGCTTGCCGAGGATCTCGATCTGGTCGTCCTCGGGCAGCTCTTCGAGTACGTCGGCCAGGCGGTCGTCGTCGAGGGCCGCGGCCACCTCGGAGCGTCGCTTGGCGGAGAGGTGGTGCAGGACGTTCGCGAGGTCGGCGGGACGCAGCTGCTCGAGCGTGGCGAGCAGGCTCTCGGCGCCCTGGCCCTGCTCTTCCAGGGAGAACCCCGTGACCGCCGACCACTCGACCGTCAGCGTCTCTCCCTTGCGCCGCAGCGCGCCCGTCTTGCCCTTGCGTACGAAGACCCGGTCGATCTCCCAGTCACGGCGGGCCGGAAGCTGCCGCACCGACACATCGAGCACGGTGACCTGCTCGCCGGTCTCGACCAGGGTGACCCGGCGGTCGAGCAACTCGCCGACGACGAGGCGCTCTGCGGGCCGCTGCTCGAACCGCCGCACATTGAGCACGCCGGTGGTGATGACCTGGCCCGCCTGGATGCTGGTGACGCGGGTCATGGGCAGGAAGATGTGCCGCCGGTTGTGCAGCTCGACGACGAGCCCGAGCAGCTGGGGCGGCTTGCGGCCCACGCGCAGCATGGCGACGAGGTCCCGGACGCGGCCCACCTGATCGCCGTTGGGGTCGAAGACGGCGGTGCCGGAGATGTGCGAGACAAAGACCCGGGTGGCAGTGGCCGGCATTCCGTACGCCTCCTTCGCGGTGCCGCAGCCGTACCTTTACGTCCGTCGCTCTCTTCCGTGGCTCTCTTCCGTGGTTCTCTTCCGTCGTTCTCCGACGTCGTTTTCGCCGTTTTCTTTGTCCGTCTTTTTCTTCCGGCTTCGTGTCGTATCGCGGGCTTCAGGCTAGCCCGTCCTGGTCAGAGACGCCCTGGTGGGACGTCCGGACGGCTCTCTTCCGGGTGCCGTCTGCGGCCCGGGTACGCTGCCGTACTGTCTCCCCGGACCACCGTATGAGAGGCAGTGCAACACGTGACCCTCCTTGCCCTCGGCCGAGCCCGCCGTACCGCCCTGGCCAGCGCGGTGTGCGCGGGGATCGTGGCCGGAATGACGGGCCTGACGGGGTGCGGCGGCGGCAGCACCGAGAAGAACCCGGACGCGGGCACCAACGGGATCGGCAAGCTGACCGCCGCGAAGATCCAGGACGAGGCACAGCAGGCGGCGCGGTCCGCGTCCTCGGTGCGCCTCGCCGGATCGGTGGTCAGCAAGGGCGCGACGTACAAGCTGGACATGCGGCTCACCGGCGACGGCGGCAGCGGCGAGGTCACGTCGAAGGACCGCACTTTCGAACTGCTGCGGATCGGCGGGCACCTCTACCTCAAGGCCGACGGCAGGTTCTGGGCCAGCCAGGGCGGCGAGGGCGGCAAGGCCGACCAGGCGGCGGCCGGGAAGCTCGACGGCAAGTTCGTGAAGGTGCCGCAGGGCGACCCCTCGTACAAGCAGCTCAGCGGCTTCACGGACAAGGACCTGCTGCTCGAGGGGCTGCTCACGCTGCACGGCAAGGCGTCGACCGGGGCGCGCGGCAAGGTCGACGGCAAGCGCACCATCAAGATCTCCGGCGACAAGGGCGCGGGCGGCACCCTCGACGTCTCCCTGGAGGGCAAGCCGTACCCGCTGCGCCTGGCGCGCGCGGGCGACGCGGGTGTCCTCCACCTCACGGACTGGGACAAGGACTTCGACCTGGAAGAGCCGCCGAAGAGCGACACGGTGGACTACGGGAAGCAGCTGCCGACGTCCTGACCCGGTCGTGACCGCAGGGCCGCGCTCAGTCCGTCTTGCGGCCCGTCTTGCGGCGCCGCTTGAAGAGTATCCGCGGCAACGCGCCCGGGATCGGCTCCCGGGTCGTCGCCGGAGTCGGCAGCGGCGGGGCCGCGAGGGAGCCCGAGGGCGGCTCGGCGCCCGCGGTGTTCTGCGGCTCCAGGCGTACGACCCGGCACTCGCGGGCCCAGCGCTCCGTCATCTGCTCGGCGTCCGGCGCGTTCAGGCGCTTGCCCTTGAGATCGGCGACCGCCGCCTCCCACTCGGGGGAGTGCGGCGCGAGCTCGACGACCTTGGCCGTCCAGGTGACCAGACGGCCGCCCTTGTCCTTGCTGCGCACCGTGACCTCGGCACTCGCCCCGTCGGCGAGCTGCGGCAGCGGCTGCTCGCCGGGGCCGTCGCCGACGACATGCGCGGCGCCCTCGTGCCATACATGCCAGAGCGCGCGGGCGGGACCGGCGGCCCGGACCCAGATGAGGCCGGACTTCTTGGTGGCTTCCTCGACGAGGGCGCGGTCGAGCATGGGGTCACTCATGGGCGCAGCTTATCCAGCGGGTGCGTACGAGGTGCCCGGCGGGCGCGTACGGGCCGCAGGGCCGGGTCAGAGCCAGCCGTTCCGCTTCAGTGTCCGGTGGATGGCGAAGCAGACCACGGCGATCCCGCCGAGCACCATCGGGTAGCCGAACCTCCACTTCAGCTCCGGCATGTAGTCGAAGTTCATGCCGTACACGCCGCAGATCATGGTGGGCACGGCGATGATCGCCGCCCAGGACGTGATCTTGCGCATGTCCGCGTTCTGCGCGACCGTCGCCTGCGCGAGGTTGGCCTGGAGGATCGAGTTAAGCAGCTCGTCGAAGCCGATGACCTGCTCCTGCACGCGCGCGAGGTGGTCGGCGACGTCCCGGAAGTACTTCTGGATGTCGGGGTCGATCAGCCGCATCGGCCGCTCGCTGAGCAGCTGAAGCGGCCGCTGGAGCGGGGAGACGGCCCGCTTGAACTCCAGGACCTCGCGCTTGAGCTGGTAGATCCGCCCGGCGTCGGTGCCGCGCGGGCCGCCCTTGCCCGCGGGCTGCGCGAAGACGTCGCTCTCGACCTCGTCGATGTCGTCCTGCACGGCGTCGGCGACCGCGATGTACCCGTCCACGACGTGGTCCGCGATGGTGTGCAGGACCGCGCTCGGCCCCTTGGCGAGCAGCTCCGGGTCGTCCTGGAGGCGGTGCCTCAGCGCCCGCAGCGAGCCCTGGCCGCCGTGCCGCACGGTGATGAAGAAGTCCCGCCCGGTGAAGCACATGACCTCGCCGGTTTCCACGACCTCGCTGGTGGCGGTGAGTTCGGCGTGCTCCACGTAGTGGATGGTCTTGAAGACGGTGAACAGTGTGTCGTCGTACCGCTCCAGCTTGGGCCGCTGGTGGGCGTGGACCGCGTCCTCGACGGCCAGCGGGTGCAGCCCGAACTCGGCGGCGATACCGGAGAATTCCGCCTCGGTCGGCTCGTGCAGCCCGATCCACGCGAAGCCGCCGTCCCGGCGTACCTGGAGCATCGCGTCGTGCGGCGTGAGCGGCTCTTCGGTGGGTACGCGGCGGCCGTCCCGGTAGACCGCGCAGTCGACGACGGCGCTGGTGGCGGTCGCGTCGCGGCGGGTGTCGTACGCGCCGTAGCCGCCGTCGCGGCCCTTGCGGAGCTGGGGGCGGACGGCGGCGCGCAGGTCACGAATCATCGACATTGGCAGGCTCCTTCGCAACGCGGCTGCGACGCGGGGGTGGAACTGCCCGGAATGGGGACGTACGGCTCTTGTCACGTCCGCAAAGCGGGCGGCACCGCTCCGTCGCGGCGACATCCTTCGCTACTGACTCAGGTCAAGCAGAGAGACGAGACGCTCTTCCGTGGTGCGAAGTGCCGTGGGAATGCACAGGGCTTCAGGTGTTTGCCCGGCTGCGGCCCGGGTACGGAAAGCCCCGATGAAAAGATGCAGTCACCTGGCGGAAGAGCGGGTGGTACTGCACGGTCGACTTCGGTCCATGTGAGCCCCACCTCCTCCGGCCGGTCCCCGTAGGGAAAGTCCTGTCCCCGTAGGGAAGTCCCGCATCGCCCGGGCGCGAACTCGCGCTTCTGCGCGCTGCCCTGGACGGCTGCCAAGAGTATCAGCCGACCGGAGCGTCAAGGCGCCGCTTTGCCAGCCCTCCACGAGTTCTATGCTCGCGCCATGGCAGAAGTTCTTGCGCTGGTCGAGGCCAGGTTGCGTACGGCACTCGGGGAACCGGACGCGCGGGCGGCGGTGACGTTCCTGGGCACGGAGCGGATCGAGGTGTTGCGCTTCCGGGACGGCGACGTCCTGCGGTACGCGACGCTCGGGATGTCGGCGCAGCCGATGGCCGATCCGGCCGGTCCCTCGCCCGACCACCACCCCTCAACGAGCCGCTCCGCGGCGCCCCTGTCGATTGTGCTCGCCGACCCGGTGAAGGGGCCGCGCGCGGAGCTGGTTCTTTCGGTACGTGGGGGCGCCAAAGGCACGGCGGACACCGACAAGGTGCTCCGGCCGCTCGCCGTGCTCGCCGCTTCGCCGCAGGTCGAGGGGGTGGTCGTGGTCCCGGGGGCCTCGCTCGACGTGGGGGAACCGCTGTGGCCGGACGCCCCGTTCACCTCGGTCCTGGTCGCCGAGCCGGGCGGCCTGGTCGAGGACCTGGTGCTCGAACCGCCCATGGATCCGGTGCAGTTCCTGCCCCTGCTTCCGATGACGCCGAACGAGGCCGCGTGGAAGCGGGTGCACGGCGCCGGCGCGCTCCAGGAGAAGTGGCTCGCGCACAACACGGACCTGCGCGATCCGCTGCGCCGGTCCGTGAGCCTCGACTGAACTCCTCACTTCGACCTGGCGCCGTACGGCCCGGACGGGTGATCGTCCTTGACGCGGCGACGGCCGGGTAGGACTGTTGAACGCTATGAGGGGCGAACCCAGTTGCCCGAAGTGCGGTGGCCGGGTCAGGGCTCCCGGTCTCTTCGCCGATACGTGGCAGTGCGATGTACACGGGACCGTGCATCCCCTGCAGCCCGTGATTCCACCGAGCGTCGAGGCCCTCAGTGTTGTGGTGCACCGCACCCACGTACCGGTGTGGATGCCGTGGCCGCTGCCGCTGGGCTGGCTGTTCACCGGGGTGGCGTGCGCGGGGGACGACAGAAACGGGGGCCGGGCGACCGCGGTCGCCTGCTCCGGGCCCGGGCCACTCGGCGGGATGGGCGAGATGATCCTCGTCTCCGAAGAGTTGGGTGTCGGCCTCGGCGCGCGGTACGCGGGCATCCAGGGCCCCGACCCCGGCCCGCACCTCAACGTCGAGAAGCCACCGCAGGCCAAGGTCCTCGCGGCCGGCCGACCGACCCCGCTGTGGCACGTCCCGGGTTCCCCGGACGACCGCGCCGTCTTCGTCGGAGAGGCCCGCGGGCTCTGGCTGTGGGCCGTGGTCTGGCCCGAGCAGACCGGCCTCCTGATGTACGACGAGCTGGTCCTTACGGATCTGCGGGACGCGGGCGCGGAGGTCGAACTGCTGCCGTGCGGGGCGCTGTCGCCGAGGCTGATTTCTTCGAGCCCGTCCGGCGATTGAGGACGAGCGCCTTCAGCGCGATGGGGGGGTCTGGGGGCGGAGCCCCCCACGCGGCGTTAGCCGCATATCGACACAGCCGGGAAGGGGCGGGGCCGGGGAGGAAGCCCGCCGCAGGCGCACCCTCGCACCACGCGCGTCAGGGAGCACACCCACCGGGCGATACCCTTAAGCGTCCCCCGCCCGTCCCCGTCCGCCGCCCGGAGGGTCCTCGTGCGCATCGATCTGCACACCCACTCCACCGCGTCCGACGGTACGGACAGCCCGACCGAGCTCGTCCGCAAGGCCGCGGCCGCCGGGCTCGACGTCGTGGCGCTGACCGACCACGACACCACCCGTGGCCACGTCGAGGCCCGTGCCGCGCTCGCCGAACTCTCGACCGGGCTGACCCTCGTCACCGGCGCCGAGCTCTCCTGCCGCCTCGACGGCACACCGCTGCACATGCTGGCGTACCTCTTCGACCCCGAGGAGCCGGAGCTCCTGCGCGAGCGCGAGCTGGTCCGCGACGACCGGGTGCCGCGCGCCCGGGGCATGGTCGGCAAGCTTCAGGAACTCGGCGTTCCGATCACCTGGGAGCGGGTCGCCGAGATCGCGGCCGACGGCTCGGTGGGCCGCCCGCACATCGCCGAGGCCATGGTCGAACTCGGCGTCGTGCCCAGCGTCTCCGACGCGTTCACGTCCGACTGGATCGCCAACGACGGCCGGGCGTACGTCGAGAAGCACGAGCTGAACCCCTTCGACGCGATCCGACTGATCAAGGCGGCCGGTGGGGTCGCCGTCTTCGCGCACCCGCTGGCCGTCAAGCGCGGCGAGGTGGTGCCCGAGTCCGCGATCGCCGAGCTCGCCGCGGCCGGTCTGGACGGGATCGAGGCCGACCACATGGACCACGACGCGGCCACCCGCGCCCGCCTGCACGGCCTCGCCACGGACCTGGGCCTGCTCGCCACCGGGTCCAGCGACTACCACGGCAGCCGCAAGACCTGTGTCCTCGGGGAGTTCACCACCGACCCCGAGATCTACGGCGAGATCACCCGCCGTGCCACCGGGGCGTTTCCCGTGCCGGGTGCGGGCGGGACTGACGCCTAGGCGTCGCTTCCGTTTTACGTATCCCCGCTTTACGTATCCCCGCCGTCAGCTCGGTGACCGTCCTGGGGGCTGCGCCCCCGGACCCCCGCTCATCGCGCTGAACGCGCCGTCCTCAAACTCCCCCACTCTCGGCTTCGCTCGAGCGGGAGGTACCCCCGGGACGGGCTCCTTCAGTACCACCCCAACGCAAGGCTCACCGTGTTCGATCTCGCCGTCTTCGGCTCGCTCTTCTTGACCCTCTTTGTGATCATGGATCCGCCCGGGATCACGCCGATCTTCCTCGCGCTCACCGCGGGGCGCCCCGCCAAGGTGCAGCGGAAGATGGCGTTCCAAGCGGTGTGCGTGGCCTTCGGGGTGATCGCCGTCTTCGGCGTCCTGGGCCATCAGATCCTCGACTACCTGCATGTCTCCGTGCCCGCCCTGATGATCGCGGGCGGTCTGCTGCTTCTGCTCATCGCGCTCGATCTGCTCACCGGCAAGACTGACGAGCCGAAGCAGACCAAGGACGTCAACGTCGCCCTCGTACCGCTCGGCATGCCGCTGCTCGCCGGGCCCGGCGCGATCGTCTCGGTGATCCTCGCGGTGCAGGACGCGGAGGGGCTCGGCGGGCAGCTGTCCGTGTGGGGCGCGATCGTGGCCATGCATGTGGTGCTGTGGGTGGTGATGCGGTACTCGCTGGTGATCATCCGCGTGATCAAGGACGGCGGTGTCGTGCTCGTGACGCGGCTCGCGGGGATGATGCTCTCCGCGATCGCCGTGCAGCAGATCATCAACGGGGTCACGCAGGTGATTCAGGGCTCCTGAGCTCCTGGGCGCCCGGACGCCTCTCGTCGGGTACGCACATCTCGTCGGGTATGCAAACGGCCCCCGTGCCGCGTTGCACGGGGGCCGTTCGAGCTGGTGGCGGCGTTACGAGGCCGCGGGCTCGGTCGGGCGGATGTAGATGCGCTGGCCGATTGCGGCGGCCTGCTGCACGATCCGGTTGACGGAGGCGGCGTCCACGACGGTGCTGTCCACGGCGGTGCCGTTCACATCGTCCAGGCGCAAGATCTCGAAGCGCATAGCTTCTCCCTTCGTCCGGTGATCCTCCTGCAAGGAGAACTTTCAGTATGTACGCGCGCTATGTCGCCCGGTTTCCCGAGCTGTTACGAGCGCGCGTCACTGGTGACAACGACTTGCCCCCTGCAAACATTCCCTACGCTAAGGAAATTTTTCGCGCCCCTAATTTTTGGCGCTAAACAGTCGCTGTGACGTCGTCCCAGAAGGCGACGAGTGCGGCCGCCGTGGGCCCGGGTCGGTCCGTGTTGGGGGAGTGCTCGGCGCCCGCGATCACGGTCCGGTGCGCGTCCAGGCGTACGGCCATGGAGTCGAGCAGCGGCACCGGCCAGACGTCGTCCCGCTCGCCGGACAGGACGTGCTTGGGCAGGGGTACGCGGGCGAGCGCGGCCACCCGGTCCGGCTCGGTGCGCAGCTGCCGACCGGTGGTGGTGAGCTGGGCGGGGCTGGTGCGGAGCCAGCGGTTCCGTAGTGCGGGCCTGGTGGGTTCGTCGAAGCTGGCGGCGGCGTCCTCAGGGGGCTCCAGCTCCTGCATCGCGTCCCACACCGCCGCCATGTCCAGGACGGTGAGCGCGTCGAGCAGCAGCTTCACGCGGTCCTGCTGGGACGGGGAGACCTGGGCGGGGCCCGAGGACACCAGCGTCAGGGAGGCGAACGGGGCGGCGTCCCGCAGCACGGCGGCGCGGGCGACCAGTCCGCCCAGGGAGTGCCCCAGGAGGTGCACCCGGCCCCCGCCGCCGATCGCCTCGGCCTGCGCGAGCACGTCCTGCGCCAGCTCGTCCATTGCGTAGGGGGCCTCGTCGTCGTCCGGCCCCTCCGTCTCGTACTGCCCACGACCGTCGACGGCGACCGCACGGTAGCCCGCGGCCGCGATCGGGGCGAGCAGCTCGATGAAGTCCTCCTTGCTGCCGGTGTACCCGGGCAGCAACAGCACGGTGCCCCGGTGCGCCGTCTCCGGCCCGGTGTCGAGAACGGCGAACGCGCCGCGCGCGGTGGGGAGTTGGTACGCGGCGATACCGGGCGGGGGCGTGAAGAAGGGGGGCCTGCTCATGGGAGGAGGCTAGGCCCTGTCGTCGAACTCCCGCCCACCGGGCGACGACGGGACGTTGACAGCAGGACCTGGCGACAAGATCTGGCGACCGGACCTGGCGGCACGACCTGGCGGCAGGCGTACGAATGCCGATGGCCCGGCCCCTCATGGAGAGGACCGGGCCATCGGCGTTGCGGTGAGGCGAGTGTCAGGCGTCCGCCTGCTCGGCCGCGGGCTTCGCGGTCGCCTTGCGGGTACGGCGACGGGGCTTGGCCTCGCCGGTCGTGTCCGCGGTCTTGGCCTCTGCCTCCGGGGCGGTGGCGGTGGCCTTGCGGGTGCGACGGCGGGGCTTGGCCTCGGCGGCGGCCTCGGTGCCTTCGGCGGTGGCGACGGCGGCCTCGGGGGCCGCCTCCGGGGCGGTGGCCGTCGCCTTGCGAGTACGGCGGCGGGGCTTGGCCTCGGCAGCCGCCTCGGTGCCTTCGGCCGTGGCGACGGCCGTCTCGGCGGGGGTTGCCTCCGGGGTGGCCGTGGTCGCCTTGCGGGTGCGGCGGCGGCGCGGCTTGACCTCGGCGGTGTCCGTCGAGTCCGTCGCGTCCGTCCGCTCCGTCGTTTCCGGCGTCGCCGTCGGCTGGGGGATCACCGCGGTCTCGGCGGTGGTCTCCGGGGCCGTGGCCGCTGCCTTACGCGTACGGCGGCGACGGGGCTTCGCCTCGGTGCCCTCCGCCGTGTCGACGACGGCCTCCGCCCGCCCGGCCGGAGCCGGGACCGAAGCCTCGGCGGTCACGGTCGCCTCGGAAGCGGGCGCACCGGCCCGGGTACGGCGACGGCGGCGCGGAGTGCGCGGTGCCTCGGCCGGCGCGGCGGCCGCGTCGGCGTCCGGACCGGCCGGAGCCGGAGCCGTGGCGCCGTCGACCGCGGACCCGCCGACCGTGGACCCGTCGGCCGGGGCGCCCTCGACCGGCGCGCCCCCACGGGTGCGGCGGCGCTGACGCGGGGTCCGGGTGCGCCGCGGGCGCTCTTCCACAGCGTCCTGGGCGTCTCCACGCGAGCCCTTGCCGCCGCGGCCACCACGGCCGCGGCCACCGGTCTCGCCCAGGTCCTCGACCTCCTCGGCCCGCAGCCCGGCGCGGGTGCGCTCGGAGCGGGGCAGTACGCCCTTGGTGCCCTCGGGGATGCGGAGCTCCTCGAAGAGGTGCGGGGACGTGGAGTACGTCTCCGGCGGGTCGTTGAAGTCCAGCTCGAGCGCCTTGTTGATCAGCTGCCAGCGCGGGATGTCGTCCCAGTCGACCAGCGTGATCGCGATGCCCTTGGCGCCCGCGCGGCCGGTGCGGCCGATGCGGTGCAGATAGGTCTTCTCGTCCTCGGGGGACTGGTAGTTGATGACGTGCGTGACGCCCTCGACGTCGATACCGCGGGCGGCGACGTCGGTGCAGACGAGCACGTCCACCTTGCCGTTGCGGAACGCGCGCAGCGCCTGCTCGCGGGCGCCCTGCCCGAGGTCACCGTGGACCGCGCCGGAGGCGAAGCCGCGGCGCTCCAGCTGCTCGGCGATATCGGCCGCCGTGCGCTTCGTGCGGCAGAAGATCATCGCGAGTCCGCGGCCCTCGGCCTGAAGGATGCGGGCGACCATCTCCGGCTTGTCCATGGAGTGGGCGCGGTAGACGTGCTGCGCGGTGTTCGCCACCGTCGCGCCCTGGTCGTCCGGGGCGGCGGCACGGATGTGCGTGGGCTGCGACATGTAGCGGCGGGCCAGGCCGATGACGGCGCCCGGCATGGTCGCCGAGAACAGCATCGTCTGACGCTTCGCCGGAAGAAGGTTGATGATCTTCTCGACGTCGGGCAGGAAGCCCAGGTCGAGCATCTCGTCGGCCTCGTCGAGGACGAGCGCGCGGACGTGCCGCAGATCGAGCTTCTTCTGGCCCGCGAGGTCGAGCAGTCGGCCGGGGGTGCCGACGACGACGTCGACGCCCCGGTTCAGCGCCTCGACCTGGGGCTCGTACGCCCGGCCGCCGTATATGGCGAGGACCCGGACGTTGCGGACCTTGCCCGCGGTGAGCAGGTCATTGGTGACCTGGGTGCACAGCTCGCGGGTGGGAACGACGACGAGCGCCTGCGGAGCGTCGGTGAGCTCCTCGGGGGCCGCCCGGCCGGACTCGACGTCCGCGGGGACGGTGACGCGCTCGAGGAGCGGAAGGCCGAAGCCGAGGGTCTTGCCGGTGCCGGTCTTGGCCTGGCCGATGACGTCCGTACCGGCGAGGGCGACGGGGAGAGTCATCTCCTGGATGGGAAAGGGGGTCGTGATGCCGACGGCCTCGAGGGCTTCGGCGGTCTCGGGAAGGATCCCGAGCTCTCGGAACGTAGTCAGGGTGCTGCCTCTTCTGTGAGACGCGGCGCGAGGCGAACGCTGGGGGGTCGTGACCGCGCCGGGGTGTGCATCCGGCCGCTGTAGTGCGAGGCCGGGTGGCACGGGACCACTGCCGTCGCTCGAGCGTCACGCCGCTGAGGGCCCCTCCTGCGTACGCGCTGACGCATACGGCCCGGAGGGCTGTCGGGTCGGAGCCGATCGGGCCACCGACCGGGCATCCTCATTCGGATGGCCCGTTGAGTTACTCGGAAACCTCCGAATACTCGGCGGGCGCATTAGCACCATACCCCGGATCGGCGCAGGCGTGTCTGCCAAATTGGTCACGTAGTCGTGGTCACAGTGACTGACCAGGAACTTCCCTGATCGTACGAGCGGGCTATTGTGCGCTCCATGGAGACGCCTGACACGCCTGACCACGCCAAGGACGCCGCCGAGGCCACGGACGCCGCCGCGGCCGAAGCCCCGACCGGAGTCGCCGCCCAGGACTGGGCCACGGCCTCCGCCGATCCGCAGTACCGCGCCGCGGTCGTCGACCTGCTCGGGGCGCTCGCGTACGGCGAGCTCGCGGCCTTCGAGCGGCTCGCGGAGGACGCCAAGCTGGCGCCGACGCTCGCGGACAAGGCGGAGCTGGCGAAGATGGCCTCGGCCGAGTTCCACCACTTCGAGCAGTTGCGGGACCGGCTCGCCGCGATCGGCGCGGAGCCGACCGAGGCGATGGACCCGTTTGTGGAGGCGCTCGACGGCTTCCACCGCCAGACCGCACCGTCGGACTGGCTCGAGGGCCTGGTCAAGGCGTACGTCGGGGACTCGATCGCGAGCGATTTCTACCGTGAGGTGGCGGCCCGGCTCGACTCGGACAGCCGGGAGCTGGTGCTCTCCGTGCTCGACGACACCGGGCACGCGAGCTTCGCGGTGGAGAAGGTGCGGGCGGCGATCGAGGCGGATCCGCGCGTGGGCGGGCGGCTCGCGCTGTGGGCGCGGCGGCTGATGGGCGAGGCACTCTCGCAGTCGCAGCGCGTGGTGGCGGACCGGGACGCGCTGTCGACCATGCTGGTCGGGGGCGTCGCCGACGGGTTCGACCTCGCGGAGGTGGGCCGGATGTTCTCGCGGATCACGGAGGCGCACACCAAGCGGATGGCGGCGCTGGGGCTCGCGGCCTGACGACGGCAGGTCCTGACGACGGGAGCTAGGTCGCGACTGATCGCCGCGGCCCCCGTGACGGCCGGAGCAGCAGGGAGAGCAGGGCCATCGTGAGGACGGCCGCGCCGGCGAGAGTGGCCAGGGCGTGGCCCGGGCCCAGGGACGAGTGGGTGATGAACGCACCGAACACCGCCCCGGCGGCGCCGGTGGTCAGGACGAGGGCGCGGGACGGCAGCCGCTCGGCGAAGCGGTAGGAGGCGGCCCACGCCAGGGCCAGGCCGAGCGCGGCGGAGCCGAGCGCTTCCCAGATCATGTGTCCTCCCGGCGGCCGGAGCGGAATGTCGTCCTTACGTCGATGCCGGTCTTACCCGGGGTGGCCGGAATGCAATCCTCCGCTTGCTCCGGGGCGTCCAGTTACTCCGGGGTGTCCGGCACAGCAGACGCGGTACGCAGAAGGGCGGGGCCCGGGTTCGATGGAACCCGGGCCCCGCCCTTTGAAGTTGCTGCGCGGCGCTCAGAGTGCGCTGAAGCCCACCTTGCGCGCCGTCGGCTCGCCGATCTCGACGTACGCGAGCTTTTCCGAGGGAACCAGAACCTTGCGGCCGTGGTCGTCCACGAGGGACAGCAGCTGCGCCTTGCCGCTCAGCGCCTCTTCCACCGCCTTTTCGACTTCCTCGGTGGTCTGAGCGCTCTCCAGCACGATCTCGCGCGGCGCGTACTGCACGCCGATCTTGACCTCCACGGCTTTGTCCCTCCGACGGTCAGTGATGTGCGCGGCCGTCCGCGCCGTACTGACCACACATTAGCCCGGTGAGGGGACGGACAGTCCGCGACGCTGCACGCTGGCAGCGAACAACCCGCGCCGGTACGGAGCTCAGTGCTGTTCCGTGCCGTGCAGCGGGAAGCCGGCGATGCCGCGCCAGGCGAGCGAGGTGAGCAGGCTGACCGCCTTGTCGCGGTCGACCGTGCTGTCGCTGGACAGCCAGTAGCGGGCCACCACCTGCGAGAGGCCGCCGAGGCCGACGCCGAGCAGCATCGCCTCGTCCTTGGGCAGTCCGGTGTCCTCGGCGATGACCTCGCCGAACGCCTCCGCGCACTCCAGGGTGACCTTCTCGACGCGCTCGCGGACCGCGGGCTCGTTGGTCAGGTCGGACTCGAAGACCAGGCGGAAGGCGCCGCCCTCGTCCTGGACGTAACTGAAGTACGCGTCCATCGTCGCGGCCACCCGGAGCTTGTTGTCCGTCGTGGACTCCAGGGCCGTGCGGATGGCTTGCAGCAGGGCGTCGCAGTGCTGGTCGAGCAGCGCGAGATAGAGGTCGAGTTTGCCGGGGAAGTGCTGGTAGAGCACCGGCTTGCTGACCCCGGCGCGCTCCGCGATGTCGTCCATCGCCGCCGCGTGGTAGCCCTGCGCGACGAAGACCTCCTGGGCCGCGCCGAGAAGCTGGTTGCGACGGGCCCGGCGCGGCAGGCGCGTGCCCCGCGGGCGCGCCGCCTCTGTCTGCTCGATGGCTGTCACGCCGCCTCCCATGTCATTGAGCACGGCCTTCTCACGAGCGTGCTGTGGCCGTTCCGTGTGCGGTGTGCTGCCGCACCGCCATCGTACTTTTGGGTAACCGTGGTGTGCGCGGTGCGGACCGAGAATTTCACGTAGCGGACGCTCCGGCACCTGCCGCGACGGCCCGGAATGACCTCATACGTGGATGAAATAGTCATAACGGCAGGTGGCCGTGGTGGAGGTTTCCGGCCAGCCGGTGCACGGTGCGCGGTCGACGCCGGTCGTCCGGCCGCGGTCAGCGGTACTCGTCCTCGTCCAGGTCGATCACCCGGGCCTGCTCGGCCGCGTCCGCCGGGTTAGCCGTGGCCGGGTCGTAGTGGGGGAGCGGATCGTCGTGGTGCTGGCGCAGCTCCGTGTGCTGTTCGGCGGCGTCCACCTCAGGGGTCTCGGCGTCTTCGGTGAGGGACATCTCCGCCGCGTTGTTCGCCGCCTCGTCCTCGTCGTGCTCAACGGCGTACATGGGGTATTCGGGGTTCTCCGGGTCGCTCCGGTCGACGGTCATCGCTTCCACTCCCCTTTTCCCGGGATTCCCCCTCCCTTGAGCCTAGGAGACACCCCTGTCCGGCGCTACGTGATCGCTACCCGATCGTTGTGCGATCTGTGACGGCGAACACGTGATCCCATGCGTGATCGTCTCGTAACATTGCCGCATGTCTTCGACCGAGCTGCCGGGCGCCGTCGCCACCGAGGCGACTCCCGGGACCTTGCCCGTACGGGTGGCCGACGGCGAGGCGCTGCGCTCGGTCACGCTGCCGGGCCTCACGCTCGCCGTGCGGTCCCGCCGGTCGGCCCGCGCCGGACTGCCGCCCGCGCTGTACGTGCACGGGCTCGGCGGATCCTCGCAGAACTGGTCCACCCTGATGCCGCTGCTCGAGGACGTGGTGGACGGCGAGGCGCTCGACCTGCCCGGCTTCGGCGACTCACCGCCGCCGGACGACGGGAACTACTCGGTCACCGGGCACGCCCGCGCCGTGATCCGGTACCTGGACGCGAGCGGCCGCGGCCCCGTCCACCTCGTCGGCAACTCCATGGGCGGCGCCGTCACCACACGCGTGGCCGCGGTCCGGCCCGACCTCGTGCGCACCCTGACCCTCGTCTCGCCCGCCCTGCCGGAACTGAGGGTGCAGGCCAGCGCGGTGCCCACCGGGCTGCTCGCGGTCCCCGGCGTCGCGGGGCTCTTCGCCCGGCTCACCAAGGGCTGGACCCCGGCGCAGCGCACCCGCAGCGTGCTCGGACTCTGTTACGGCGACCCGGAGCGGGTGACGCCGGAGAGCTTCGCGCACGCGGTGCACGAGATGGAGCGGAGGCTTCAACTCCCGTACTTCTGGGACGCGATGGCCCGTTCGGCGCGCGGTGTCGTGGACGCGTACACGCTTGGCGGGCAGCACAACCTGTGGCGGCAGGCGGAGCGGGTGCTCGCCCCGACGCTGCTCATCTACGGCGGCCGTGACCGGCTCGTCGGATACCGCATGGCCCAGAAGGCGGCGCGCGCCTTCCGTGACTCACGGCTGCTCACACTGCCGGAGGCGGGGCACGTCGCGATGATGGAGTACCCGGAGACGGTCGCGGCGGCGGTGCGTGACCTGTTCGTCGACACCGGGCGCCTGGGCGCGGAGAGCTGAGGCGTCGGGGTGGGGAGGCATGCGAGGCGGGGGCCCGCGCCGGAGGGGACGGCGACGGGTACGGGGCAGATACCCGTCGTGCCCGGCGACGCCTCGGCCGGTGCCGCGTCGGCCGGTGCCGGGCGGCGCCGTCGCCCCGGCCCTGACGGTCGCCCCGAGGCGTACCCACCTCAGGAGGCGTACCTACCTCAGGAACCCCAAGCGGACCCGCGCCGACCCCGAACGGCGGTGGCGGAGCCGCATGTTCGTGGCGGGCATCCCGAGCACCGTGAGCCCGGCGGCGGCTGGGGTGCCATCGGGCCCATGACCACGGGAACCGGGCCCCGCGTGCCCGGCCCCCGGCGGGAGTACATAGCCGCCTTCGACGGGCTCGACGGCTCCGGCACCTCCGGTGGACCCCCCGGTGGCCCCGCCGGTCCCGCGGGCGGGCGCGAACTGCTCGAGGACGACGACGTATTCGCCGCCGGAGCGCCCGCGCGGCCCGACGACCCGTACGCCCCCGGCACCGACCGGCACGCCACGCCGGACCGCGAGGACGCACAGACGCCGGTGGGGACGCCCGAGGACGGCAGGGGCCGGAGCGGGAGCAAGGGGCGGACCTTCACCGGGATCGCCGCGGCCGCCGTGACCACCGTCCTCGCCGTCGTCGTCGCCGGGCAGGTGGCCGAAGGGCCGCAGCGCAGCGACACCCGGACCGCCGGTAGGGACCAGGGTGCGCACGGCGAGGCCGACTCCGTCCCGGGCTCCGAGGGCGGAACCTCCGCCGACAAACCCGCCGAGCCCGACAAGCCCGCCCCATTGACGTACGACCAGAAGATGGCCAAGAGGTTCCCGCTCGCCGTCGACCTGAAGGGCAGCGGAGAGTTCGAGGCCATCGGCGGGTTCGACAAGGCGCCCGGCCAGGGGCAGAAGTTCCGCTACCGGATCGACGTCGAAAAGGGACTCGGGCTCGACGGGCAGCTGTTCGCCGAGGCCGTGCAGAAGACCCTGAACGACGAGCGGAGTTGGGCGCACGGCGGCGGGCGTACCTTCGAGCGGATCTCCAGCGGACAGCCCGACTTCGTGATCACCCTGGCGAGCCCCGGGACGACGGCGGACTGGTGCGCCAAGTCCGGGCTCGACACCACCGAGGACAACGTCTCCTGCGACTCCGCCGCCACCGACCGCGTGATGATCAACGCCTGGCGGTGGGCCCAGGGCGCGAAGCCCTACGGCGACGCGATGCTCGCCTACCGGCAGATGCTGATCAACCATGAGGTCGGCCACCGGCTCGGGTTCAACCACGAGACGTGCACGCGCGACGGCGCGCTCGCGCCCGTCATGCAGCAGCAGACCAAGTTCCTCGAGCACAACGGCATCAAGTGCCGGCCCAACCCCTGGGCCTTCCCCGGGAATTGACCCTGCGTAACCGAGTCCGCGCTTAACGCGACGAAACGCTGGCCGTACGGGAAAGTTACGGTCCTTCACCCCTTTTGGTGGCGCGATGGACAACCGTCCGTCGCGCCACCGGTGGCACCGCTTACGTTCGTCCCGCTGCGGGCCGTCGGACCAACGGCGGCCCCCCTAAAGGGAGATCGGGGGTGTACTCGTGCGCATTGGACTGCTTACGGAGAGTGGCTACCCGTATGTCACCGGTGACACCAGGCACTGGTGCGACCGCCTGGTGCGCGGGCTCGACCAGCACGAGTTCGACCTCTACGCGCTCACCCACGGCGCCCACCAGGAGGAGCGCGGCCGGGTCGAACTGCCGCCCCAGGTAAGGCGGTTGCGTACCGCGTCGCTGTGGCGCGCCGAGGACGACGGCGTGGTGTACGGACGGCGTGCGCGCCGCCGGTTCGCCGCGCACTTCGGTGAGCTCGCGGCCGCGGTCTGCGCCGCCGAAGACGGTGACGCGGACCAGGCGGACCGTTTCGCCAGTGCCCTGTACGGGCTCGCCGAACTAGCCCGGGACGAGGGCGGTCTGGTCGCCGCGCTGCGCTCCGAGACCGCCGTGCGCGCCGTGGAGCGCGCCTGTCGCGCACCCGGCGCACGCCGCGCCGCCCTGCACGCACGCGTGCCCGACCTGCTCGCCGTCACCGGACTCCTGGAACGCCACCTGCGGCCGCTCTCCTTCGACTGGTACGAGGGCGCCGAAAGCCCCGACGGCGGGCTCGCGGAGGTCGACCTCTGCCACGCCGCGTCCGGCGGCGCCGCCGCGCTGCCCGGCCTGCTCGCCCGGCACTTCTTCGGGGTGCCGCTGCTCGTCACGGAGTACGGCGCGCATGTGCGGGCGCAGTACGTCGCCTCCGCAGCCTCGGCCGCTTCCGCCGCTTCCGCCGCTTCCGCAGCCTCGGCCGCCTCCGCCACCGGGCCGGTGGGCACGCCCGCGCGGGCGCTGCTCGCGGCCTTCCAGCGGCGGCTCGCGGCCGAGGTGTACCGGCGCGCCGAGCTCATCACGCCCGGCAATACGCACGTACGGCGCTGGCAGGAGAAGTGCGGCGCCGAGAAGGCCAAGCTGCGCACCGTCTACCCGGGGATGTCCGCCGGGCGGTTCGCCGAGGTCGGAGAGGCCGGGGAGACCCCCGGGGAGGAGCCCGGCGACCCGGACACGCTGGTGTGGGTCGGCCGGATCGAGCCCGCCAAGGACCTGATCGCGCTCCTGCACGCCTTCGCCGAGGTGCGCCGCGAAGAGCCCCGCGCACGCCTGCGCATCGTGGGCGCCCCGGCGCACGGCCAGGGCCCCGAGGCGGCCGCGTATCTCGCGCACTGCCGGGCGCTCGCCGCGCAGCTCTTCCCGGACGAGGCCGACGACCCGCACGCTGTCGGCGACAACCCCGTCTCCTTCGAGGAGCTCGGCAGCCCGGAGGTGCCCGAACTCGCCGACGCGTACGGGGCGGGCAGTGTCGTCGTCCTCTCCAGCGTCATCGAGGGGTTCCCCGTTGGCCTCGTCGAGGCGATGTTCTGCGGGCGTGCCACCGTCTCCACGGATGTCGGCGCGGTCGTCGAAGTCATCGGCGGTACGGGGCTCGTGGTGCCGCCGCGCAATCCCCGGGCGCTCGCGGACGCCTGTGTGGCGCTCCTGCGCGACCCCGAGCGCCGGAAGCGGATCGGGGCGGCCGCACGCGCGCGTGCCCTCGAACTCTTCACCGTCGAGCAGAACATCGCAGCGTTTCGTGGCATTTACCTGGAAATCGTCTCGCACTGCCCGGTCCGTCGCGAGGCCGTCGACGAGACCGGCGACCCACTGCCCTTCGCCCACCCCGCCGAGGCCCATGTGCCGGGGCGGTGGGCCGCGGTTCGGGGGCGGCCGGGGAGTGCTCGGTCCGGGCCTCGGCCTGCTGGGCGTAACTCTGCGAAGGGTGGGCCTAGTTGGGCGGCTGCCGGTGCTGGCGCTGGTGCTGGTTCCTGTTCCGGTGCTGGTTCCGGTACGGGCGAGGGTGCGGCTTCGGACGGGGAAGCGGTGCCTGCCGGAACCCCGGCTGCCGACCCGGCTGCCGACCCGGCTGCCGACCCGGCGCCGGTCGCGGTGTCCGCCGGAGCCTCCGGTGCCCGGTCCGGGGAGGTGGAGGCGTGAGGACGTCGCGAGGAGTACGTACGTCGCGTACGGAGTCGGCGGACATGCCGGTGACGCCGGGCAGCCCCGGGGGTTGGGACAGCCGGTCCGAGGAGGTGCTTGCCTCCGGTTCCGCGGCGGCGCGAACGGCAGGGGCCGCGCGCAGGGCGCCGCGGCGCGGGGCCGTCGATCCCGTTAAGGCGCTGATGCACCGGCACCAGGAGCTGTGCGCACGGGCCGTCGATCCACTGGAGATCGCCGCGGGCCTGGAGGCGCACGGCATCACCGACCGGACCGCGGCGCGGTTCCGGCACCGGGATGTGTTCTCGCTCGCCGAGGAGATGTACGCCCGCGTGCCGCGCGGCGCCGAGCAGAGCACCGTGCGCGCACCCCAGGTGCCCGACGCGCCCGCCGCCTCCGCCGTCCCGCCGACCCCGCCGATGCCCGCCGGGTGGGCCGTCGTAGCGCTGCTGCCCGGCGCGCTCTGCGCCGCCGCCTTCGCCGTGGTGCCGCTCACCCCCGGGCGGATGCGGCTCGCCGTGCTCGCGGCAGGGGTGCTCGCCGTATGCGCCGCGCTGCGGGTGAGCCTGCGGTACGGGCCGCTCGGGCCGGTGTCGGCAGTCGCGGCGCCTTCCCTTCGGGTGGACGCCGCGGGGCAGGCGGGACTTCCGACACAGGCCCGAGGGGCCGGGGGGGTGCGGTTCTCGGGCGGTACGCGCGCGTGGAGCTGTCTGCTGCTCGCGTACGCCGTGGCCGGGGACGGGCTTGCGCGGGGCGGGATGCTCGGGACGTCGCCGGGCGACTGGCCGCTCCGTACTTCTGTAGTGCTCGCCCTGACGCTCGCCGTCGCCCCAGGGGCCTGGTGCGCCCGGCTCTTCTCCGTACGGGTCGGGCGGCGGCTCGCGGTCAGCCGCGGGCTTCGGGACTTCGCGGCGGGGGCGCGGCCGCTGCTGCTCGGGGTGCTCGCGCTGTTCCTCGCGGCGGTCCTGGGGCTGCTCCTCGTCGCCGGGCGGGTGCTCCGGCAGCCGCTCGGGCCGGTGGAGCTCGCGGCGGCCGGGGCCCTGGGAGTGCTGCTGCTCCTGGTGCGGCTGCTCGCGGTGTATGGGGAATCGGCGGGCGTCGGGCTCGTCCTGGGCACGGCCTGCGCGGTCGAGGCGGTGGCCGTGGGCGTGGGCGTCGCGGGGCGGCTTCCGGAGGCGTTGCTGCCGTACGTGCCGCTGGTGGCATGCGGCGGGGCGGCCCTCGTCCTGGCCGTACGGGCCGCCCGGCGCCTGACGCTGGCCGCCACCCACGCGGGCGCCCTGTGGGAGGAGCGGTGAGGCGGGACGGAGCGGTTCGGAGAAGCAGTACGGAAGTGCACAGGCAAAGAAATGCGCGCAAATTCAGTGACTCATGGCAACACCCTTGAAGGAGAAGGCCAGATGACCCCTCATCCCCGGGAATCCGCCGCAGGCGCGCCCCGTGAAACTGCCTCCGGAGCCGCCCGATGAGGGTGCTGTTGCTCGGAGCCAATGGATATCTCGGCCGCTTCGTCGCCGACCGGCTGCTCGCCGACCCGGCCGTGCAGCTCACCGCGCTGGGCCGCGGGGACGACGCCGACGTCCGTTTCGACCTCGCAGGCGGCAGCCCCGGCGCCCTGGCCCGGTTCCTGGACGCCGTGCACCCCGGGGTCGTCGTCAACTGCGCGGGTGCCACCCGGGGCGGCGCCCGTGAACTCACCCGGCACAACACCGTGGCCGTCGCCACCGTCTGCGAGGCGCTGCGCCGCAGCGGCTGCGGGGCCCGCCTTGTGCAGCTCGGCTGCGCCGCCGAGTACGGGCCCAGCCAGCCCGGATCGTCGACGGCGGAGGACGCCGTGCCGCGGCCCGGCGGACCGTACGGCGTGAGCAAGCTCGCCGCCACCGAGCTGGTGCTCGGGTCCGGGCTCGACGCCGTGGTGCTCCGGGTGTTCTCGCCCGCCGGTCCGGGGACGCCCGCGGGCTCACCGCTCGGGCGGCTCGCCGAGGCGATGCGGCGCGCCATGCAGTCCGGCGACGGCGAGCTGAAGCTCGGCGGGCTCGGCGTGCAGCGGGACTTCGTCGACGTACGGGACGTGGCCCGGGCCGTGCACGCCGCGTCGCTCTCCGCCGCCCAGGGTGTGGTCAACATCGGCTCGGGCCGGGCCGTGCGGCTGCGCGACGCGGCAGCCGTGCTCGCCCGCGTGGCCGGGTACGGCGGCGCGCTGCACGAGCTGGACGGCGGCCCCGGCGGCCGTCCCGCGCTCGGCCACCCGCGCGACGCGGCCGACCACGCGCCGCCGCCCGTCCACCCGTATCCGGACGGCTGCGGCAGCTGGCAGCAGGCCGATGTGCGCACCGCACGCGATCGGCTCGGCTGGCGGCCCCGGATCAACCTCGAAGAGTCACTCGCCGACATCTGGATGGAGGCCGCATGCCGCATCTGACCAGCGCGACCGGCACCACGCAGCGGTCCGGGGCCCTCGGCATGGGCGTCGGGGTACCCGGATACGCCCACCCTCTGGTCGCGCCCGTCGAGTGGGCCACGCTCACGGCGATGGCCGCCGGTACTTCAGTAGAAGGCGCCGGGGAAACCGCCCGTACTTCAGTAGCGGCGGAAGCGGCGCCTTTGCACTGGACCGTCCTCAATGTGGCGGACGGTCCCGGTGCCCGTCCCGACCCGCACTGTCTGGAGGCGGCGGGGAGACTCAGGAACACCGGGAGTCGTGTTCTCGGTCACCTCGACCTGGACTTCGGGGACCGCTGCTTCGGGGAGCTGGTCTCGGAGGCGCACCGCTATCTGGACTGGTACCAGGTCGACGGCTTCTACCTCGACCGGGCCCCGACCGAGCGGGCCGCCCTGCCCGACACCCGGCGTACCACCACGACCCTGAAGGCCCTCGTCGGCGGCGCGGACGCGCACCTCGTGCTCGGCCCCGGCACCCACCCGTACCCCGGATACGCCGAAACCGCCGACCAGTTGGTGACCTTCTCCGGCACCTGGGCCGACTACCGCTGGTCCCAGGTCGCCGAGTGGACCGCCGAGTATCCGGCCGAGCGGTTCTGCCACTTCGTGTACGGGGTGCCGCACGGCCACCTCGACGAGGCGCTGCGGATCGCCCGCTGGCAGGGTGCGGGCACCGTCTATTTCACCGACCGCACGGACCGCGGCGGAACGGCCGACCCGTTCGAGGCGCTGCCCGGCTACTGGGACGATTTTGTCTCGCGTATCGGACGCTGTGTCTCGGAATGAAGATGGCTGTGGCAGCGTTACGGGTAGATGTCCCCGCCAAGCGGCGGGGCTGTCCCCGGTCCGAACACGACAGACGGAGTCCCCGTGTCGCTGCCACCCCTGGTCGAGCCAGCTGCTGAGCTCACCGTAGACGAGGTCCGCAGGTACTCCCGCCACCTGATCATCCCCGACGTGGGGATGGACGGGCAGAAGCGGCTGAAGAACGCCAAGGTGCTCTGTGTGGGCGCGGGCGGCCTGGGGTCGCCCGCCCTGATGTACCTGGCCGCGGCCGGCGTCGGCACCCTCGGCATCGTGGAGTTCGACGAGGTCGACGAGTCGAACCTGCAGCGCCAGATCATTCACAGCCAGGCCGACATCGGCCGTTCCAAGGCGGAGTCGGCCAAGGACACTGTCCTCGGCATCAACCCGTACGTCACGGTGAACCTCCACAAGGAGCGGCTCGAGGCCGACAACGTGATGGAGCTGTTCAGCCAGTACGACCTGATCGTCGACGGCACGGACAACTTCGCCACGCGTTACCTGGTCAACGACGCGTGCGTGCTCCTGAACAAGCCGTACGTGTGGGGCTCGATCTACCGCTTCGACGGCCAGGCGTCCGTCTTCTGGAGCGAGCACGGCCCCTGCTACCGCTGCCTCTACCCGGAGCCCCCGCCCCCCGGCATGGTCCCGTCCTGCGCCGAGGGCGGCGTGCTCGGCGTGCTCTGCGCGTCCATCGGCTCGATCCAGGTCAACGAGGCGATCAAGCTGCTCGCCGGTATCGGTGACCCGCTGGTCGGCCGCCTGATGATCTACGACGCCCTGGAGATGCAGTACCGCCAGGTCAAGGTCCGCAAGGACCCGAACTGCGCGGTCTGCGGTGAGAACCCGACGGTCACCGAGCTCATCGACTACGAGGCGTTCTGCGGCGTCGTCTCCGAAGAGGCCCAGGAGGCCGCTTCCGGCGCCACGATCACTCCGAAGCAGCTCAAGGAGTGGATCGACGAGGGCGAGAAGATCGACATCATCGACGTCCGCGAGCCGAACGAGTACGAGATCGTCTCCATCCCGGGCGCCCGTCTGATCCCCAAGAACGAGTTCCTGATGGGCGGCGCCCTCCAGGACCTGCCGCAGGACAAGAAGATCGTCTTGCATTGCAAGACGGGTGTCCGCAGTGCGGAAGTACTCGCGGTACTGAAGTCCGCGGGCTTCGCCGACGCCGTGCACGTCGGCGGCGGCGTCATCGGCTGGGTGAACCAGATCGAGCCGGAGAAGCCGGTTTACTGAGCGCTATCTTGCGGACGACGTTCCGCACCGTTGCACGAGCCCCGCAGGTCGCCCCTGCGGGGCTCGTCCTCAATCGCCGGACAGGCTCTATTTGCAGGTCTTACCGTCCTGCGGCACCTTCCCGTCCAAGAGGTACGCGTCCACCGTGGCAGTCGCGCAGCCGTTCACGCCGTACGTGCCGTGCCCCTCGCCGGTCACGGTGAGCGTGACCCCGACGTCCTTACCGAGCGCGTCGGCCATGTTCTTCGCGCCCTCCACCGGGGTCGCCGGGTCACCGGTGTTGCCGATCACGAGCATCGGCGCGGCACCCTTCGCACCCACCTCCGGGGTGGCGCGCTCGCCCTTGACCGGCCACTCCGAGCAGCCCGGCAGGCCCCAGGCCAGTGCCTCGCCGAAGACCGGGGACGCCTTCTTGTACGCGGGCAGGTGCTTCTTCACGTCGGCGACCGTGAACCGCTCGTTGGTGTCGACGCAGCTGATCGCGGCGTTCGAGGGCTGCTGGGTGCTGTAACGGCCCTGCTGGTCCCGGCCGTTGTAGTAGTCGGCGAGGAAGAGCAGCGTGGCGCCGCTGCCCGCCTTGGCCTCCTTCAGGCCCTGCGTGAGGTACGACCAGGTCTCCTCGTTGTAGAGCGCGGCCGCGATGCCGGTGGTGGCCATGCTGCGGGTGAGCTTGCGGCCGCCGAGGACGTCGATGGGCTGCCGCTCCAGCTTCTCCAGGAGGTCGACGATCTCCTGGGTGCCCTTCTTCGGGTCCTTGCCGGTGGACTCGAGGTAGTTGTCCAGGGCCAGTTGGAAGCCCTTGACCTGGCCGATGGCCGACTCGACGGTCGATTTCCCCGGGTCGACGACGGCGTCCAGGACGGCGCGGCCGACGCGCTTGGGGAACAGGTGGGCGTAGACGCCGCCGAGTTCGGTGCCGTACGAGATGCCGAAGTAGTTCAGCTTCTCGTCGCCGAGCGCCTCGCGGAGCAGGTCCAGGTCGCGGGCCGCGTTCTCGGTGCCGAGGTGCGGCAGCAGCTTCCCGGAGTGCTTGGCGCACGCCTGCGTGAACCGCTTGGTGTCGGCGACGAGTTGCTTCTCCTCGGAGGCGGTCTCCGGGACGCTCTCGTCCGCGGCGAGCAACTCGTCCAGGGACCGGTCGTCCAGGCAGGTCACACCCGCGCTCTCACCGACCCCGCGCGGGTCGAAACTCACCAGGTCGTAGCGGGAGTTCAGCTTCTTGTAGTCGGCGGCGGCCAGCGGCAGCGTGAACACCCCGGAGGCGCCGGGGCCGCCGAAGTTGTAGACCAGGGAGCCGATCCGCTTGTCCGGATTTGTCGCCGGCTTACGGATCAGGGCCAGGTCGATCGTCTCGCCCTTGGGCTTCTCGTGGTCGAGGGGAACCCGCATCGTGGCGCACTCCCAGGCGCCGCCGGGCGCCTTGCCGCCGCCCTGCGCCACGGACGGCGCCTCGCACGGCTGCCAGTCGAGCCCCTCGCCCGCCGCACCGCCCGATGCGCCCGGCTTCGCGGCGTCCCCCGCGCCGACACCGGGTCCGCCGCTACAGGCGGTCAGGGTGACCGCGGTGAGCAGCGCCGTGGCCACCAGGGCGGCCGGGCGCCGACGGGGTATGACGGGTTGCGTATCGCTCATCCTGGGAGATCCCCCCTGTATGGCAGCCCTGTATGGCAGCGCTCGCTGTGGTGGCTGCGTCAGGTGCAGATCTTCCCATCGGCCGGGACGCGGCCGGACAGGAGGTACGCCTCGACCGCGCCGTTCACGCAGCCGCTCGGCCCGCCGTACGCCGTGTGCCCCTCGCCCTTGTACGTGAGCAGGACGCCGACGCCGTCCCCGAGCTCGTCGACCATCTTCTCCGCGCCCTCGTACGGGGTCGCCGGATCGCCCGTCGTGCCGACGACCAGGATCGGGGCGGCACCGGGCGCGCTCACTTCCGGGGTGCGGTGCTTCCCGGCGACCGGCCACCGGTGGCACCAGCCCGCCGTGTCCCAGCCCAGATACGCGCCGAAGACCGGCGAGATCCGCTCGAACTCGGGCAGCGCGGCGCGCGCCTCGGCGGCGGTCGGTCGTTGTGCGGCGTCGGCGCACGAGATGGCGCGCTGCGCGTGGCCCGAGGTGCCGTAACGCCCGGACGGATCACGGTCGTTGTACTGGTCGGCGAGGCGGAGCAGGCCCGCGCCCTCGCCCTGGTCGGCCTCGTCGAGGGCGGTGGTCAGCTGGGGCCAGAGCGTCTCGGCGTACAGGGCCTGGGTGATGCCGGTGAGGGCCAGGGCCTCGGTGAGGCGGCGCTCGCCGTCCCCGGGCAGCGGCTTCCGGTCGATCCGGGCGAGCAGATCGGCGAGGTCCCGGCTGCCCTTCTTCGGATCCTTGCCGGTGGACCTGAGGTAGTTGTCCAGGGCGCGCTGGAAGCCGGTGGTCTGGTTCTTGGCGTGGCCCATGAGGTCGGCGCTCGGGTCGACGACGCCGTCCAGGACGAGCCGTCCTACGTTCTCAGGGAACAGGTGGGCGTAGACACCGCCGAGGTGGGTGCCGTACGAGTAGCCGAGATAGTGCAGCTTCTTGTCGCCGAGCACCCGGCGCATCAGGTCCATGTCGCGCGCGGTGTCGACGGTCGAGAGGTGGCCGAGCACCTTGCCGGAGCGGCGTGCGCAGCCCGCGCCGAACGCGGCGGCGTCCGCGAGGTACGCCGCGGTCTCCGCGGGCGTGTCCGGGGTGAGGTCGACGGTGGCGTGCGCCCGCTCCGTCTCCTCGTCGCTGCGGCAGCGCACGCCCTGGCTGGCGGCGACCCCCCGCGGGTCGAAGCTGACCAGGTCGTACCGCTCGGCCAGGGCCGGGTAGCCGTCGGCGAGCCGGGGGAGCCGGGCGACCCCGGAGCCGCCGGGCCCGCCGAAGTTGAAGAGCAGGGATCCGATCCGGCGGCTCTTGTCGGTGGCCGGTCGGCGGATGAGGGCGATGTCGATGGTCTTGCCCCGGGGCTCGGCACGGTCGAGGGGCGCGGTCATCGTGCCGCACTGCCAGGGGGCGCCGGGGGCCGGGGCGGGGCCGCTGGGTGTGGGTGTGTCCTGGCAGGGGCCCCAGTGGAGTTTCTGGTCGGTGAGGGATGCGGGGAGCGGAGGGGGTTCGGGGGTGGGGGAGGACGAGGCGGGTGGGCGGGATGTGTCGCGGACGGGTTCGTCGGGCGGCGGGCTGCTGTTCGTACAGCCGACGGTGAGTGTCGCGGTGAGCAAGGCGGTGGTCGCGTACCGCAGGAAGGGGGTGAACCGCGTGGCCCCGCCCTTGAACCCGCTGGATCCCGCCATGACCGCGCCCCCTCGCAAGCCCCCCGCTTCGACAGTCCCGTCATGGTAGGGGCGGTTTCCGTGGACCGCCGTACTGAAGTGGAGACGGCGGCCACGGACCCGTCGGCCCGCCGTAACAGAAGAAGAGCCGGAGTACCGACGGCCTCTATCGACGGCCGCTACGGACAGACGGTCCCCGCCTTCGGAGTCTTCCCGTCGAGCAGATAGCCGTCCACGGCCCGGCGTACGCACGGGTCCCCGCTGTCGTACGCGCCGTGTCCCTCTCCGTGGTACGTCAGCTCGATCCCGACGCCCTTGCCGAGCGCCTCGGCCATCTTCTTCGCGCCCTCGAACGGTGTGGCCGGATCCCCGGTGTTCCCGACGACGAGGATCGGAGCGGAGCCCGGAGCGCTCACGTCCGGGTGGTTACTGGCGCCGTCCACCGGCCAGTCGGTGCAGCTGATCATGCCCCAGGCGAGGAAGTCACCGAAGAGCGGCGACACCTCGCGGAACTCGCCGAGCCGCGCCTTCACGTCGGCCACCGAGTACCGCTGCTTGGAGTCCGCGCAGTTGATGGCCACGTTGGCGGCCTGGAGATTGCTGTACGTGCCGTCCGGGTTGCGGCCGTTCAAGGAGTCGGAGAGCGCGAGCAGGGTCCGCCCGTCGCCGTCGTACGCCTGCTCGAGGCCGTCGGTCAGGTACTGCCAGAAGTCCTTGGAGTACAGCGCCTGCGCGATGCCGTTGGTGGCCGCGGTCTGGGTCAGCCGCCGCACGCCCGAGCCGGGCAGCGGCTTGGCGTCCAGGTCCTTGAGCAGCCGGGCGATGCGGGCCTGTACGTCCTCGGGGGTGTCGCCGACCGGGCAGTCCTCGGCCTGGGACGTGCAGTCCTTCGCGTAGTTCTCCAGGGCCTGCTGGAAGCCCTTGGCCTGGCCGAGCGAGCCCTGCTCGGGCGACAGGGTGGGGTCGACGACGGCGTCGAAGACGGCGCGGCCGACGTTCTTCGGGAACAGGTGGGCGTAGACGCCGCCGAGTTCGGTGCCGTACGAGATGCCGAAGTAGTGCAGCTTCTTGTCGCCGAGCACCTCGCGCATCAGGTCCAGGTCGCGGGCCGCGTCGGTGGTGTGGACGTAGGGGATGACCTTGCCCGAGTTGTCCTCGCAGGCATCGTTGAACTCCTCCACGCCGTCCAGGAGTTCCCGTTCCTCCGCGGCGTCGTCGGGGGTGCCGTCCTGCTGGAAGTACTCGTCCAGCTCGTCGTCCGACGAGCACTGCACCGGGTCGCTGTGGCCGACCCCGCGCGGGTCGAAGCTCACCAGGTCGTAGCGGCTGTGGAGGGTCTCGTACGTGTCGCCGAAGGCGGGCAGGGTGGTCACGCCGGAGCCGCCGGGGCCGCCGAAGTTGAAGATCAGGGAGCCGATCCGCTTGTCCTGGTCCTTCGCCTTGGCCCGGATCAGCGCGATGCCGAGGGTGTCGCCCTCCGGGTCGTCCCAGTCGAGCGGCGCTTTCATCGTGGCGCACTGCCAGGTGGTCCCGCCGGGCAGCGGGGACGGTGCGTCGCCGCCGCCTTGGAGCGGGTCGGGTGCCGGGCAGTCCTTCCAGTCCAGTTTCTGGGCGCTTAGGTCCTCGTCGCTGTCGCCGCAGCCCCCGAGTGTGACGGCCAGGAGGACGGCCGAGGCGAGGGCAGCGGTGATACGGGTACGGGGCGGGGTCGGCATGCGTCCATCCTGCGCCGGGGGCAGGGGGTGCGCTTGGGGTGCGGGCCGTACAGGTGACCGGGGCGGGATCATCCGAGCAGCCGCCTCGCTGCCTCGCCGCCTCCGCGCCCGTCGCCTGGTTCAGCTCTACGAAGGACGGCGCTGCGAAGGACGGCGCTGCAAAGTATGGCCGCCCCTACAGCGCACCCTTGCGCGTCAGATGGTTGAAGGACAGCCACCCCGGAAGGACCGGCAGCCAGAGCGTGAGCAGTCGGTACAGAAGGACGGCCGGGTACGCGACCTCCTTCGGCAGGCCGATCGCCACCAGGCCGAAGATGAGCGTCGCCTCGACCGCGCCCACACCGCCGGGCGTCGGCGCCGCCGAGCCGAGCGCGTTGCCCGCGAGGAAGACCACGGCGACGCTCGCCAGGCTCAAGGACACCGTGTCGTCACCGGAGAACGCGCGCACCGAGGCGTACAGGCACAGCACGAAGGCCCCGGTGAGCAGCAGCATCCCGCCGATCCCGGTGAGCAGCTTCTGCGGCCGCTGCAACACGTCCAGCATGCGCGGCACCACACCCGCGAACAGCGACCTGATGCGCGACACCACGAACTGGCGCAGGAACGGAATCGCCGTCACCACGAGCACGAGCACCGCGACCGTGAGCAGCCCCGCGATGACCGTCCGGGACGGCGTCAGCTCCGGCGTCTTCTCGGTCCCCGTCAGATAGCCCATGGTCAGAAGCAGCAGGATGTGAGAGCCGAGGCCGAACAGCTGCGAGGCACCCACCGACGCCACCGCGAGCCCGGAGCGCACCCCGGCCCGTTGCAGGAACCGGGTGTTCAGGGCCACACCGCCGACCGCCGCCGGTGCCACGATCTTCACGAACGACCCGGCGACCTGCGCCGCCACCGTCCGCACGAACGGCACCCGCTCCGGCACGAAACCGAGCAGCGCCATCGCCGCCGCGATGTAGCTGAACGCCGAGAACGCCACCGCCGCGGCCACCCAGCCCCACTTGGCCTCGCGGAACATAATCCCGAAGTCGATGTCGGCGAGCTGCGACAGCAGGAAGTACGCGCCGATCGCTCCCGCGATGAAGCTGATCAGCGTGCGCGGCTTGATCCGCTCCAACTGGGCCGGTTCCACCGGCGCCTGCGGCCGGATGAGCAGCACCTGGTGGCGGATCTGGGTGAGCAGATCCTCCTCGCGGGCCGCTTCAAGGGCCTCCTCGATCGCCCGTTTCTCGGCCTGCTTCTCCGCCTTGGTGACCTTGCGGTCGGGCGCCGCCGCGCCCGTGGTGTCCGTCGTCGTTTCCGCGGTCTCGACCGCTTCCGTCGCTCCTGCTGTTCCTGCCGCTCCTGCCGCTCCTGCCGTTCCGGCTGTTCCTTCAGTGCGCACGTGTTTCGACCGGCGGGACGCCTCAAGGACCGCCTCGCGCTCCCGCTGGGCGCGTTCGCGGCCGAGCCTGCGCAGCGTCGCGCGGGTCGACCGGGACAGCGCGATCGGCTGGAGCAGCGGCAGACAGTCGGCGACCGCGTCCGGGCCGAGCGCGTCGACCGCCGCGGCCACCGCGCGCTCGGCACCCACGCGGAGCCCGAAGGTGGTGAGCAGCTGCGCGATGTCCATCCGCAGGATCAGATCACCGGCCGCGATCTCGCCGCCGCGCAGATCCGTGATGATCACCTTGCCGGAACGATCCACCAGGATCGCGTCCCCGGCGAGCCGCCGGTGGGCGATCCGCCGTGACTGGAGCGCCGCCACCTGTAGCCAGGTGTCGCGCATCAGCTCGTCGGTGATCGCCTCGTCCGGCAGCGCGTCCAGGGTCTGGCCGCCCAGGTGCTCGTAGACGAGCATCACGGCGTCCGGGCCGAGCTCGGAGGTCGCGATCAGCTTCGGCGCGTTCGCCCCGGCCGCGATCGCCGCGTACGACAGGAGCGCCTCCTGCTCCAGGGCCTGCCGCAGCGACTGGAGGCTGCGCCGGGTGGTGATGCCGCGCAGCGTGAGGCGGCGCCAGACCCGGTAGAAGAAGCCGTGCGCCTGCTGCTCCCGGTCCACCACGGTGACGTCCAGGGGCGGGCCGTCCTCCAGGGTCACGAAGTAGCGGCGGCCCCGGTCACCGGCCTCGGTGGCCTCCGGGATGTCCGCGGTGCGGGCCGCGCCGACCGGGCGGAAGCCGACGTGCCGCAGCCCGGCGAGGAGCGTCTGCCCGGTGGGCCGTACGTTCGGCGAGCCCACCGCGTACAGCGTTCCGTACGCCACGGTCCAGCCGATCAGCACCGTCAGGATGATCGAGAACGGTGTGGTGAGCCCGGCGACCAGCATCGACAGGGCGTCGAGCAGCAGCACCGTCCACAGCACGAACCGCCAGCGAGGTCTTCGGGACATCCCCACCGCGGTCATATACGCGATGACGGGCGCGAGATAGCCGTGCACCGGGTCGCTGAGCGTGCCCGCGTCCTCCGCGAGCGGCCGGGTCAGGGCGTCCTGGATCGAGCCGGGCGCGGCCTTCGCCACCCACAGGTCGGTGGCGAGCGTCACGCCGTGCGCGAGCACGGCCGCGAGCACGCCGTCGGCGATCCGCAGCCCGTCCCGCTTGATCAGCCGCTCGATGGCGAACGCCACCGGCACCAGGAGTACGGCGATGCTGGCGCTCAGACCCGCGAACTTCAGGAGGAGGTCGGGCGCCTGCTCCGTACCTTTGTTGATGTCCTGTTCGAGCCCGGACGTGGTGCCGTGCGCGAACGCGGCGACCGCCAGGACCAGGCCGATCGCGAGGATGCCGACGAGCAGCCGCATCAGGTCGGACGGCCGGTGCACGCGCGCGGGAAGCAGCGGTTCGTCCCCTTCGACATGGTCGACGGGGTGCCCGTGGTTTCCGTCGTCGGCCGGGCCGTCGGTGGCTGGCGGACCGTCGTCGGTGGGCGGACCGTCCTCGCCCGGAGGGTTCTTGCCGGTCGTCGTGGGGCTGCCTTCGGCCGGGGAACCGGTGTCCGGGCGCGACGGAGCGTCAGAGGTGCGCTCGTCCTTCGGGGGCTGCACTCCCTGATCCTTCTCCGTCTGTTCCGACGCTTTTTGCTCTCGTATCACCAGTCACCGCCCGCACGATGGTGGCACGAAGGACCGACAACGCAGGGCATCAGGGGCCCGTGAACGGTCCGGCCGGTCCCGTGGTACGCACCGCGGTGCCTTCCAGGGTGCCCCCGACCGCGCCACTGGAGGTACTCCGGCCGGAGTGCGGGAGCCCGCCCGGGCTGTCGGTGGCGTGCGGCAGGATGGACGGAATGAGCATGGACGGGACGACGACTGAGGAACCGCCGGAGCTCCCGGCGTACGCGGAGCGGGTGCTCGACGTCGCCGAGCGCATCCCGCCGGGCCGCGTGCTGACCTACGGCGACATCGCGGAGTGGCTCGAGGAGGGCGGGCCCCGGCAGGTCGGGCGCGTGATGGCGCTGTACGGCGGGGCCGTGCCCTGGTGGCGCGTGGTGCGCGCGGACGGCGTGCCGCTGCCCGGGAACGAGCTGCGCGCCCTGGAGAACTACCGCGCGGAGGCCACCCCGCTGCGCACCACCGGCGACGGTGAGCACCGGGTCGACATGCGGCGGGCGCGCTGGGACGGCGCAGGCTACGCCTCGGGCGGCGCCTCGGCCGACGGCGCGGGCGACGCCTCGGGCGACGGTGGGGCGCGGGCTCACACATGACAGCTTCCGCCATGCGCAGGCGCCGCGGGCGCCCGGTGGCCCGTACGAGGGAAGCGGCGGAAGCCGTCGACGCGGAGGGATCGGCGAAAGCGGCGGAACCGGCAGAGCCGCCGCGGCCCTGTCGTCGCGCGTCAGGCGGGAGTTTGACGACAGGGCCGCACCCCCCGCGGCCCCTGGCGTAGCGTCGGGCACGGCAGTCACCGCGCCGCCGCCCCGCGCACGGCGTCCCCCGACGGCAGCCCCGATCGCGGCCGTGACAGGCCGCACCGCCTCGACCGCATCTCGACCCACCGAGTCTCCGCTCTCCAGCACACCCACCAGGACCGGCGATCCACGTGAGCTCCTCTTCTTCCGACCGGCACGCTCCGGACGCGTACCCGCGTCAAGGGAGGCCCGGTACGTACCGACTGGTGCGCACCACGCCGGAACCGGTGGATCCCCCCCGTCTGGACGCACCACAGCGCGCGGTGGTTGACCACCCCGGCGGCCCCCTCCTGGTCCTCGCCGGACCAGGCACGGGGAAGACGACCACGTTGGTCGAGGCGGTTGCGGCCCGGATCGCGAAAGGCACGGACCCCGAGCGGATCCTGGTGCTCACCTTCAGCCGCAAGGCCGCCGTCGAACTGCGCGACCGCATGTCCCTGCGGATCGGCGGCGTCCTCGCGCCGCAGGCCACCACCTTCCACTCCTTCTGTTACGCCCTGGTCCGCGCCCACCAGGACGCCGATCTCTTCGTAGAACCGCTGCGGCTGCTCTCCGGCCCCGAACAGGACGTCCTCGTACGCGAGCTCCTCGAGGGCCAGCCCGACCTGGAGAAGCACGGCCACGCGCGCGTGCGCTGGCCCGACGAGCTGCGCGCCTGCCTGACCACGCGTGGCTTCGCCGACGAGGTACGCGCCGTGCTCGCCCGCAGCCGCGAACTGGGCCTCGGTCCCGCCGCCCTGGCCGACTTCGCCCGCCGTACCGGCCGCCCCGACTGGGGCGCGGCGGCCGGGTTCCTCGCCGAGTACCTCGACGTCCTGGACGCCCAGGGCGTGCTCGACTACGCGGAGCTGGTGCACCGGGCCGTGCTCCTCGCGCACCGGCCGGAGGTCGCCGACCAGTTGGCGGCCCGGTACGACGCGGTGTTCGTGGACGAGTACCAGGACACCGACCCGTCCCAGGTGCGCCTTCTGCATGCCCTCGCGGGCGGCGGCCGTTCCCTGGTCGCCTTCGGCGACCCGGACCAGTCGATCTACACGTTCCGGGGCGCCGACGTGAACGGCATCCTCGACTTCCCCGACACCTTCCGGCGCGCGGACGGCGGCCCGGCCCCGGTCGAGGTCCTCACGACGTCCCGCCGGGCCGGAGCGGGCCTCCTGGAGGCCACCCGCCGGATCACCCAGCGGATGCCGCTGCCCCGGCTCCCCGCCGAGCAGGTGCGGCGCCACCGGGCGCTGAATCCGGTACGCGACGGCGGCCGCACCGACGTCCTCACGTTTCCGACGCCGGGCACGGAACTGGAGAACATCGCGGACATCGTGCGCCGCGCCCACCTGGAAGACGGCATCCCCTGGTCCGACATGGCCGTCCTGACCCGCGCGGGCTCCCGCAGCCTGCCCTCGTTGCGCCGCGCCCTGACAACGGCGGGCGTTCCGGTCGACATGGACGGCGACGATGTGCCTCTGCGGGCGGAACCAGCGGTGGCGCCACTGCTGGCGGCGCTGCGGGCGGCGGCGGAGGGGGCGTTGGGGACCGCGCCTGCTCCTTCTTCTGTGGGCAGTGATTCCGCTCCCGGTTCCCCTGCCCTTTCTGCTGTGCCCCCGGTGCCGAGCGCCCAAGCGGACAACGTCGTGCCGGACGCCCCTGACGGCACCCCGGACCACGGCACCCCGACCTGGCTCAGCACAGAAACGGCCCTCACCCTCCTCACGTCCCCCCTCGCCGCCCTCGACCCCACCGACCTGCGCCGCCTGGCCCGAGCCCTCCGCGATGAGGAAAGGGCCGCGGGCAACCCCGTCCCGCCCTCCTCCGACGACCTCCTCGCACGGGCCCTCGCCGAGCCCGAACGGCTCACCGTCCACGACCCGTCGTACGCCCGAGGAGCCCAGCGCCTCGGCGCCCTCCTCAAGGAGACCCGCGAACTCCTCGCGGACGGCGGCACCGCCGAGGACGCCCTGTGGACCCTCTGGAACGGCACCCCCTGGCCCAGCCGCCTGCGCCGCGCAGCGCACCGCGGCGGCGCCGCGGGCCGCAACGCCGACCGCGACCTGGACGCCGTATGCGCCCTGTTCGCCACCGCCACCCGCGCGGAAGAGCGCACCGGCGGCCGCGGCACCCTGAACTTCCTCGAAGAGGTCGACGCCCAGGACATCGCCGCCGACACCCTCGCCCAGCGGGCCGTACGCCCCGACGCCGTACGCCTGATGACCGCGCACCGCTCCAAGGGCCTCGAATGGCGCCTGGTCGTCGTCGCCGGTGTGCAGGAGGGCCTCTGGCCGGACCTGCGCCGCCGCGGCTCCCTCCTGGAGGCGGACCGCATCGGCCGCGACGGCCTCGCCGAACCCCTCACACCGGGCGCCCTGCTCGCCGAAGAACGCCGTCTCTTCTATGTAGCCGCCACCCGCGCGCGCGAGCGCCTCGTCGTCACCGCGGTCAAGGCCGCGGCCGACGACGGCGACCAGCCGTCCCGCTTCCTCACCGAACTCGGCGTCACACCAAGGGACATAACGGGCCGCCCGCGCCGCCCCCTGTCCGTCTCCGCGCTCGTCGCCGAACTGCGCGCCACCACCGTCGACCCGCGGGTCTCGGACGGCTTGCGCGAGGCCGCCGCACAGCGCCTCGCCCGGCTCGCCGCGCTCAGCGACGAGGACGGGCGGCCGCTCGTGCCCTCGGCCCACCCGTACCGCTGGTGGGGCATGCACGAGCCGACGCACAGCGAGGTGCCGCTGCGCGACCGGAACACCCCCGTCACGCTCTCCGGCAGCGCGCTCGACCAACTCGCCAACAGCTGCGCCTTGCAGTGGTTCCTCGGCCGCGAGGTGAAGGCGGACGCCCCGGCGACCGCGGCCCAGGGCTTCGGCAACGTCGTACACGTCCTGGCCGACGAGGTCGCCTCCGGGCGCACCCCGGCCGACCTCTCGGTGCTCATGGAGCGCCTGGACTCCGTATGGGACGCGCTCGCCTTCGACGCCCCCTGGAAGTCCGTACAGGAGAAAGAGCACGCACGCGTCGCGCTCGAACGCTTCCTTCAGTGGCACTACGCGTCGAACGAGGCACGCGGCGGACGTACTCCAGTAGCGAGCGAATACGACTTCGACGTCACCCTGGACGCGGGCGGCGCATACGAGGTGCGCATCCGCGGCTCCATGGACCGGGTCGAGACGGACGGCCAGGGACGCGCCTACGTCGTCGACTTCAAGACCGGCAAACAGGCCCCGACCGCGGCCGAGGTGGCCCGCCACCCGCAGCTCGCCGTCTACCAGTTGGCCGTCCAGGAGGGCGCCCTCGACAAGGTCTTCGACGGGCGGCGCCCGGAGTCCGGCGGTGCCGAACTGGTGCAACTGCGGCAGCCCGCCGCGCAGCGGGACGGCGGCGAGACCCTGCCCAAGGTGCAGTCCCAGGAGCCGCTGTCCGGCGCCTGGGTGGGGGAGCTGCTCGCCACCGCGGCGGGCCGCGTCCTGGACGAGCGGTTCACGCCCACCACCGGAAAACACTGCACCCACTGCGCGTTCCAGGCCTCGTGCAGCGCCCGGCCCGAGGGCCGCCACGTGATCGAGTGATCGATCAGAGTGACCCTTCCCACCCCCGGAGCGGCCAATTCCGCTCGGAACGCGCCTTAAGGTCCAGGTAAGGCATCAGCGCGACCGGTACCCAGGAGGGGACAAACACATGGCAGCCACCCGGAAGTTCATGGCGACAGCAGCGGCCTGCGCGGCCGCGCTCGCCGGCGTGACCGGCTGCTTCGGCGAAAAGGACGCCTTCGACGGGCAGAGCGCCGACCAGATCGCGGACAAGGCCGTCGCCGCGATGCGGGGTACCGACTCGCTCAAGATGCACAGCACGGGCAAGCAGGACGGCAAGCCCGTCACCGTCGACCTCGAGGTGGCCGAATCCGGCACCTGCAAGACCTCCATGAACCTCGCGGACATGGGCAAGGTCGAGTCGCTCACCGTCGACAAGCAGACGTACACCAAGGGCGACGCCACCTACATGAAGAAGATCCTGGGTGAAGACGCCGCCAAGAAGGCCTCCGGCCGCTGGCTGAAGCAGCCCGAGGGCCAGGGCGGCGGCGCCGCGCAGGACTGCGCCACCGACAAGATGTTCACGTCCTCCGAACTGAAGGGCGTCAAGCGCGGCGACGACAGCGAGGTCGCGGGCAAGAAGACGGTCACGCTGGTCAAGAAGGACAAGAACCAGACCACCACCTTCCACGTCGCGGCCGAGGGCGAGCCGTACATCCTCAAGGCCGAGACCAAGGGCAAGGACCCGAGCATCGCGGACTTCACCGGCTTCAACCAGAAGTTCACGGTCAAGGCCCCGCCGGCCGACGAGATCGTCGAGCTCGAGGAACTGCTCGGATCCTGACGACAACGCCGCAGATGTGCGTGCCGGGGCTCGCGACGCCGGGATGATCCGGAAGAGAGGGCCTAGGCCCGCACCGGCTCGGCCCTGATTGTCAGAGCCCCCCCAGTAGCCTCTCTCGAGTGTCCGCACGTATCACCGACCCCGAGCAGCTCAAGCAGCTCCTCGGCATCCCGTTCACCCCGGAGCAGACGGCCTGCATCACCGCACCGCCCGCCCCGCAGGTCATCGTGGCCGGAGCCGGTTCCGGCAAGACGACGGTGATGGCCGCGCGCGTGGTGTGGCTCGTCGGCACCGGCCAGGTCGCCCCGGAGCAGGTCCTGGGGCTCACGTTCACCAACAAGGCGGCGGGCGAGCTCGCCGAGCGCGTGCGGACCGCGCTCGTCAAGGCCGGGGTCACCGAGCCCGACCCGCTGCCCGACCAGCACCCCGCGCGCGAGCCCGCCACCAACGCGTCGTACGTCGAGACGGCGGGCGAGCCCGCCATCACCGCGCCATACGTGGAGACAGCGGGCGAGCCCGCCATCTCCACGTATCACGCCTTCGCGGGGCGCCTGCTCACCGACCACGGCCTGCGCATCGGCCTGGAACCCACCGTCCGGCTGCTCGCCGACGCCACCCGCTTCCAGCTCGCCGCGCGCGTGCTGCGCGAGGCCCCCGGCCCGTACCCGGCGCTGCGCCGCCCCTTCGCCGACCTCGTCGGCGACCTGCTCACCCTCGACGGCGAGCTCGCCGAGCACCTGGTGGTCCCCGAGCGGCTGCGCGCGTACGACACCGAGCTCCTGCGCACCCTCCAGAACACCCGGCTCAGCAACGCCGACCTGCGCAAGGTCCCCGAAGCGGCCGCCGCCCGCCTGGAGCTGACCGGCCTCGTCGAGCGGTACCGCGCGGCCAAACAGGCCGGCGGGCTCCTCGACTTCGGCGACCAGATCGCCCTCGCCGCGACCCTCGCCCGCACCCGCCCCGAGGTCGGCCGGATCCTGCGCGACGAGTACCGCGTGGTGCTGCTCGACGAGTACCAGGACACCTCCGTGGCCCAACGCATCCTGCTGTCCGGCCTGTTCGGCGCGGGCACCGGCCACCCCGTCACCGCCGTCGGCGACCCCTGCCAGGCCATCTACGGCTGGCGCGGCGCCTCCGTCGCCAACCTCGACGACTTCCCCGCCCACTTCCAGTACGCCGACCAGCGCCCCGCCACCCGGTACGCGCTCAGCGAGAACCGCCGCAGCGGCGGCCGCCTCCTCGACCTCGCCAACGGCATGGCGGCCCCGCTGCGCGCCCGGCACGCGGGCGTGGAGCCGCTGCGGCCCGCGCCCGGCGCCGAGCAGGACGGCATGGTGCGCTGCGCTCTCCTTCGTACGCACGCCGAGGAGATCGACTGGCTCGCCGACTCCATCGGCCATCTCGTACGCACCGGAAAAGCACCCGGCGACATCGCCGTGCTGTGCCGCACCGCGGGCGACTTCGCGCAGATCCAGGCCGCGCTCGTGGCCCGGGACATCCCGGTCGAGGTAGTCGGGCTCTCCGGGCTCCTGCACCTGCCCGAGGTCGCCGACCTCGTCGCGGTCTGCGAGGTGCTCCAGGACCCGGGCGCCAACGCCGCACTCGTACGGCTCCTCACCGGCCCCCGGTGGCGGATCGGCCCACGCGACCTGGCGCTGCTCGGCCGCCGCGCCCGCCTGCTCGTGCAGCACGCGCGCGTGCCGGACGGCGGGGCGGACGCCGACCGGCGGCTCGCCGAGGCCGTCGAGGGCGTCGACCCGGCCGAGGTGATCTCCCTCGCGGACGCCGTCGACACCTTCCTGGAGTCGGACGGCCCGGACGACGGCCTGCCGTTCTCGGCCGACGCGCGCGTCCGCTTCGCCCGGCTCGCCACCGAACTGCGCGAACTGCGCCGCTCGCTCGCCGACCCACTGATGGACGTCCTGCACCGGGTCCTGGCCACCACCGGGCTCGACGTCGAACTCTCCGCGTCCCCGCACGCCCTGGCCGCCCGCCGCCGCGAGACCCTCTCCAACTTCCTGGACGTCGCCGCGTCCTTCGCGGCCAACGACCCCTCGGCGTCCCTGCTCGCCTTCCTCGGCTTCCTGCGCACCGCCGCCCAGTACGAGAAGGGCCTGGACAACGCCCTGCCGGGCGGCGAGAACACCGTCAAGGTGCTCACCGCCCACAAGTCCAAGGGCCTGGAGTGGGACGTGGTCGCGGTACCCGGCCTGGTGACCGGAACATTCCCGTCCGCCAAGGGCCGGGAGAAGTGGACGGCCCACCCCCAGGTGCTTCCGCACGAGCTGCGCGGCGACACGGCCACACTGCCGGACGTCACGGCCTGGGACAGCAAGGGCCTGAAGGCGTTCCACGAGGCCATGCGGGACCACCAGGAGACCGAGGAACTCCGCCTGGGGTACGTCACGTTCACCCGCCCCCGCTCCCTGCTGCTCGGCTCGGGCCACTGGTGGGGCCCGTCCCAGAAGCGCCCCCGCGGCCCGTCCGCCTTCCTCCAGGACCTGTACGACCACTGCGCGGCGGGCCACGGCGAGATCGAGGAATGGGCCGACCCTCCGGGGGAGGACGAGGAGAACCCCGCCCTCCACACAGAGACGGCCGAGACGGCCTGGCCACTGCCTCTGGACGAGACGGCGCTGGAGAGGAGGCGGGCGGCGGCGCGGACTGTGCTGGCGCACCTGGACGACGGCCGCGACGGTGCTGACCGCTGTGGGCAGTCGTTCCGCAGGGCGGAACGGGTGGGCACAGCCCACGGTGCCGAGCGCCCAAGCGGACAACCTCACCCCGGCACCCCCGAGGTCCCGCACCCCTCCCCGGCTCCCGACCTCGACCCCGCCCACCCGCACATCCCGCACCCCCTCACCCCGGAGGAACAGCGCACCATCGCCTCCTGGGACCGCGACCTGGAGGCCCTCACCACCGAACTGCACCGCTCCCGCGAGACCACCCGGGACGTCCCCGTCCCCGCCACGCTCACCGCCTCCCAGGTGCTCCGCCTCGCCGCCGACCCCGACGGCTTCGCCGAGGAGCTGGCCCGGCCCATGCCCCGCCCGCCGCAGCCCGCGGCCCGCCGCGGTACCCGCTTCCACGCCTGGGTCGAGTCCCGCTTCGAGGCCCTCGAGCTGCCCATGCTCGAACCCGACGAGCTGCCCGGCAGCGACGCCGAGATCGCCGACGAGCAGGACCTGGCCGAGCTGAAGGCTGCCTTCGAGCGCACCCCGTACGCCCAGCGCACCCCGTACCGTGTGGAGGCCCCGTTCCAGCTCGCCATCGCGGGCCGGGTGATCCGCGGCCGGATCGACGCCGTGTACCGCGAGGGCGACGGCGCGGACGCCACGTACGAGATCGTTGACTGGAAGACCGGCCGCACCGGCACCGCCGACCCCCTTCAGCTGGCCCTCTACCGGCTCGCCTGGGCCGAGCAGCACGGCCTCGACCCGCAGGCCGTAACGGCGTCCTTCCTCTATGTACGGACGGGCGAGACGGTCCGTCCCGCGCACCTCCCGGACCGGGACGAAGTGGAACGCATCCTGCTCGGAGAGCAGGACCCCGAGGGCCCGCCCCCGCCGCCCGCGGACATGACACTCGAGGCGGGCGGATAGGCTCGATGCCATGAGCAAGCCCGTTGACAGTGGCGTCAGCGCCGTCCGCGCCTACATCGAGAGCCACCGCACCGCCTTCCTCGACGACCTCGCCGAGTGGCTGCGCATCCCCTCCGTGTCGGCCCAGCCCGAACACGCCGATGACGTGCGCCGCAGCGCCGACTGGCTCGCCGCCAAGCTCAGCGGGACCGGCTTCCCGACCACCGAGGTCTGGGAGACCGCGGGCGCCCCGGCCGTCTTCGCCGAGTGGCCCGCGGCCGAGCCGGACGCCCCGACGGTCCTGGTCTACGGACACCACGACGTGCAGCCCGCCGCCCTGGCGGACGGCTGGGATACCGAGCCCTTCGAGCCCGTCATCCGCGGAAACCGCCTCCACGCGCGCGGTGCGGCCGACGACAAGGGCCAGGTCTTCTTCCACACCCTGGGCGTACGCGCCCACCTCGCCGCCACCGGCCGCACCACCCCGGCCGTCAACCTGAAGCTGCTCATCGAGGGCGAGGAGGAGTCCGGCTCCCCGCATTTCCGTGCCCTCATAGAGGAGCGCCAAGACCGCCTCACCGCGGACGCCGTGATCGTCTCGGACACCGGCATGTGGTCCGAGACCACACCCTCCGTGTGCACCGGCATGCGCGGCCTGGTCGAGTGCGAGATCGAACTCCGCGGCCCGGACCAGGACATCCACTCCGGCTCGTTCGGTGGCGCCGTACCCAACCCGGCCACCGCCGCGGCCCGCCTCGTCGCCGCCCTGCACGACGAGCACGCGCGCGTGGCGATCCCCGGCTTCTACGACGGCGTCATCGAGCTCACCGACCGCGAGCGCGCGCTCCTCGCCGAGCTGCCCTTCGACGAGGAGCAGTGGCTGCGCACCGCCAAGTCCTACGCGGCACACGGCGAGGCCGGTTACTCGACTCTGGAGCGCCTCTGGGCCCGCCCGACCGCCGAGGTCAACGGCATCGGCGGCGGCTACCAGGGCGCCGGCGGCAAGACGATCATCCCGTCCTCGACCGTCCTGAAGCTGTCCTTCCGTATCGTCGCGGGCCAGCACCCGGAGAAGATCGAGCAGGCCGTGACCGCCTGGGTCGCGGACCAGGTCCCGGACGGCATCCGGCACCGCATCACCTTCGGCGGCGCCACCCGCCCCTGCCTCACCCCCCTCGACCACCCGGCCCTACAGGCCGTGGCGCGGTCCATGGGCCGCGCCTTCGAGCAGCCGGTCCGCTTCACGCGCGAAGGCGGCTCGGGCCCCGCCGCCGACCTCCAGGACGTCCTGGAGGCGCCGGTCCTGTTCCTGGGGATCTCCGTACCGTCCGACGGCTGGCACGCTCCGAACGAGAAGGTCGAGCTCGACCTGCTCCTCAAGGGCGTCGAAACGGCCGCCTACCTGTGGGACGACCTGAGCGAGCTGAGCGACCCGAGTGACCTGAGTGACCTGAACGAGCGGAGCGACTTGAGCACCCTGAAGGACCCCCGCGATCTCGGCGACGCGGCGGTCGGCATGGGGGAGTCCGGCTGAGCCGACACCCGCAGCAGCATCGCCGTACCGCCGTACTGCCGAATAGCCCATTCCACTGGGGGAGTTGGAAGTTCCTGTGACGACCTGGACCGACCACACCGCTGACCGGCCGCTCTCGCTGACGGCACCGAGCGGCATCGACCGCGCGGCCCACCACCGGCTCGACGAGGCGTGGCTTGCGGCCGCCTGGAGCCACCCGACGACCCGCGTCTTCGTCGTGTCCGGCGGCCAGGTGCTCATCGACGACACCCCTGACGGGCGTACGGAACTGGTGATGACCCCGGCCTTCGAGGCCCCGGTCACCGAAACCCACCGCTACTTCTTGGGCACCGACGAGGACGGCGTCAGCTACTTCGCGCTACAGAAGGACGGACTGCCGGGCCGCATGGACCAGTCCGCGCGCGCCGCGGGCCTGCGCGAGGCCGGGCTGCTCCTGTCGCCGCGCGACGCGGGCCTGATGGTGCACGCCGTCGCCCTGGAGAACTGGCAGCGCCTGCACCGCTTCTGCTCGCGCTGCGGCGAACGCACCGTCATCGCGGCCGCGGGCCACATCCGCCGCTGCCCGGCGTGCGGCGCCGAGCACTACCCGCGCACCGACCCGGCCGTGATCATGCTGGTGACCGACGAGCAGGACCGCGCGCTCCTCGGCCGCCAGGTGCACTGGCCCGAGGGCCGGTTCTCCACCCTCGCGGGGTTCGTGGAGCCGGGCGAGTCCATCGAGCAGTCGGTACGCCGTGAGGTCTGGGAAGAGGCGGGCGTCAAGGTCGGCGCGGTCGAGTACATCGCCAGCCAGCCCTGGCCCTTCCCGTCCAGCCTGATGCTCGGATTCATGGCGCGCGCCACGGACCCGGCGATCGATGTCGACGGCGAGGAGATCGAGGAGGCCCGCTGGTTCTCCCGCGACGAACTCACCGCCGCCTTCGAATCCGGCGAGGTCCTGCCGCCGTACGGCATCTCCATCGCCGCCCGGCTGATCGAACTCTGGTACGGCAAGCCGCTGCCACGGCCCGTACCCTGACGCCGAAGATCGCTACGAAGAAGGGCAAGGGTGCCGCCGTGGCCGACTACCGCATCGAGACCGTCCGTACCGGCTACCGGAACTGGACGGCCCGCAACGACCGTGGCGCGGAGGTCCGCATCGCCGCTGCGGACGACGCCGACGCGCAGCCGTCCTTCACCCCCGTCGAGCTGCTTCTGGCCGCGCTCGGCGGCTGCGGAGGGCTCGTCGTGGACCGCACCGCGCGCGCCGTCGACCACGACGACCTGCGCATCGTCGTGGAATCCAGCTCTACAGAAGAAGACGACGGCCGCGTCGGCAAGGTCCGGGTGATCTACGAGCTCGACATCCCGGAGGATGCCAACGGCGGCCGCGCCGCCGACGTCTTCGCCCGCGGCGTGCGCCTGACCCACGAGAAGCACTGCACGGTCAGCCGCACCGTCGAACACGGCGCCAAGGTCGAGGCCATCCTGCCGGATGGCACGACCGGCTTCATCGGCGGCTGACCGCGCCGCCACCGGCCGCGGAACGCGCGCCGGCCCCCGCCTTACGACGGGGGCCGGAGGCAGGTACGCGGGCGAAGCTCAGGCCCCGACCTTCTGCTTGACCTGCGCGAGCGACGGGTTCGTCAGCGTCGAACCGTCCTCGAAGAGCACGGTCGGAACGGTCTGATTGCCGCCGTTCGCCTTCTCCACAAAGGCCGCCGACTCCGGGTCCTGCTCGATGTTGATCTCCTTGTACGCGATGCCCTCGCGGTCCATCTGGCCCTTCAGCCGACGGCAGTAGCCGCACCACGTAGTGCTGTACATCGTCACAGTGCCCGGCATCTCTCGTACTCCTCTGTCTGGCTTGGTGCGTGGTCGCACCGAGAGTGAACGTACGGGACCCGACCGCCATTCCCGCATTAGTACGACGAGTGCCTCACGCCTGTGGACAACCGGCGCACGGGTCACGGGGGACCTGGCAGCATGGCGGGGTGACAGCAGCAACGCACTCCACCCTCTTCCCGCAGGTGCCGGGCGCGAGCCAGTACACGGCTCCGCCGCCGGACGCCGACGCCGTGCTCGCCGGGCTAGACCCGGAGCAGCGCGAGGTCGCCACCGCCCTGCACGGACCGGTGTGCGTGCTCGCGGGCGCAGGCACGGGCAAGACCCGCGCCATCACCCACCGCATCGCCTACGGAGTACGGGCGGGCATCCTCCAGCCCGCCAGCATCCTCGCCGTCACCTTCACCAACCGCGCCGCGGGGGAGATGCGCGGCCGCCTGCGCCAGCTCGGCGTCACCGGAGTCCAGGCCCGCACCTTCCACTCGGCCGCGCTCCGTCAGCTCCAGTACTTCTGGCCCAAGGCAGTAGGCGGCGAACTGCCCCGCCTCGTCGAACGCAAGGTCCAGCTGGTCGCCGAGGCCGCCGCCCGCTGCCGGGTCCGCCTCGACCGCAGCGAGCTGCGCGACGTCACCGGCGAGATCGAATGGGCCAAGGTCACCCAGACCGTGCCCGCCGACTACCCGGCCGCCGCCGCGAAGGCGGGCCGCGAAACCCCCCGCGACCCCGCCGAACTCTCCCAGCTCTACGGCACCTACGAAGAACTGAAGCGCAACCACTCGGTGATCGACTTCGAGGACGTGCTGCTCCTCACCGTCGGCGTCCTCCAGGACCGGTACGACATCGCCGAGCAGGTCCGCGCCCAGTACCAGCACTTCGTGGTGGACGAGTACCAGGACGTGAGCCCACTCCAGCAGCGCCTCTTGGAGCTCTGGCTCGGCGACCGCGACAGCCTCTGCGTGGTCGGCGACGCCAGCCAGACGATCTACTCCTTCACCGGCGCCACCCCCGACCACCTCCTCAACTTCCGCACCCACCACCCGAGCGCGACCCTCGTGAAACTGGTCCGCGACTACCGCTCGAGCCCCCAGGTCGTCCACCTCGCCAACGGCCTGCTCGCCCAGGCCCGCGGCCGCGCCGCCGAGCACCGCCTCGAACTCGTCTCACAGCGCGAAGCGGGCCCCGAACCCGCCTACGCCGAGTACGGCGACGAGCCCGCCGAGGCCGAGGGCACCGCCCGCCGCATCCGGTCCCTCCTCGACTCCGGCGTCCCCGCCAGCGAGATCGCCGTCCTGTTCCGCACCAACGGCCAGTCCGAGCTCTACGAGCAGGCCCTCGCCGACGCCGGGATCTCCTACCAACTGCGCGGCGCCGAGCGGTTCTTCGAACGCAGCGAGGTCAAGCAGGCTCAGCATTCTCTGCGAAGCGCGGCCCGCTTCGGCGCCAACGACGCACTGCTCGACGACGCGGTGGACGTCCCCTCCCAGGTCCGCGCCGTGCTCTCCACCAAGGGCTGGACCAGCGAACCCCCGTCAGGCTCCGGCGCCGCCCGGGACCGCTGGGAGTCCCTCGCCGCCCTGGTGCGCCTCGCCGAGGATTTCGCCCGCGCCCGCCCGCAGGCGACCCTCGCGGACCTGGTGGCCGAGCTCGACGAACGGGCGAACGCCCAGCACGCCCCCACCGTCGAGGGCGTCACCCTCGCCTCGCTGCACGCCGCCAAGGGCCTTGAGTGGGACGCCGTGTTCCTGGTCGGCCTCACCGAGGGCATGCTCCCGATCGCGTACGCCAAGACCGACGAGCAGATCGAAGAGGAACGCCGACTCCTCTACGTCGGCGTCACCCGCGCCCGCCAGCACCTCACCCTGTCCTGGGCCCTGTCCCGCTCCCCGGGCGGCCGCGCCTCGCGGCGGCCCAGCCGCTTCCTGGACGGCCTGCGGCCCGGCTCCGCGGCCGCGGCCCCACGCACCGCGGGCGCCACCACCGGCGGCATCGAGCGCGGCGCCCGCCGCCGACGCGGCCCCCGGGGACCGGTGCCCTGTCGAGTGTGCGGCCGTACCCTGACCGACGCCGGTGAAATGAAGCTGATGCGCTGCGAGGACTGCCCGTCCGACATGGACGAAGGGGTCTACGAGCGGCTGCGCGACTGGCGTGCCCAACGGGCCGCCGAACTCGGCCAGCCCGCGTTCTGCGTCTTCACCGACAAGACCCTCATCGCCATCGCCGAGACCATTCCGGAGGATGAAACTCAACTTGTGAAGATTCCCGGTGTCGGAACCCGCAAGTTGAGTCGCTTCGGAGCCGATGTCCTGGCCATCTGTGCAGGTGACGAGCGTGCGGCAGAGCTCGAAGCGCCGGACGAAGACGACTGATACAAACCTGTCGAGAAAATAGTTTGCGCCCGCGCAAGGAAGACCCATAGGTTCTTAACCACGGAAACAGCGGCTTCTCCGAAGCCCTGGTTCCGTGCTGTACTTGTAGGCCTTGCACATTGCGGACCGGTTCGCGCCGGTCCCCGAGACGCCGAGAGGAGGCGATTGAAGTGATCAGCATTAACAGCAGCACCGTCAGCAGCGCCGTCGTCAAAATGACCGATCCTTCGGTCGTCGCCACGTGCCCGCTCGGCATCTCGTTCCGGGGAACCGGTCTGTCCGCCGGCCTTGCCGCCGCGCGTCCGGCTGCCCTGCTTCTCGCGGATGTTCCCGCGCGAGAGCGCAATGAGCGACCGACGAAGGCACCGGCAGCAGTAGCAGCGGCACAGGCGGACGCCTATGCCTTTGCGGCGGCCGGTGCCGGATCCCGGAAGCAGACGACGACGCAGCACCACATGTGGGCCTTCCGCGGGCTCGAACCCTGGAGTGATCCAGCCTGATCGACGATCAGGCCGGCGCCTTCAGGGCCGCGGAACCCCACCCGGGATCCGCGGCCCTTCTGTTTGTCCCGAACGGGACGAGCGGAGCGAAGGGGCCAACGGGCAAGCAGGACCTGGTACCAGCCGCCACCCGGCCGACCGGCCGGACCGACCAGACGAGGAAGACGCCAACCGTGCAGACCGAAACGCACGCCCCGTCCGTACCGCCTTCAGAGACGATCCCCCCGCCCGGCCTTCAGGAGAACACCTTGACTCCGCTCACCGCGCTCACCGCGCTCGACGACGCCATCGAGAACCTCGGCGTACCCGTCCCCTGCCGCAGCTATGACCCGGAGGTCTTCTTCGCCGAGTCGCCGGCCGATGTCGAGTACGCCAAGTCGCTCTGCCGTACCTGCCCGCTGATGGAGGCCTGCCTGGCCGGCGCCAAGGAGCGGCGTGAGCCGTGGGGCGTCTGGGGCGGCGAACTCTTCGTCCAGGGCGTGGTCGTGGCCCGCAAGCGGCCCCGTGGCCGCCCGCGCAAGAACCCGGTCACGGCATGAACGCCACCGGAACCATCGACCGTCCCCTGACGCACGACCCCATGAAGCAGGCCTCGATGAAGCCCTTCCCCAGCGAGCCCGCCGGCTCCGCGACCCCAGAGACCACACACTCCGGTGCGAACACCTCGCGCCAGAACAGGACCCGTGAGATGCAACTTCAACCCGAAGCCCTGGCTCGTGCCCATATGCACGAGCGGCTGCGTGAGGCCGAGCACGAACGCCAGGCCATCCGCCTGGTCACCGCCCGCCGCATGCAGCGCCGCGCCGAGCGCGCCTCGCTGCGCGCCCGCCGCGCCCTGGCCATGGCGGTCATGAACTGACCTGACCGCCCCTTGGCGAGTGCCCCTTGAACAAGACGCCGGTCTGATCTACCTCGTTGGTGGATCAGACCGGCGTTGTGTTTCGTGTGCTCTCCTAGTGCACGGCCGTACGACCGTGCACTAGGGCGTTTCTCTTGGATCATCGTGCGGCCCAGAGGAAGATGCCTGCGATGAGTAGTCCGGCCTGGTAGATGGCGGCGGTTTTGTCGAAGC
>NZ_JBSFUT010000019.1:0-163652 GCF_053591935.1 Streptomyces sp. NPDC002851 | reverse complement strand
GGCGGTACGGACGTGCATCTGGTCCTGGTCGACCTGCGCAACTCCGAGCTCGACGGACAGCAGGCCGAGGACCGCCTCCACGAGGTCGGCATCACCGTCAACCGCAACGCCGTCCCCAACGACCCCCGGCCCCCGATGGTCACCTCGGGCCTGCGGATCGGCACCCCGGCGCTCGCCACCCGCGGGTTCCAGGCAGAAGACTTCCGCGAGGTCGCCGACGTCATCGCCGAGGCACTCAAGCCGTCCTACGACGCCGAGTCGCTGAAGGCCCGGGTCGCCGCCCTCGCCGACAAGCACCCGCTCTACCAGCGCTAAGTGCGCACGCGGCCGGTGAACGCCGCGGTGGCCCATCCCCGTTCCCATCCAGGTCCGGGCGGCGGAAGATCCGCCCGCCCGGACCTGCCCCCTTCCCGCCAGGACGCCCCGTCCTCACGCCTCGCAGGAGACCCGCCGTGGCCATCTCCGTCTTCGACCTCTTCTCCATCGGCATCGGCCCATCCAGCTCGCACACCGTCGGCCCGATGCGGGCCGCCCTCATGTTCACCAGCCGCCTGAAGAGCGAGGGCCTGCTCACTGACACGGCCTCGGTACGCACCGAGCTCTTCGGCTCCCTGGGCGCCACCGGCCACGGCCACGGCACCGTCAAGGCCGTCCTGTTGGGCCTGGAGGGCCACTCCCCCCGCACGGTCGACGTCGAGAAGGCCGACGGCATCGTGGAGCGCATCCGTACCACCGGACGACTACGGCTCATGGAGACCGAGATCGGCGCGGACCACGAGATCGCGTTCGACGAGTCGACCGAGATGATCCTGCACCGCCGCCGCTCACTGCCGTACCACGCCAACGGGATGACCCTCTTCGCGTACGATGCCAAAGGCGCCCCGCTGCTCGAGAAGACGTACTACTCGGTCGGCGGCGGCTTCGTCGTCGATGAGGACGCGGTGGGCGCGGACCGGATCAAGCTCGACGACACGGTCCTGCCGTACCCGTTCTCCACCGGCGACGAGCTGCTCCAGCTCTCCCAGGAGACCGGCCTGTCCATCTCCGCGCTGATGCTGGAGAACGAGAAGGCCTGGCGCACCGAGGACGAGATCCGCGCGGGTCTGCTCGAGATCTGGCACGTCATGCAGGGCTGCGTGACCCGCGGCCTCTCGCGCGAGGGCATCCTGCCCGGCGGCCTCAAGGTCCGCCGCCGCGCGGCGACTTCCGCCCGGCAGCTGCGCGCCGCGGGCAACGCGGAAGCGTACGCCATGGAGTGGATCACCCTGTACGCGATGGCGGTCAATGAGGAGAACGCGGCCGGTGGACGGGTCGTGACCGCTCCGACGAACGGCGCGGCCGGGATCATCCCCGCGGTCCTGCACTACTACGTCAACTTCGTGCCCGGTGCCGACGAGGAGGGCGTGGTCCGCTTCCTGCTCGCCGCGGGCGCCATCGGTCTGCTGTTCAAGGAGAACGCCTCCATCTCCGGCGCCGAGGTCGGCTGCCAGGGCGAGGTCGGCTCCGCCTGCTCGATGGCCGCGGGCGGCCTCGGCGAAGTCCTCGGCGGCTCCCCGCAACAGGTCGAGAACGCCGCCGAGATCGGCATGGAGCACAACCTCGGCCTGACCTGCGACCCGGTCGGCGGCCTGGTGCAGATCCCGTGCATCGAGCGGAACGGCATGGCCGCGGTCAAGGCCGTCACCGCCGCCCGTATGGCTCTGCGCGGAGACGGTCGCCACCACGTCTCCCTCGACAAGGTCATCAAGACCATGAAGGACACCGGCGCCGACATGAGCGTCAAGTACAAGGAGACCGCCCGCGGCGGCCTCGCCGTCAACATCATCGAGTGCTGAAGCGTGCTCGTCGACACCTATGGTCGCGTCGCCACGGACCTGCGGGTCTCCCTCACCGACCGGTGCAATCTGCGCTGCACCTACTGCATGCCCGAAGAGGGCCTGCAATGGCTGGCCAAGCCCGATCTGCTGACCGACGACGAGATCGTCCGGCTGATCCGCATCGCGGTCACCCAACTCGGCATCGAGGAGGTCCGCTTCACCGGAGGTGAGCCGCTGCTTCGCCCCGGCCTCGTCGGCATCGTCGAGCGGTGCGCCGCCCTCGAACCGCGCCCCACGATGTCGCTGACCACCAACGGCATCGGCCTCCAGCGCACCGCCCGGGCACTCAAGAGCGCGGGCCTGGACCGCGTCAACGTCTCCCTCGACACCCTGCGCCCCGACGTCTTCAAGACCCTGACCCGGCGCGACCGCCACCACGACGTGCTGAAGGGGCTCGACGCGGCGCACGCGGCCGGACTCACCCCGGTCAAGGTCAACGCGGTCCTGATGCCCGGCCTCAACGACGACGAGGCCCCCGAACTGCTCGCCTGGGCCGTGGCGAACGGCTACGAGCTCCGTTTCATCGAGCAGATGCCGCTCGACGCCCAGCACGGCTGGCAACGCGACGGCATGATCACCGCCGAGGACATCCTGGAGAGCCTGCGCAGCCGCTTCGTCCTCACCCCCGAGGACGCGGACGAGCGCGGCTCCGCCCCTGCCGAGCGGTGGCTGGTCGACGGAGGTCCGGACCGCGTCGGCGTCATCGCCTCCGTCACCCGCCCCTTCTGCCGCGCCTGCGACCGTACCCGGCTCACCGCCGACGGACAGGTGCGCAACTGCCTGTTCGCGCGGGAGGAATCCGACCTGCGCGCACCGCTGCGCGCCGGCGCTCCGGACGAGGAGATCACGCGGCGGTGGAAGCGGGCGATGTGGGGCAAGAAGGCCGGATCGGGTCTGGACGATCCGGCCTTCCTCCAGCCCGAGCGGCCGATGTCGGCGATCGGCGGCTGACCACTCCTCGGGGACCACCACCACATCCCTCGTACGAGCGAAGAACACCAATGAGACTGGAGTGAGGTTCGATGGGACGGGTCACCGAGCGACGGCGCGTCATACGGATCCGCGACGGTGCGGTGAGCACCCGCCCGGACAGCCTCGTCGCGGAGGAGCCGCTGGAGATACGGCTGAACGGCAAGCCGCTGGCGATCACCATGCGTACGCCCGGCGACGACTTCGCGCTGGCCGCCGGGTTCCTGGTGAGCGAGGGCGTGCTCGGCCGGGCCGACGAGCTGGCGAACATCGTCTACTGCGCGGGGGCGACACAGGACGGTTCGAATACGTACAACGTCGTCGACGTGCGGCTCGCCCCCGGCGTGAAGGTGCCCGACATTTCGCTGGAGCGGAACGTCTACACCACGTCCTCCTGCGGTCTGTGCGGGAAGGCCAGCCTGGACGCCGTACGGACCACGGCCCGGTGGCCCCTGTCCGGCACCCCGAACACGGTGCGGGTCGAGCCCGAGCTGCTTGCCGCTCTGCCGGACCGGCTGCGGGCCGCGCAGCGGGTGTTCGACCGGACCGGGGGCCTGCACGCCGCCGGACTGTTCTCGCCCGAGGGCGAGCTGCTCGATCTGCGTGAGGACGTGGGGCGGCACAACGCCGTGGACAAGGTCATCGGCCGCGCGCTCCAGTCCGGTGAACTGCCGTTGTCCCGGAGCGTGTTGCTGGTGTCCGGCCGCGCGTCCTTCGAGCTGGCGCAGAAGGCCGTCATGGCGGGCATTCCGCTCCTTGCCGCGGTCTCGGCGCCGTCCTCGCTCGCCGTCGACCTCGCGGCGGAGACCGGGCTCACGCTGGTCGGCTTCCTGCGCGGCAGCTCCATGAACGTGTACGCGGGTGAGCAGCGTCTCGCCCTGGGGCGCGGGCCCCAGGGCGTTGCGTGACGACTGACGACTGCCGAAACCCAGGGCGGGCCCTAGAGAGCCCGTTCCAGGCGGACCACGATGGACTTGGACGTGGGGGTGTTGCTGATGTCCGCCGTACTGTCCAGGGGAACGAGGACGTTGGTCTCGGGGAAGTAGGCGGCGCAGCAACCGCGCGGGGTGGGGTATGCGACCGTGCGGAAGGCCGGGGCTCGGCGTTCCACCCCGTCGGAGAACTCGCTGACGATGTCGACCGTTTCGCCTTCGGCCAGGCCGTGTTCGGCGAGGTCGTCCGGGTGCAGGAAGAGCACCCTGCGGCCCTGGTGGACGCCGCGGTAGCGGTCGTCGAGGCCGTAGATGGTGGTGTTGTACTGGTCGTGTGAGCGGAGGGTCTGGAGGAGCAGCCGCCCCTCCGGGATCCGCAGCACGTCCAGCGGGTTGACGGTGAAGTTGGCGAGCCCGGTCGCGGTCGGGAAGCGCCGCTCGTCCCGCGGGGGGTGGGGCAGCGCGAAGCCGTCCGGCTCGCGCACCCGGGCGTTGAAGTCCTCGAAGCCGGGGATGACCCGTTCGATCGCGTCCCGGATCCGGTCGTAGTCGGCCTCGAACTCCGCCCAGGGCACCTGCGGACCGTCGTCCCCGAGGGCCGCCCGCGCCATCCGGCAGATGATCGCGGTCTCGCTCAGGAGGGCGTCGGACGCGGGCGCAAGGCGCCCTCGCGAGAGGTGCACCATGCCCATGGAGTCTTCCACGGTGACCAGTTGAGGGCCGTCGGGCCGGAGGTCGGCTTCGGTGCGGCCCAGGCAGGGCAGGATCAGCGCCTGCCGTCCGGCCACCGCGTGGGACCGGTTGAGCTTGGTGGAAATCTGCACCGTGAGCTCGCAGTTACGCAGGGCGCGCTCGGTGAGCTCGGTGTCCGGTGCGGCGGAGACGAAGTTGCCGCCGAGGGCGACGAAGACGCGTACCTGTCCGTCCCGCATGGCCCGGATCGTCTCCACGGCGTCGTGGCCATGGTGACTCGGCGGTACGAAGCCGAATTCGGCGCCGAGCGCGTCGAGGAAGGCGGCGTCCGGCTTCTCGTAGATGCCCATGGTCCGGTCGCCCTGGACATTGGAGTGCCCGCGGACGGGGCAGAGGCCGGCGCCGGGGCGGCCCACATTGCCGCGCATCAGGAGGAAATTGACGACCTCGCGGATCGTCGGGACGGAGTGGCGGTGCTGGGTGAGGCCCATCGCCCAGCAGACGACGATCTTCTTGGCGGCCAGTACCTCCTGGAACGCCTCCGTGATCTCCTGCTCCGAGAGGCCGGTGGCCTCCAGAATGTCGTCCCAGGACGCCTTACGGGCCTGGTCGGCGAAGTCCTCGAAGCCGTGGGTGTGGTCGGCGATGAAGGCGCTGTCGAGGACGGTGCCGGGAGCGTCGTCCTCCGCCTCCAGGAGCATACGGTTGAAGGCCTGGAAGAGGGCCTGGTCGCCGCCGAGCCTGATCTGCAGGAACTGGTCGGAGAGTTGCGTGCCGCCGCCGAGCACACCGGAGGGCTTCTGCGGGTTCTTGAACCGCAGAAGTCCCGCCTCGGGGAGCGGGTTGACCGAGATGATGCGGGCTCCGCGGTCCTTCGCCGTCTCCAGGGCCGAGAGCATCCGGGGGTGGTTGGTGCCCGGGTTCTGCCCCACGACGAGGATCAGGTCGGCCTCGTACAGGTCCTCCAGGTGCACGCTGCCCTTGCCGATGCCGATCGTCTCGACCAGCGCGGAACCGCTGGACTCGTGGCACATGTTGGAGCAGTCCGGCAGGTTGTTGGTGCCGAAGAGCCGGACGAAGAGCTGGTACGCGAAGGCGGCCTCATTGCTCGCCCGGCCGGACGTGTAGAAGGCGGCCTGGTCCGGGGAGTCGAGCGCACCCAGCTCCCGGGCGACGACGGCGAATGCCTCGTCCCAGGAGATCTCCTGGTAGCGGTCGCTCCCGGCGGGGCGGTACATGGGGTGGGTGAGGCGTCCCTGCTGACCGAGCCAGTAGTCGCTGCGCTCCGCGAGCGACGTCAGCGTGTGCTCGGCGAAGAAGTCCGGAGTGACCCGGCGCAGGGTCGCCTCCTCCGCCACCGCTTTGGCGCCGTTCTCACAGAACTCGGCGCGGTGCCGGTGCTCGGGCTCCGGCCAGGCGCAGCCCGGGCAGTCGAAGCCCTTCTTCTGGTTGACGCTCAGCAGGGTCAGCAGACTGCGGCGGACCCCCATCTGCGCATGGGCGTGGCGCAGCGAGGAGGTGACCGCGGGAACGCCCGCGGCGTAGTCCTTCGGCGGGCCCACCCGCAGACGGGAGTCGCCGGGGTCCTCAGCAGGTGCCTTGCGGGTCATCGGTAGCGCTCCGCGGTGTGTGGGAAGTGGGAGAGATGGGTCGGGTGCCGGGCGGCGAGGGGATGTCCCCCCGCTCGCCCGGCACCCGTACTGGGGCTGTGGTGGAGCTAGCGGGTGCCGATGCGGTCCTTGACCCAGTCGTTGAATTCGCCGATGTGGTGCTCGCTGGGCACCAGCACGCCGCCCTTGGCGTACATGCGCGAGCTCATCGCGGGCTGGCAGCGCTCACAGGCATCGAAGTCCTGCCGGTTGACCCGGTCGAACAGCTCCACCGAGCGGCTGACGTCCTTGCCGCTCTCGACGACGTGCGGCAGGTAGAGCCAGTCGCACTCCACGATCGTGCGATCGGCCGCCACCGGGTACATCCGGTGGAAGATCACGTGGTCGGGGACCAGGTTGATGAACACCTGCGGCCGCACCGTGATCGCGTAGTACCGGCGGTCCTGATCCTCGGCGACACCCGGAATGCGGTCCAAGCCCTCCGAGCCGTCAACGGTGAATCCCTTGACGTCGTCTCCGAACTCCGCGCCGTGGCCCACGTAGTACTGGGCCGCGAAGCCGTCAGCGAACTCCGGGAGCACCTCGGTGAGTTCGGGGTGGATGGTCGCGCAGTGGTAGCACTCCATGAAGTTCTCGATGATCAGCTTCCAGTTCGCCTTGACGTCGTAGACGATCCGCTTGCCGAGCTCAAGGTTCTCGATGTCGTACGCGCTGATGGACTCCGCGTCCCCGAGCCGCGCCACCACATCCCCGATCACCGACTCCTCGAACGAGGGCGGGTTCTCGGCCAGGCACACCCACACATAGCCGAGCCACTCGCGCACCGCCACGTTCGCCAGGCCGTACTCGGTCCGGCCGACATCGGGCATCTTCGTCAGGTTCGGGGCCGCGATGAGCTTGCCCTCGAAGTCGTAGGTCCAGGCGTGGTACGGGCACTGGAAGGACCGCTTCACCTCACCCGACTCCTGCGTGCACAGCTTCGCGCCCCGGTGGCGGCACACATTGAAGAAGGCGCGGACGGAGTTGTTGCGCGTCCGGGTGATCAGGATGCTCTCCCGCCCCACGTCCACGGTCTTGAACGCACCCGGCTTGTCCAGGTCCGCGGAGCGCGCCGCGCAGAACCACATCGACTCGAAGATGCGCTCCTGCTCCAGACGGAAGATCTCCGGGTCCGTGTAGTGGTCACCGGGGAGAGTCGCGATCAGGCTCTCCGGAAGTCCGGTCGTAGTCATAGTTCACCTCGAAGGGAAGTGCTTTGGATAGGTAGATATGGATCGAAAGGGCAGGGGGGCTCCGGGTTCCCTTCAGCTCCCCTGCCGGGCCGGTGGCTCGATCTGTTCCGTCACGGCGTCGAGGAGCCAGTCGGCGAGGTAACCGGCGAAGGACGAACGGACCAACACCCAGAAGCCGGGCTTGAGTTCGTCACGAGGCACGAGGACGACCTGGGCCCGGGCCAGCGTGGTCTGGGCGCAGCGGCCGGCCCCGAAGACCCGCGGGTGCAGGTCGAGCGAGCAGCCGTGGGCGAGCAGGTCGCGGGAGCGCGGTCCGGCGACGAGCAGCGTGGTGCGTTGTGCGGATACGTCGACGACCGCGGCGGGATCGTCGCCGATCGCGGTACGCAGGCGCGCGATCAGGTCGGCGCTTGTCGCGGGTGGCCCGACGATGAGCCATTCCTCCGGGCCCAGCCACAGCACGGCCAGCTCACCACCGCGGCTGACGGTGTTGGGTTCGAGCGGCAGCGCAGTGCCCAGGGCCAGGCCGACGGCGTCCGCCGCCGCGCTCTTGGGGTCGAGGCGCACCGTGACCTGGGTGAGGAACGGGAGTTCCGCCAGGCGCAGCGCCCCGCCCGAGGAGCGGGTGACCTCGGCGAACCGGTCCGCCACCGGCGCCAACGGGCTGCGCCGGATCGTGGTTTCAGCCATCGCGGCGTGCCCCCTCAGGGTCGTAGAGAACAGGGCTTGTGACGGTCACCGGCACGAGGGCGCCGCCCACCCGCGCGTACAGCCGCTCGCCGATGCGGTCCCGGCCGCCCTTGATGAGGGCGAGCGCGAAGGTCCGGTCGAGCGCCGCACTGCGGTAGCTGGAGGTGACGTGTCCGAGCATCGGCACCGGCGGCTCCGGGAGCCGGTCGGTGGCGATCAGGTGCGTGCCTTCGCGCAGCAGCGTGCCGGGCTCGTCCGGGAGCAGGCCGACGAGGTGCTTGCGGTCGGGTCTGCTGTTGTCGGCGCGGGCGAAGGAGCGCTTGCCGACGAAGTCGGGCTTCTTCTTGGACACCACCCAGCTCATGCCGAGGTCCTGCGGGGTCACCGTGCCGTCGGTGTCCTGGCCGACGATCAGGTAGCCCTTCTCGGCGCGCAGTACGTGCATCGTCTCCGTGCCGTACGGGGTGATGCCGAGCGGCTGTCCCGCTTCGTACAACGCCTCCCACAGCGCAAGCCCGTCCCACGGCGAGACGTTGATCTCGTACGCGAGCTCGCCGGAGAAGCTGATCCGGCAGACGCGCGCCCGGATTCCGGCGACCTCGGTGTCGCGCCAGGCCATGAAGGGGAAGTCGGCGGCGTCGACCGCGAGCTCGGGTGCGAGTCCGCTCAGGACGTCGCGGGAACGCGGGCCGACGAGGGCGACGGTCGCCCACTGTTCGGTGACCGAGGTGCAGTGCACGCGCAGCTCCGGCCACTCGGTCTGGAGCCACTCCTCCATCCACTCGAGTACGGCGGCGGCGTTGCCCGTGGTGGTGGTCACCAGGAAGCGGTCGTCGGTGAGGCGGATGACGGTGCCGTCGTCGAAGACCATCCCGTCGGGGCGGCACATCACGCCGTAGCGGATCATGCCGACCTTCAGGGTGCTCATCATGTTGGTGTAGAGCCGGTCCAGGAAGACGCCCGCGTCCGGTCCTTGGACGTCGATCTTGCCGAGGGTGGAGGCATCCATGAAGGCGACGCCCTCGCGGGCGGCGGCGCATTCGCGCAGCACGGCCGCGTCCATGTCCTCGCCGTCCTGCGGGTAGTACCACGGGCGCTTCCACTGCCCGACGTTCTCGAAGAGAGCGCCGTGGGCGACATGCCAGTCGTGGATGGCGGTCGTACGCACGGGGTCGCTCAGGACGCCGCGGTCGCGGCCCGCGAGCGTGGCGAAGGCGACGGGCGCGTACGGGGCGCGGAACGTCGTCGTGCCCAGGTCGCCGACGTCGACACCCAGGAGGTGGGCGATGGCGCCGCTGGTGAGCACGCCCGAGGTCTTGCCCTGGTCGTGCGCCGTGCCCGCCGTGGTGTAGCGCTTGACGTGTTCCACCGAGCGCATGCCCGCGCCGGTCGCGCGCGCCAAGTCGTCCACGGTGACGTCGCGTTGCAGGTCGACGAAGGCGCGGGCGGTGTCCGTTCCGGGGACGACGAACAGCTGGGCACTGGCCGCGCCGGGCTGCTCCGCCGTCTCGGGGAGCAGCGGGCGCTCGGGCGTCCGGAAGCCCTCGGCCTCGATCGCCCGGGACGCGGCGTCGGCCCCGTCGGCCAGGCAGGCGGCCAGGCCGGAGCGGCCCGCGGCGGCGCCGGCGACCTCGACCGCCTGACGGCAGCTGGCGGCGTCGGGCACGAAGGACCCGGCCGTGTCGTCGTACCGCAGTTTGCCGCCCGCCTGGCTGAAGAGGTGGACGACGGGGTTCCAGCCGCCGGAGACGAGCAGGAGATCGGCCTCGATCCGCCGCGGTTCCCCGGCCAGGGCGCCGTCGACCAGCGCAGCGACCGTCACCGACGAGACGCGGGGCGCGCCCTCGGTGTTGGTCACCGCGTGGCCGGTCAGTACGCCGATTCCGGCCTGGGCGGCGGAGCGTGCCCACTCCCCCGCCTCGGCCCGGCTGTCGACGATCGCCGCGATGTCCACGCCTGCCGCGGCGAGGTCGAGGGCGGCGGCGTACGCGCTGTCGTTGGTGGTGAAGACGACCGCGCGGCGGCCCGGGGCGACGCCGTACCGGTTGACGTAGGTGCGCGCGGCACCGGCGAGCATGACGCCGGGACGGTCGTTTCCGGCGAACGCGAGGGAGCGTTCGTGGGCCCCGGTCGCCAGGACGACCCGTCGGGCGCGGATCCGCCACACGCGCTCACGGGCAACGTGTGCGGGCGCCGCGGCACCCAGGTGGTTGGTGCGGCGCTCCACGGCGAGGACGTAGTTGTCGTCGTAGTGGCCGAAGACCGTGGTGCGGCGAAGCACCCGCACCTCGGGGGTGGCGTCGAGCCCGCGGGCGACCTCGGCCGCCCAGTCGGCGGCGGTGTCGCCGTCGAGGGACTCGGAGCTGCCGAGCAGACTGCCGCCCAACTCCGGCTGGTCATCGGCGAGGATGACGCGCGCCCCGACACGGGCGGCGGCCGCCGCCGCGGCCAGACCGGCCGGTCCCGCGCCCACGACCAGGAGGTCGCAGTGGGCGTGGACGGCGTCGTAGCGGGCCGGGTCGGGCTCGGTGGCGAGCCGCCCCTGGCCGGGCAGGCTGCTCGCGGCCAGCCCGTCGTACAGCTCGACGGTGGTCGCCGGAAGCATGGGCTCCGGGAACGGGGCGTCGATCTGTACGACGGCGTTCGGCTCCTCGGCGCCCGCGGCGAAGATGCCGCGCGGGCGGCCGAGTTTGACGCTGGTGGCGGCCTGGTGCACGCCGTTGGCGAGGAGCGCGGAGGCGAGCGTGTCGCCCCGGTAGCCCTCGTACTCGACGCCGTCGAAGCGGAAGCCCAGCGGCTGGTCGCGGGCGATCCGGCCCCCGGCGGTCAGGCGGAAGGTCTGTTCGGTCATGAGGTCACCGGCCTCGGCTCGCCGACCCGGTACACGGCGAGGATTTCGTTGGTCGCCGTGTCCCGGACGGCGTTGAACCAGCTGCGGCAGCCGTCGGCGTGGCTCCAGCGCTCGGGGAAGGGCCCCTTGGTGTTGTCGCGGTAGAAGAGGTAGCGGGCCCACTCCTCGTCGGTCAGGGCCGCGGGGTCCTCGGGGTAGGTCACGTGGGCCTGGCCGCCGTAGTGGAATTCGGCCTCGTCACGAGGCCCGCACCAGGGGCAGGGAATGAGCATCATCGTGCGGGCTCCTAGTGGGCGACCGCGGCCGCGCCGTGCTCGTCGACGAGCGCGCCGGTGGTGAAACGGTCGAGCGAGAAGGGTGCGTTGAGCGGGTGCGGCGCATCGTGCGCGATGGTGTGGGCGTAGACCGAGCCGAGCCCCGGCGTGGCCTTGAAGCCGCCCGTGCCCCAGCCGCAGTTGACGTAGAGCTGGTCGACGGGCGTGAGCCCGACGATCGGTGAGGCATCGGGGCTGACGTCCACGATGCCGCCCCAGGTGCGCAGGATGTGCGCGCGGGCGAACACCGGGAACAGCTCCAGTGCCGCGGCCATCTGCTCCTGAATGATGTGGAACGCCCCGCGCTGGGTGTACGCGTTGTACGCGTCGATGCCCGCGCCCATGACCAGCTCGCCCTTGTGGGCCTGGCTGACGTAGACATGCACCGCGTTGGACATCACGACCGTGGGGTGCACGGGCTCCAACAGCTCGGAGACGAGGGCCTGAAGCGGGTGGCTCTGGATCGGCAGCTCGAATCCGGCCATGTCGGCCAGGACGGAGGAGTGGCCCGCGGCGCACAGGGCCACCTTGCCCGCGGCGATGGGGCCGAGGGTGGTCTGTACGCCGGTCACCCGGCCGCCGCTGATGTCGATGCCGGTGACCTCGCAGTTCTGGATGAGGTCGATCCCGGCGGCGTCGGCGGAGCGGGCGAGGCCCCAGGCGACGTGGTCGTGCTTGGCGATACCGGCGCGCGGCTGATAGGTCGCGCCGAGCACCGGATAGCGCACATCGGGCGAGACGTTGACGATCGGGCAGACCTTGGCGACCTCGTCCGGTTCGAGCCATTCGGCGTCGACACCGTTCAGCTGATTCGCCTCGACGCGGCGCACGCTGTCGCGTACGTCCTGCAGGCTGTGCGCGAGGTTGAGCACGCCGCGCTGCGAGAACAGGATGGGGTAGTCGAGGTCGTCGGCCAGCCCTTCCCACAGCTTGAGCGCGTGCTCGTAGATCCCGGCGCTCTCGTCCCACAGGTAGTTGGACCGGATGATGGTGGTGTTGCGGGCCATGTTGCCGCCCGCGAGCCACCCCTTCTCCAGGACGGCGACGTTGGTGATGCCGTGGTTCTTGGCGAGGTAGTGCGCGGTGGCGAGGCCGTGGCCACCGCCGCCGACGATCACGACGTCGTACGACCGCTTGGGCTCGGGCGTACGCCACAACCAGTCGGGGTGCTCGGGAAGTTCGGCACCCGGGGTGCGGGGACTCATGACGGGACTCCTGAGGCGTGCGGGACGAGACCGGCAGCGCGTTCGGCCGCCTCGACGACATTGGCGAGCAGCATCGCCCGCGTCATGGGGCCGACACCGCCGGGCATCGGCGCCATCCATCCGGCGACCTTGGCGACGTCCGGATGCACATCACCGAGCAGGCCCTCGTCCGTCCGGGTAATGCCGACATCGAGGACGGCGGCGCCGGGACGGACCATGTCCGCGGTGACAAGCCCCGGTGACCCGGCACCCGCCACGACGACATCGGCTTCCCGGGTATGCCAGGCAAGACCCTTCGTGCCGGTGTGGCACAGCGTCACCGTCGCGTTCTCCGACTTACGGGTCAGGAGCAGGCCGATGGGCCGTCCGACCGTGACACCGCGGCCGATCACGCAGACCCGGGCCCCGGCGAGCGGGACGTCGTGGCGGCGAAGCAGCTCGACGATGCCGCGCGGGGTGCAGGGCAGCGGGCTCTCGACACCGAGGACGAGGCGGCCCAGGTTGACCGGATGCAGGCCGTCGGCGTCCTTCGCCGGGTCCATCCGCTCCAGTACGGCGTTGGCGTCGAGCCCGCGCGGCAGCGGCAGCTGGACGATGTAGCCGGTGCACGCCGGGTCGGCGTTGAGCTCGTCGATGACGCGCTCCACCTGCTCCTGCGTGGCGTCGGCGGGCAGATCCCGCCGGATCGAGGCGATCCCGACCTGCGCACAGTCGCGGTGCTTGCCGCCCACATAGGCGTGGCTGCCGGGGTCGTCACCGACCAGGACCGTCCCGAGGCCGGGTACGACTCCGCGCTCGGCCAACGCCGCGACACGGCCGGCGAGTTCGGTGCGGATGGCGGCCGCGGTGCGGCGCCCATCAAGGGTGCGTGCGTTCATTTCTACTTCCCTTTTCTCGCCTCTACCTAGCCGCGCAGGCGCTGCATCTTCGGGTCGAACAGCGGCTCCTCGCCGACGACGGCCGGGATGAGCTGATCGAAGTAACCGATGTGCAGGGTGCGGCCGGGGGTGGCGAGTTCCGCGGGCAGCCAGGCGTAGGCGATGCCCTTGCCGATCGTGTATCCGTACGCGGCGCTGGTGACGTAGCCGACCGGCCGGTCCCCGTCGTAGACGGGTTCCTTGCCCATGACCACGGCCTGCGGGTCGTCGATGGTCAGGCAGGTCAGGCGGCGGGTGACAGCGGCGGCGCGCCGCTCGAGCGCCGCCTTCCCGAGGAAGTCGCCCTTGTCCATCTTCACGGCGAAGCCCACACCGGCCTCGTACGGGTCGTGCTCATACGTCATGTCGGTGCCGAAGGACCGGTAACCCTTCTCCAGGCGCAGGCTGTTGAACGCGCCCCGGCCTGCGGCGATGCCGCCGTACGGCCGCGCCGCCTCCCAGAGCGTGTCCCAGAGCTTGAGGCCCATGTCGGCGGTCGTGTACAGCTCCCAGCCGAGCTCGCCGACGTACGACAGGCGCATCGCGGTGACGGGGACGGAACCGATGTACGCCTGCTTCGCGCGGAAGAACTTCAGGCCCGCGTTGGAGAAGTCCGCGTCGGTCAGCGGCTGGAGCACCTCGCGGGCCTTCGGGCCCCACAGGCCGATGCAGCACGTGCCCGAGGTGATGTCGCGCACCTGGACCGACCCGTCCTCGGGCAGGTGCCGGGTGAACCAGTCCAGATCCAGTTCGCCGTTCGCGCCGACCTGGAACCGGTCCTTCGCGAGGCGGGCGATCGTCACATCGCTGCGGATCCCGCCGTCCACGTCCAGGAGCAGCGTGTACGTGACCGAGCCCACCGACTTGTCGATGTTTCCCGTCGTCAGGTACTGCAGGAAGGCGGCAGCCCCGCGGCCGGTGACCTCAAGGCGCTTCAGTGCGGTCATGTCGTACATCGCGACGCCCTCACGGGTCGCCTGCGCCTCGGCGCCCACGATCGGCGACCAGTAGCGGGCCGCCCAATCGTTCGGCGTGGGGATCTCCCGCCCCGCCAGCAGGGGCTCATTGGCGGCGTACCACTGGGGCCGCTCCCAGTTGTGCGCCTCCAGGAAGAGAGCACCGAGCTCCTGCTGGCGGGGGTGGAAGGGGCTGGTGCGCAGAGGCCGTGGCGCACCAGCCGGCTGGAGGGGGTGGAGGATGTCGTAGACCTCGACGAAGTTCTGGCAGTCGCGCTCGAGGACGTACTCGGGGGCGAGCTGCTGGGGTTCAAAGCGGTTGACGTCGAACTCGTGCAGATCGAAGGTCGAGCAGTGGCCGTCGACGAGCCATTCGGCGACGGCGCGGCCGACTCCGGCGGAGTGGGTGACCCACACGGCCTCGGCGACCCAGAAGCCCTTGACGTCCGGGGACTCGCCGAGCAGCGGCAGGCCGTCGGTGGTGAAGGAGAACAGGCCGTTGATGCCCTCCTCGACCTTGGCGTCCTGCGTCACGGGCAGCAGCGACTGCGTCTCGGTCCAGGCGTCCTCGAAGTCCTCCTCGGTGAACTTCAGGACCGACGGCATCGCGTCGGCCTCGTCCACGGAGAGGATGTCGTCGGCGGAGACCGGCATGGGCCGGTGGCCGTAGTAGCCGATGCCGAGCTGGTCGAAGCGGTCGCGGTAGTACAGGTCCGCGTCCTGGTGCCGCAGGATCGGGCGGACCGCCTCCTCGGTCTGTCCGGCGAGGGCCGGGACCGTGCCGGTCCACGCGAGCTGGTGGGCCAGCGGGGTCAGCGGCAGGTTCATGCCGACCATGCGGGCGACCTTCGGGCCCCAGATCCCGGCGCAGCACACCACGATGTCGGCGGGGATCTCGCCCTGGTCGGTGACGACGCCGGTGACGCGCCCCTCGCTCTGCTGTACGTCGAGGACTTCGTGGCCGCCGAGGAACCGGACGCCACGGCCCTTGGCGGCCCGGATCTGCGCCTCGACGGCGAGCACGGCCTTGGCCAGGCCGTCGGTGGGGATGAGGAGTCCGCCGAGGACGCGCTCGCGGGCCACCAGCGGGTGGAGCGCCACGCACTCGTCGGGCCCTACGAGCCGGGAGCCGACGCCCCAGGAGGTGAGCCAGCCGTGGCGACGCTGGAGTTCGCTGAGGCGCTCGGGGGACGTGGCGACTTCGAGGCCGCCGACCTGCAGGAAGCAGGGCTGGCCGTCGACATCGAGGGAGCAGAACTTCTCCACCGTGTAGCGGGCCATCTCCGTCAGCGCCTTCGAGGGGCTGGTCTGGAACACCAGGCCCGGCGCATGTGAGGTCGATCCGCCGGTTGCGGGCAGCGGCCCTTGATCGACCACCGTCACCTCGGTCCAGCCCCGGACGGACAGCTCATCGGCCAGCGCAGCCCCCACGACGCCTGCACCGATGATGACCACACGCGGTCCCGCCATCGCCAACCACCCTCCTATCTCGAACCCGTTCGTATGTTGCTTCATGTGCAACACACATCGGCTTGCGCAACACAGTGCGTTTTCCCCAGAGCCGCTGTCAAGGGGTCACGGAAACTGATTCCGTCAGCGGATCGAGAACGTCGACGCGGGGCGGATCCAGCGGGCCGACTTCGCGCGCAGAGACGTCGGGGCGAGCTCTTGACACCGGCCGCCACAGCCGGACTATGTTGCGTATCAAACACAACGTTGCGCATGGCGCACCCTGAGAAGGCCCGGTGTTCTCAATGTCTCTTCGCTCGCAACCCGGCCGCGAGTTCGTGCTCACGCTCTCGTGCCCCGACCGCTCCGGCCTCGTCCACGCCGTCACCGGCTTCCTCGTCCAGCACTCCGGGAACATCCTGGAGAGCCAGCAGTTCGACGACCGGCAGCAGGGCCGCTTCTTCATGCGCGTGCACTTCGACGTCTCGGATCCGAGCGTGTCCCTGGACGACCTGCGTTCCGGTTTCACGCCGGTGGCGGAGGCGCTCCAGATCTCCTGGAAGCTGCACGACGCGTCGACCCCGACCCGTACGTTGATCATGGTGTCGAAGTTCGGCCACTGCCTGAACGACCTGCTCTTCCGGCAGAGCACCGGGGCCCTCAACATCGAGATTCCGGCGATCGTCTCCAACCACCGCGACTTCGAGCCGCTCGCGCAGAGCCACGGGATCCCGTTCCACCACATCCCGGTGACCCGGGAGACCAAGGCCGACGCGGAGGCGCGGCTGCTTGAACTCGTCGCCGAACTCGACGTCGACCTCGTGGTCCTCGCCCGCTACATGCAGATCCTCTCGGACGACCTCTGCAAGCAGCTCGACGGCCGCGCCATCAACATCCACCACTCGTTCCTGCCGAGCTTCAAGGGCGCACGGCCGTACGCGCAGGCGCACGAGCGCGGCGTCAAGCTCGTGGGCGCCACGGCCCACTACGTCACCCCGGACCTCGACGAGGGCCCCATCATCGAGCAGGACGTCATCCGCGTGGACCACTCACAGAGCGCGGACACCCTGGTCACCCTGGGCCGCGACGTCGAGGCCCGGGTCCTCGCCCGCGCCGTGGAATGGCACAGCGACAGCCGGATCATGACCAACGGCAACCGCACGGTGGTCTTCCGCTGAGCGGTCGGCTCATTTCTCCAGGGACCTGAAAGCGTCTCGCCCATGAACTGGGCGAGACGCTGAGTTTCGGCGTACGACCGATCGAGTAGCCCGTGCAGGTGAGGTCTCCCAGGCGGGCGAGGCCCCCGTAGGCGGGCGAGGTCCCCTGTGCTGCCGAGGTCCTCACACCAGGGGTGTCAGTCCCGCCGGGTCGGTGACTTCGAGGCCCCAGCGGGCGGTCACCCGCACCGCGTCCATCGTCGAGGCGACGTCGTGCACACGCACACACCAGGCGCCCTGCGTGGCGGCCAGGACGGACACCGCGGAGGTGGCCGCGTCCCGCAGCTCCGCCGGGCGGGGAGAGCCCGTTACCGGGTCCGCGAGCAGCTGCCCCAGAAAAGACTTGCGGGCCGCACCCACGAGCATCGGATAACCGAGCGCCGCGACCTCCCGCAGCCGGCCCAGCAACTGCCAGTTGTGCTCGGGCTGCTTGGCGAACCCAAGGCCCGGGTCGAGGATGAGGCAGTCCGGCGAGATCCCGGCGTGCAGTGCCGCCTCGACCCGCAGCCGCAACTCGTCGACCACGTCGGCGACCACGTCCGCGTATACGGCGTTCGCCTGCATGTCCGCGGAGTGCCCGCGCCAGTGCATGGCCACGTACGGCGTCCCGGCCTGGGCGATCAGGGGCAGCATCTCGGGGTCGGCGCGGCCGCCCGAGACATCGTTGACCAGCCAGGCACCGGCCTCGATGGCCCGCGCGGCGACCTCGGCCCGCATGGTGTCCACGCTGATGAGCGCGCCCGCGGCGGCGAGCTCGCGCACGACCGGCAGTACGCGCCGCAGCTCCTCCTCGACCGACGGGCGCGCGGCGCCGGGACGGGTCGACTCGCCGCCCACGTCCAGGATGTCCGCGCCCTCGTCGAGCAGCGCCAGGCCGTGCGCGACGGCCCGTCCCGGGTCGTACCACCGCCCGCCGTCGGAGAACGAGTCGGGCGTGACGTTCACAATGCCCATCACCAGAGTCCGGGCGAGCCGGGGAAGCCCCCGCGGGTACAGCGCGGGGGCTCCCTGGCTCGGTCGGGTCGCGGTGCTCATGCCGTTTCGACGTGGGCCACGGGGGTGACGAGCTGCCGACGCCAGCGCGTGAAGAGCTTGGCCCGGTTCATGCCCAGGACGGCGACCGGCTGCCCGGCACTCCAGTAGACCGCGAGGAAGCTGCGGTCGGCCGGGCTGCCGTCCTCGATCGTCACGCTGTCGGCCATTGCGGTGTTCCCGGCGACCTGGATCCGTACGCCGTACTGATCGGACCAGAAGTAGGGCGGGCGCGGCGGATCGAACGGGGCGTGGCCGCCCGAGAGCAGGGCGGCCACCGCCGCCGCCGGGCGCTCCTGGGCGCCGCTCCAGTGCTCGACCCGGCGATGGGTGGCGGTAGCCGGGTCGTACCAGGCCGCGCAGTCCCCGACCGCGACGATGCCGGGGACGCTCGTGGTGCCGTTGGCCCAGCAGCGCACGCCGTTGTCGAGGATGACGTCGGATCCTTCGAGCCAGTCGGTGTTGGGAATCGCGCCGATGCCGAGCACGACGATGTCGGCCGGGATGCTGCTGCCGTCGTAGAGCAGCACCTCCGCTACCCGCTGCTCACCCGTCACCCCGCTCACACCGGTGCCGCACAGCACGTGCACCCCGTGATCGGCGTGGACCGAGGAGATTTCCGCTGCCATGTCCGGCCAGAGCGGACCGGCGAGCGGCGCGGGCCCCTCCACGACGAGCGTCACGTCCAGGCCCATGCTCTGAGCGGTCGACGCCACTTCGGCGCCGACGAACCCGCCGCCGACGACCACGAGCCGGCCGCCGCGCGCCAGGTCCTCCCGCAGGGCCCGGGCGTCATCGAGGGTGCGCAGGACGTGCACACCGGCCAGGCCCTCGCTGCCGGGCAGGGTCCGCGCCGAGGCTCCCGTGGCGATCACGATGCCGTCCGCCCGCACCTCCGTGCCGTCGGCGAGTCGTACCGAGTGGTCCCCGGTTCCCGAGTGGTCCGCGGTTCCCAGACCGACGGCTCGCGTGCCGAGAATCCACTCGGCCTCGAGGTCCTCGTCTTCCTCCTCCAGGGCGAGATCGGCCTCGTCCACCTTGCCGGTGAGGAACGCCTTCGACAACGGCGGCCTGTCGTAGGGGCGGTGGGGCTCCTCGCCAATGATGACGAGGCGTCCGTCATAACCCTGCCCGCGCAGCGAGCGGGCGGCGGACAGTCCGGCGAGCGAGGCGCCCACGATGGCGACGGACTTCATGCGAAACCTCCGAGCAAAGTGCGGGAGTACGGCAGGGCGGCAGGTTCAGTGACGGCGTCGGACGGAACTACCGTGGCCATATTGCGTATAGAGAAACATGATGCGTTATGCGCAACGAGAGTCTGCGGGGCGGTCCGGAGCCCTGTCAAGGCGCCGAAGCGGGCAACCCAGGACGGCTCCAGCTCAGTGGTGCCCCGCCGTCTCGTGCACGCTCGATGCCAGGGCCAACAGCCGGGAGGCCTTGAGTTCGGTCTCGTCCCACTCACGCTCCGGATCGGAGCCCCAGGTGATCCCGGCGCCCGTGCCGAAGCGCAGTACCGGGCCGCGTGGGGTGACGCGGTCGATCCAGAACGTACGGATGCCGACGGCCAGTTCACCGGTACCGCGGTCCGCGTCCACCCAGCCGATGCCGCCGCAGTACGGGCCGCGGGGCGCGGTCTCGAGCGCATCGATGATCCGCAGCGCGCTGGACTTGGGGGCCCCGGTGACCGAGCCGGGCGGGAACGTACCGGCGAGCAACTCGGGCCAGCCCGCGCCGTCGGCCAGCTCGCCGCGCACGGTGGAGACGAGGTGCACCAGGCCGGGATGCGCCTCGACCGCACAGAGGGCGGGGACGGTCACGGAGCCGGTGGCACAGACCCGCCCCAGGTCGTTGCGGACCAGGTCCACGATCATCACGTTCTCGGCGTGGTCCTTGTCGAGCAGGTCGGCCTCGGTGCGGCCGGTGCCCTTGATCGGCCCGGACTCGACGGTACGGCCCGCGCGGCGCAGGAAGAGTTCGGGCGAGGCGGTGGCCACCTCGACGCCGTGGCCGGGAAGCCGGACCGTACCGGCGTACGGGGCGGGGTTGCCGCGGGCGAGCAGCGCGGTCAGCGCGTCGACATCGGCGGCGACCGGTTCGGGCAGCGGCGCGGACAGCACCCGGCAGAGGTTGGCCTGGTAGACCTCGCCCTGGGCTATGTGCTCGCGGATACGGCGTACGCCCGCGGTGTAGGCGGCGCGGTCGAGCGACGAGGTCCAGTCGGCGGGGTCGGGCCCGCGCCACGCCCCGGGGACCGGCTCGGGCACCGGCTCGCGGCGCACGTCACCGAACCGCGCGCAGACCAGGCGACCCTCGAAGTCCGCGACGACGGCCCAGAAGCCGGAGGAGTCCAGGGCGGCGGGGTCGCTGGTCACCTCGCGCAGATCAGTGGCGACGAGGCCGCCGAAGCGGGCCAGCGGGGTGAGGTCGTACACGGTGGTGAGTCCAGTGAGCTCGTTGTTTGTACAGAACGGATAGTTGCTTAATATGGAACAAAAATCTCCATACGCAACGAGCATCGGGCAGGGGGAACCCCTGGTCAAGGGGCCGCGACGAAACGGATGTCGCTCCCCGCCCGACCGTCGGCCGGGTCAGTCCACGACGATCCCCGGATAGCAGTGCTCGTGGTGCCAGTCCGGGGCCACCGGGTAGCCGCAGTGGCAGAGTTCGGGCCGGGCGGGCTCGCCCCGGGCGCGCCGGGCCAGGGCGGCGATCAGGGGCTGGCGGTCCAGCCAGGACGCCGCGTCGTCGCGGTCGGTCAGGCCGAGGGCCTCCGGCGTCACGTCGAGCCCGTCGGTGAGCAGCTCGACGAGCGCGTCGGCCTGTTTGCGGATGAAGCGCAGGACGTTGCCGCAGTAGGACGGGGACATCTCGTCCAGGCGGTGGCGGCGGTCCTGGACGTCCTGCCAGACCTCGTCCTGGTTCAGGAGGTGCACCCAGTGATCCTCCAAGGTCCAGCGTGCCGCGGGCGCGACGGGCCCGCCGCTGCTCGCGGCCCGCGCCAGCTCCTGGGTCTCCACGGCCTCTTCGAGGGCCCGGCAGTACTCCGCGTGGTCCTCGGCCGCGAGGCGCCGGTAGATCGCCACGGACGCGTCGGCGTCCCGGCGCGCGGCGGCGAGGTCGCCCTCGGCGCCGAGCCGGGCCTGGGCCGACTGGCGCAGGACCTTCGCGTGGTCGCTCTCGTACCGGACCGGGTCGGCCGCCGCGAGCCGTGCGGTGATCCCCGCCGCCTCGTCGGTCAGGGCGAGGGCCTCCCGGTAGCGCTGTAGCCGCCCCAGATAGCTGGCGAGCCGCGACGCGAGGTCGGCCAGGACGGGCTCGTGCACCGTCGGCGCCACCGCGGCGAGCCGACGGGCGGTCGCGACCGCTTCCTCGAGCGCGGCGACCGCCTCGTCCCTGCGCCGCGACGCCCACAGCAGCAAGGACAGGTTGCCCAGGCACTGCGCCAGCCCGGACTCGTCGAGCACGAACGCGCGGGCGAGCAGCGACCCGGCGGGCGGACCGGCCGCGAGTCCGCGCCGGGCGAACTCGATGGCCCGCTCCTGCGCGGCCACGGCGTCCGAGAGGCGGCGCAGCTGCCAGGAGAAGATCCCGAGGTTGTTCAGGGCGAGCGCGAGACCGGTCTCGTACCGGTCCGGGTGGGTCGCCGTCAGCCGCCAGAAGATCCCGACCGCCTGCTCCGTGGGCGCCATGGCCCGGTCCGGATAGCCCGCCGCGGCAAGACCCCGGCCCACCTGTGCGAGGGCCAGGGCGAGACCGGGCTCGTGGGCCACCGGGTCCGCCGCTGCCAGGTCCTGGAAGAGCGCGGCAGCCTCCTCGGCCGCGTGCAGGGCGCGGTCCGGGGCGTCGGCGTCGAAGGCGTGCTGGGTCAGGTGCAGCAGCGCGGTCGCCAGGGCCGGGGACGGGGAGGTGGACGAGGGTGTGGATATGGACAGAGGCTGAGACGGAGACCTGTGCGCACCGGAAGCCGCCCCCTCCCGGGACGCGCCCCCGGCAGCCGCCGCCTCCCGGAAGCAGCGCACCGCCTCCTCGTCCGCGGCCAGTGCCTCCCGTGCCCGCCCGGCCCGGCCGAGCCGGAAGCCGAGGCCCTGGTGCAGGCGGCCGCGCTCGGCGGGGTCGACGGTGTCGGGGAGGCGTTCGGCGACCAGGCGGGCGGTGAACGTCGCGATGCCCGCGTCCAGGTCGAGCTGCCCGAACTCCGGGAAGCAGGCCGCCACGGAGGCGAGTACGGAGACCGGAAGCGCGGCCTCGGCGAGCGCCGTGAGGGCCGCGCTGCCCGCGGCGACGGCCACCGACGGGTCCTGCCGCAGGATCTGCTCCAGGTGCCCGGCGACGTGCGGCCAGCGCCCCGGTGCCGCCGCGGCGGCGAGGAACGTCAGGCCGCGCGTGACCGACGGCGGAACCGCGCCGTCCGGGCCGCGGGCGCTGAGCGTGCGCGCGGTCGGCGCCGCCCAGGGCGTGGCCGGGTAGCCGGTCACGCGGTGCCCGTCGAGGCTGAGGGCGAGGAAGTCCTCGGCGAGCCGGTCCGGGTAGAGGGGTTCGAGCACGGCGCCCGGCTCCGCCGCCGGGTAGCAGGTGCCGTGGTCGGTGAGCAGCCGCTGCGGCCGGGCCAGGCCGAGACCCGCGAGCAGGGCGCTGCCGTCCCCGGGTGACGCGGCGCCGGTGAGGGCGGCCGTGAACACGACGCGGTCCATGTCGCTCGGCGGGGTGGCGAAGTCCAGGCCCTCCAGGCGGTTCTCCCACAGCCGGGTCCAGTGCCGCCGCTCCCGGTTCAGGAGGTACGCGGAGAGACCGGCCAGGTCGTGCGGGGCCGGTTCGTGGCGTACGTGGGCGTCGACGGCGACCAGGGCGGCCATGTGCACCGCGAGGACGAGCCCGAACTCCTCCCGCTCCAGGTCCTTCGGGGGTGCGATCACGGCCGGGTCGGACACGCCGTACCGGGCGGCGAAGCAGTCCCGGGCCGCCGCGAACATGGCCGACCGGGCCCGCGGGTCGCCACCGGGGGTGCCAAGACCGCCGCCGGAGGTGCCAAGGCCGCCACCGGAGGCGCCCAGAGGCCCAAGCTCCTGGTCCCGGGTCCCGGCCATGACGTCCTCCAGGGCGGAGCGCACGGCGGGCCAGGCGGTGGCCGAGCGGGCGAGCAGCAGCAGCCGGGTCGGCAGCGGCCCGGCGAGAAGCCGGTTGCTGAACAGCCAGGTGAGGTGCGAGACGGGCCAGCGGTCCGCGTAGTCGACCACGAGGAGCAGGCCACGGGCCCCGTCGGGCCGCAGGTCCGCGCCGCTCTCCGGGCCAGGCCCTCTCTTCCGGATCATCCCGGCGTCGCGGGCCCTGGCACGCCCATCTGCGGCGTTGTCGTCAGTTGCCGACGCTCCGCGTCGCCGCCCTCCTCCGCCTTGCAGCTGCACGCACCAGACCCCGCTCGAGTCACCCGGAAGGCCCCGTCGTCCGGAGCCGGGCTGATCCGGAAGAGAGGACCTAGCGCTCAGGACGGCGCCCGGGCCGTGCGTGGCCGTGACGACCTTCCAGCCCGCGGCGGCGCTCTCGGCGGCGAACTCGTCGGCGAGGCGGCTCTTTCCGTGCCCACCGGGGCCGTGCAGCCACGTCGCCGAGAGCCGCGGCCCGGGGCCGTCCCGCCAGGCGGCGAGCTCGGCGCGCTCCCGCTCCCGGCCGGTGAAGTCGACCAGACGGTAACGGGCGTTGAGCATCCGGCTCGGCTGGTCGAGGAGCCAGGCGTCGTCCGGCGCGGGAGCCGCGCTCCGGTGCTCGCCGAGCAGGTAGACGGGCCCGCGGTCCGGGAAGACGTGCAGGTCGGCCCCCACGACGCCGTACCCGAAGCCGCTCTCCACCCGGATCGCCTGGTGGACGGCCGCCGCAGCGGCGGGCCCGGGCGGCGGCGGTGCGCCACCGCCGCCGCCCGGGGCCGCTCGGCGGCCCTCCTGTGCGCCCCCGTCAGCCGCGGTCACCGAGCGGCCCCGCGGGTGCTCTCACCCCCGGACTCCCCATCGTCCTCGGGTGGTTCGGCGGCCCGATCCGGTGCGGACTCGGGGCCGTGGTGGTGGTTGACGATGTTCCCGCCCTGCACCACGAACGCCTTCGCGTTGTCCCGGACGACGACGTCCTGCACCCACTTCGGGGCGCTGTTCCCGGCGGGCCGCACCTCCTCGATCAGGGCCCGCAGTTCGTCGGCCGCCTCCGGGTCGCGCCGCAGCAGTGAGCGCAGTTCGAGCTGCCACATCGGAAGCAGCGTCTGCCGCACCTCGTCGCTGTCCTCGGCCTCCGCCACGAGCCGTGCGTTGCTGTCGAGTTGGCCCTCGATCGCCTGCTGCCGGTCCTCGCCGCCGCGGCGCCGGAACAGCTCCGCCACGCGGGCGCGGGCGAGCGTCCACGAGTCGGTGGCCATGGCGCCGACCACGGCCGTACCGCCGGCCAGCACGAGTTCGTCGAGCACAATTCCTCCCTCTGCGGGCCCCGTTGAAGCCGCGCGTGCCGCGCACCCCCGCCCCGCACCGACGACCGTAGAACATCCAGCCGGAATCCGGGCGTTGCGCTGGGCGTTTTCACGACGTGTGAGCGATCACTCGCTCCGCCGTGCCCCCTGTGTCAAAGTTGCGTCATGCGCACGGCTGGTGGGGGAGAACACGAGGAAGCGGCCGCGTCGGGAGAGTCCGTACCGGACCTGGTCCGCACGCGGTGGGGGGTCCGCCTGACGGGCCCGCTCCTTGCCCGCTTCGAGGAGCCCGGCTGGAGCTACGAGGAGCAGGTCCCGCGCAGCTGCCCCGCTTGCGGCGGCGAGCTGCACTCGCTGCGCAGACCGTACGAGTCCCAGGGGCGCGTCTATCGCTACGTGGCCGTCGTCTGCCCGCGCTGCCCCGCCGCCTTCGCGCTCGCCGACCTCGGCGTGAAGACGTACGACAAACTCATGGGCCACAGCGGCCGGGCCCCGGCCCCCGGTCCCGCCCCGCCCACGCAGCCCGACCGCGACCCCGGCGACGCCTGGGAACGGCTGCTCGGCCCGTGCCCCACCGGCGACGAGCCGGGCGGCCTGACCATCACCCCGATCTACGCCACACCAGGCGGCGCCACCTCGACCCGCCGCACCCGCGGCTCCGCGCCCGGCCCAGCACGCGTCATCGCCTCGAACCTCGCGTCGCCCGGCCGCAGTTGGCCCGCCGACCTGCCGCTGCCCGCCGAGCCCGAGCGCCGCCTCCTGTACTGGTGCAAGGTGACCGACCCGCGGTGGCGGCCGCCCTTCGAGGCCATCGACGCGGCCGAGGACATCCGCGTCATCATGCCGGACGGCCCCGAATTCGACGCCCTGCGCGCGTACCTGGCCGACGAGGACATTCCGTACCGCTGCGCCCGGCACTGGCAGGAGGCCGAAGTCGTCGCCACCATCGGCGAATTGGGCGACCGTACCGACCTCGTCGCCCGGCCCGTCCGTAACGGGCCGCTGCCCGCCGCCCCGGTCGCGGGTCCCGGTGCGCACGCCGCCCGGGACGCGTTCGCGCAGCAGTGGGACGCCCTGGAGGAACTGCCCGAGGACGCCGACGACGCCTACGTGCCGGTGGCCGAGCTGGTGCCGCCGGGCTGGTCACCGTTCCTGAAGTACCCGACGTTCAATCCGGCGCAGGCCGACGCCGTCCCGGCGATCCTCGAGGACGACGGGAACGTCCTGGTCGTCGCCCCGACCGGCGCGGGCAAGACCCCGATCGGCATGGTCGCCGCCCTCAAGGCCAACGCGCAGGGCCGCAAGGCCGCCTGGCTGGTGCCGCAGCGCTCCCTGACCGACGAACTCGACCACGAACTCGACCTGTGGCGCGCCAACGGCCTGAGCGTGGTGCGCCTCACCGGCGAGTACGCCGTCGACGCCGAGCTGATCCGCAAGGCCGACATCTGGGTCGCCACCACCGAGAAGTTCGAGGCCATCTGCCGCACCGGCTCGCTGCGCGACGCCCTCGCCGACGTCGGCTGCCTCGTCGTCGACGAGGTCCACCTGCTCGGCGACCCCGGCCGCGGCCCGATCCTGGAGGCACTGCTCGCACGCCTCGGCGAGGACACCGAGCAGGTGCGCGTCGTCGGCCTGTCCGCGACGGTCGCCAACGCCGACGAGGTCGCCGACTGGCTCGACGCCCGCCTCGTGCGCACCACGTGGCGGCCCACCCGGCTGATCTGGCAGATACCCGTGCCCGCCGCGTCCACCAACAGCGACCGGGGCGCCCGCGCCACGGCCCGCACCCGCGCCGCCGTACGCCAGGTCCGCACCATCGCCGACGAGGGCGGCAGTGCCCTGGTGTTCTGCGGCAGCAAGCGCGGCGTACGGCTGACCGCGCTCGCCCTCGCCGAGGACCGCGGGGCCCGCACGAAGGGCGTCGACAAGGACGACCCGGAGGTCGTCGAGCGGCTCTGCTCGCAGGCGGGCGTGCGCGTCCACTACCGGGACTGGCCCTACAAGCGCGAGGCCGAGCGGGCCTTCCGGAACCGCGAGGCACACGCCCTGGTGGCGACCTCCACCGTGGCGGCCGGGGTCAACCTGCCCGCCCGCGCCGTCGTCGTACGGGACACCGAGATCGGCATGGACCGCGTCGAAGTCTCCATGGTTCAGCAGATGTTCGGCCGCGCCGGGCGCGTCGGCGCCGGGGAGCGCGAGGGCTGGGCCTTCCTCCTCACCGACGGCACCGACCGGCCCGAGTGGCAGGCCCGCCTGGCCGCCGGCTACACCGTGCGCTCCCGCATCCGCGAACGCCTGCCCGACCACCTGCTTGCCGAAGCGGTGCAGGGCCGGGTGCGCACACTCCGCGAGGCCGAGCAATGGTGGACCCGCACCCTCTCCTGCCACCAGGGCAACGAGAGCTTCGACCCGCTGTACGACGCCGTCGAGTTCCTCACCGAGGCCCGCTATCTGCGCCGCAGCCCCGGCCCGGAGGACGACGACACCCTGGTAGCCACCGAACTCGGCACCCTCACCAGCCGTTTCATGCTCGCCACCGACCTCGCCGACGCCCTGTCCGACGCGCTGCGCGCCGCCCCCGTGCCCCAGGACCCGGACGCCGCCGAGCAGTTGCTCACCGCGCTGCTCGCCACGCACCTGCCGCAACTGGAACAGGCGCAGTTCACCGACCGGGCCCGCGCCGCGCTGCTGCGGGTCCTGCGCAACGGCGGCCACCTGGACCCCCCGGACCCGGAGGCGGGCGGCGCCCCGGCGCGGCCGACAGACGAACCTGCGGTCGCCGGGGACCTGGCGCGGGCCGCGCTGCTCCTGGTCGCGCACAGCCCCAAGATCTTCCGCACCCGCTCCTCGTACATCCTCGGCATCCCCGCCGAGAGTCTGACCGGTATCTACGAGGAGTCCCAGCGCTACCTGTCCTGGCTCGGCGCGCAAGGCCCGCTCGGCACCGTGCACCCCTGGGCCGCCGTCGTCGCCGCCGACCTGGCCGCCCGGATCCGCTGGCGGGAGCTCGGCCCGCGCCGCGGCGCCGGGCGCCTGTTGTGGATCTGCGAGCAGATGGCCACCGCGCCGCTCGCCGCCCGGCTCGTGCCGCAGATGTGGCGCGCCGCCCGCAAGCGCGGCATCGGCGCCCCCGACTGGCCGGGCAGCACACCACCCAACGGCTGCGCCCTACCCACCCAGCGCTACCGACAGCTCCTCACGGAGCGCACGACCGGCACGCTCCTGACGCCGGGCCCGGACGGCGTCCTGGTCCAGGACTGCCCGCGCGGCGCGACCGTACGACTGTGGAACGGCACAGCCGTGGACATCCACCCGGCCGAACACACCCCGACCGACCTGCCCTACCCGCGCCCGTCCCCCGACGACCCGGAGCCCGGACACCGCGGCGCGGCCGTCTTCACCCGGGGCGACCACCTGGCCACGGGCTGGCTGGCCGCGTACAACGGCTTGGACTGACGACAGCCAAGCGGAACAACAGCCATGCGGAATGGCAAACGGCCTCACCGTCGGGTGCCGCCCGCTCTTCACGCGCGAAGAGCTCCGGCATGGCCGACTCCGCCTATCCCGATCTGACGCGCGCCCAGCCACGCACCCTCAAGGAGGCCGTCGCCGCGATGCGCGACGCTCCCCTGGCCACCGATCCCGGAGTCAAGCACAGCTACCACAACCCCCATTACTTCGTCGCCGCACGCCTGGTCGAGGTCGTCAGCGGACGGCCCTTCGCCGACCACATGTCCGCGAAGATCTTCCGGCCGCTGCGCATGACGCGTACGTCGTCCGCCTCCGGCACGGACGAGATGCCCGAGCAGGCGCGGGGCTACGTACGCGCGTACGGCATGGGGGTGTCCACCGCCCACCCCCGCTGGTTCACCGCAGGCGGCCACGGAGTGGTCACCACCGCCGACGACCTCGCCCAGTGGCTGATCTCCCAGAGCAACCACGGCGTCTCCGCCGACGGGCGGCGCATCGCGTCCGCACGGACCATCGACCTCACGCACACACCACCGACCACGCCGGAGGACAGCGACTACGCCATGGGCTGGTCGCAGCACACCAGCGACGGACCACGGCAGATCCAGCACACCGGCCAGCTCCTCACCCACAACTCCATGGCGACCCTGCTGCCCGACAGCCGGACCGGCATCGCGGTCGTCACCAACACCGGCATGATCTCCGGTGACGATGCGCCCCAGATCGTGCGGGGCCTCGTCGACCTGGCCCAGGGCAAGCGGCCCGAAGTGGCCGAGCCGTTCTCGATGACGGCCGACCGGGTCCTGGCGGCACTGACCCTGCTGGCGCTCGGCCTCGGTACCCGCGGCGCGGTACGCGCCGGCCGGTGGGCCCAGCGCGCTGCGGGACGAGCATGGTGGCGGCTCGCCCTGCGTGTTCTGCCGTATGCCCTGCCCACCCTGCTCCTCACGCAACTCGCCGCACTCTTCGGCCTGTTGATGCGCCGCTCCGGAACCCTGAGCCAGGTCGCCTACGCCTGGCCGGCCCTGGTGATCTGCGCGGCCGCGACCGCTCTCGCCTCGTCCACGGTCCTCGCGGCACGACTGCTCGCCGTCGTCCGTCTCCACCGGCGTACGCACAACGCGGCCACGACGGCAGCGCGGCCCTGAAGTCGTGTGAGTGCCGTTGCCGCGATGCGGCGGGCGGCGTATCCGGGCGCGGTTCCACCCTCCCGGACCAGCCATGCACGGTACGTGACTGCTGTACCGTGCCCGGCCAACGGCAGGACTACCGAGGGAGGCGCCTCCTATGTTAGGCAGGACGACGACGTACTTGCCGACGCTGGTGGTGCTCCCTGCCCTCGCTCTGGGGCACGGGGTCGCAGGGGCCGCCACGCACCTTCCGGCACCATCCTGACCGGGCGCTCCTGGCGATAACGGCGGGCCGCATGGCGGGGCTGTCCTCCCCGCCAGGTCTCCTCCGACACCATCCCTGGCCGTGATGTCCGTGTGGCGGATCCAGGAGACACAGCGCGCGCTGCTGCCCATGAGCGGCGCGGCGCGGATCAGCGCACTTCCGGAAACCACACATGGAAAGAAGTGGAAGGTCGCCTATGGGAACGCGAAGAAGGAACGCGGCACCTGTGATGGTGGACATGAGCGCGGCGCGTGTCATCGCGGCGTTCGCCGCCCTGGGGGCCGCCGTGATTCATCTCGCGTCTGCCCCGGACCACTACGGTGAGTGGTGGCCGGCCGGGGTGTTCTTCTACGCCGTCGGGGCACTTCAGATCGGCTGGGCCCTGGCCGCCCTCCGGTGGCCCGGACCGGCCGTGATGCTGCTCGGCCTGCTGGGCAATGCGGGTGTCATGGCGATATGGGCGGTCAGTCGTACCGTCGGGGTTCCTGTCGGCCCCAGCTCCGGGGTGCCCGAGGGCATCAGCCGAGCCGGCATCACCGCCGTGGCCTTCGAGGCGGTTGTCTGCCTGGTGGCGCTGTGGCATGTGAAACGGCGCAATCCGCGGGGTTTCGCCTCCTCTCTTCGAGCGGTTCTGGTGGTCGGCGCCGCAAGCGCGGCCGTTGTCGGCCTGACCATGCCCGCGGTGGAAACCGCCCTGAGCCACAGTCACGGCACAGCGGGGGATTCGGGCCCGCACGGGCACGAAGACGACGACGGACACCACGCGGAGCCCGAGGAGTCACCCGTCCCCAGCGACGGCGAGGCGGATACGGGCGAGTCATCACCCGGCTCCGGGTCCGAGCCCGGCGAGCCGCCATCATCCGAGAAGCCGACCGACCCCGGACACGATGACGAACCGCACGGCCACTGAGACGCCGGTGGAAGAGAACGGCACTGCTCTGCCCCACCGGGGCTCAGGCAGCACGGCGCCCGAGTAGCCGAACAGCGGGATCGCGGCCCTCAGGCGCGGTGACCTTAGCTGCGCCCTTCGCGGCGTGCGGCGAGCACCGCGCGCAGCTCGTTGACCTCGCCCTCGTCCAGCTCGTCGAAGAGCCGCACCAGCGTCGCCGTACGGTCGGCGCCGGTCGCCCACACCTGGTCGATCAGCGTGGCGGCGTACTCCTCACGATCCTTCGTGGCCCGGTAACGGAAGGCCCGGCCCTCCTTCGCCCGGGACAGCCAGCCCTTGCGGTGCAGGATCTCCATCACCGTCTGCACCGTGTTGTACGCCAGCGGCTGCGGCCGGGTCCGGTTGAGCCGCTCCAGGACCTCGCGCACCGGAAGCGGCTCCTCCGCGCCCCACACGACGTCCATGATCGCCTGCTCCAGCTCGCCGAAGCCCCGCATCCCAGCCGCCTCCCTGAACGAAAACCTAAGCGCCATAGTACGGGCGCCCCGGTGTCGGCTGGCCACGTCCAGACCCGCTGCTGGAGCCGCCGGGCGTTACTCCACCCCGATGCGCGCGAGAAAGCGTGAACTCCGGCCCGTGCAGACGTAGTTGGACGGCACCGGCACCGCCCCGCACACCCGCTCCTGCTACCGGCCTACCGGCCTACCGGTCTACCCGATCTAGAGGCGGAGCAGCCGTTGGATGATCTCCCGGTACTGCCGCAGCGCGAGGTGAAGTTCGGCGGACTGTGTTTCGGGGTCCTGGTCCTGCCAGCCCGCGCGGAGGGCACGCCGCTGTTCGGCGAGGACGTCCATGAGTTGAGCGGTGGTGTCGTCGAAGGCGCCTTCGGCTTCCTCCAGCGCCTGACGCGGGGTGTCGGGGAATGCGTTGAGGGCCCGTCCGAGGCGCTGGCCGATCTTGTCCCGCTCGTCCGACGGAAAGAGCGGTTCCGGGCCCGGGGCGCGGCGTGCCGCTGCGTCGCGGGGCAGGTCCGAGGGCTGTTGAGCGCGTGTCTGGTCGTACATCTTTGGGTGCCGCTTTCCTGTGCGTTGTGCCGGATTTCCGGAGCGGCATGGCGCTGAGCCGTGCCGCCAGTCAACGTCCGGCGTCGGTCCGTGTCAACGCGATGCCGCTGCCGAGCAGACGTGGTTGTTACACGGGCGGGAGTACGGTGAAGAGGACGGGGGACTTTTCCATGCCGGGTTCGGACCGGCTCCAGAACGCCGCTTCGTGTGCAGGACGAATCCACCGGACCCGTTCCTTCCGTAGCACGCGACCCGTCCTCGCAGGGGCAGCCCGTGACCCCGGCCGCGCCATCCGCATCCAGGCCGAGGAGCCAGTATGCCGCTCACTCCCCTCACATCCGCGACGGTCCCGCCCCCGGACACCGCGCCGCCACCCCAGGGCTACGACGGGACGTCCCCCTTCCCGCCGGACGGTACGGCATCCGCGCGCAAGGGCGGTGAGCGGCTGTACGTCACAGTGACGACGGTCATCGTCGTTCTGCCGTTCGTGGCGATCGGCCTGGCCGGCTGGCTGCTGTGGGGACGCCTCATCCATCCCACCGACATAGTCCTCGCGCTCGTCCTCTACACGATCACGGGCCTGGGCGTCACGGTCGGCTTCCACCGTGGTCTCACCCACGGCGGCTACCAGGCCGTCCGTCCCGTGCGCATCGCGCTCGCGGTGGCCGGTTCGATGAGTTTTCAGGGCGACGTCATCGGCTGGGTCGCCACCCACCGTCGCCACCACGCCTTCACCGACCGGCCCGGCGATCCGCACTCCCCGTACCGCTACGGCACCCATCTGCGCGGCCAGTTGCGCGGGCTGCTGCACGCGCATGTCGGCTGGCTGTTCCGCAACGACCCCACACCCGCCGACCGGTACGCGCCCGACCTCCTGGCCGACCGCGACATCCGTGCCGTCGCCCGCGCCTTCCCCGTCCTGTGCCTCCTCACGCTCGCCGTGCCGTTCGCGGCGGGCCTGGTCATCGGCGGTACGTGGGTGCACGGTCTAACCGCCCTGTTGTGGGCGGGACTTGTGCGCATCGCGCTGCTCCACCATGTCACCTGGAGCGTGAACTCCCTTTGTCACATGATCGGCGAGCGCCCATTCCGTACCCGGCGCCACGACCGGGCCACCAACCTGTGGCCGCTCGCCCTGCTCTCCTTCGGCGAGAGCTGGCACAACCTCCACCACGCCGACCCCACCAGCGCACGCCACGGCGTCGACCGCGGTCAGCTCGACCCCTCGGCCACCGTCATCCGCCTTCTCGAACGCCTCGGTTGGGTGTACGACGTGCGCTGGCCCACTTCGGCCCGCGTCGCCGCCCGCCGTGCCTGACACCGACCACTCACCTCCGCCGCCGCAAGGCATGCGCCGCCGCAAGGCGGTTGACGGGAGCTCTCATGACCACCGCACTGCAACCCCCGCTTCCCTCCCATCCCGTCCTCCGCCTGCGCCTCGCTCCCCACGGCGGTCTGCCCCGGCCCATCGACGGGGCGTGGTGGCCCCGTTCGTACGACCTGCTCGCCGAACTCCCGCAACTGCTCGCCGGGTTGCCGCCCGCGTGGGGTCACATCAGCAGCATCACCGTCAACGAGGCGGTGTGGTCCGCGGCGCCCGGCCGGATGCTCGTCTCCAACCAGGTCGTACGACTGCGCAGGACCGCGGCGGCATCCGCCCCGCACACCATCATCCTGCTCACTCCCGGTCTGGGGCGCTGGGACCTCCTTATCGTGCCTCCGGATACGACCGCGGAGGCCGCGGAACCGCTCATGGCAGCCGCCGCGGGCGATCACATGTGACGCGAGTCGCGCTACTCCTGAGATGGCGGAGCCGCGAACGGTCCGTTCGGCCTGTGCGAGGAGTACCCTGGGCTCACCGAGGATATTTCGCGCACCGGCTGCCGGGCTCGTGTCGTTTTCGGCGATCGAATATGCCGGGCCGGTTGCCATCGGTCCGGGGCAGGGTTCGCGTCATGACTGCGACCATCTCCTCCTCGCCGACACTCGAAGCCGATGACCGGTTCTCCCCGTCCTCTCTCCGTCTGTCGCTCGCTCCCGCCGGTTCCGCACCAGCTCTGCTGGACGGCGCCTGGTGGCCCCGCTCCCGCGACCTCTCGGCGGAACTCCCCTCCCTGACCGCCGTACTGGATCCGCTGTGGGGGCGGATCACGCGGGTCACGGTGAATCCCACCCACTGGCCGGTCGTTCCGCGCAAGGTGCCGGTCGCCGGACACGTCGTGAAGGTGGGCTGGTTCCTGCCGGAGCAGGACCCGCACGAACTGCTGCTGCTCTCATACCACTTGGGCCGCTGGAACCTCCTGGTGGTCCCACCGCGGACGACTCCCGCCTCGGCCGCCTGGCTGATGGCCGCCGCGAGCGACCCACTGGGCACGTCGACCGCGAGCCGGCTGATGGAGGCGGCGGCGAGCCTGCGGACGGTGTCCGAGACCGACCGGGCCGTGGAAGCGGCCTGGGAATCCGAAGGCGGACATGCGGCCCACGATCCGGCCGCAGGTCCACGGATCCCGACCGTGACCGCCGCGATGCCGCTTCAGCCGACGAGGATGTGAGAACCATGGAGACGTTCGTGACCGTGGCCGTGGTCGTGACGATGATCGCCCTCGGGGTGCTCCTCATCCACCAGCTCAACTCGCAGCACGGTGACCACAGCACCGCCTTCCACTACGGCCGCTCCGGGACGCCCGTCCCGGGACCGGCCCCGTCGACTCCGCGGAAGGCCCGCGGCAGGGCGGGGGCGCGCGGCACCGGCGCCCGCCGCGCGTGGCTCCGCCTCCGGCGCCGCACCCGTACGCCACACCCGTAAGGGAGCCGCGTGAGCCCCATCGTTCCGGCGAACTCCCCCGGCCGTCACCGAACCGCAAACCGAGACCACACACGTCGAAGGGCCCCACCGCGAACGGTGGGGCCCTTCGACATCGTGCCCGGTGAGGCACGGGATCCGGCCTCTTCCAGTGACAAGGCGTCGTTATCCGGCCGGCCATGACACGGTTCCCTCGGCGACCCATCGGTGGCGGCAGATCAACGCACCCTTCCCCTCGGTTTCAGCGGCACAGCGGGCAGGTCAGGAGCAGGAAGCGGATCCCCGTCGTACCCCTTGACCTGCCCGAATCGCGTCCCGGTCATCCAGTCCTCACGAGCCTGTGCGATCTCGTCGTGCGACCGCCCGATGAAGTTCCACCACATGACGAGTTCCTCGGCGAACGGCTCGCCGCCCAGGAGCATCAGGCCCGCTTCCGACTCGGCGCGGAGCGGGAGTTCGGTGCGGCCGCAGCCGAGGTAGAGCATGGAGCCGGGGAGGACCGGGACGCCGTCGACGGTGACCTCGCCGGACATGGAGAGGACGGCGTACTCGAAGTCGGGTTCGACCGGGAGGCGGACGTCGGCGTCCCGGTCGAGGGCGAGGTCGGCGCCGACGATCGGGGTGTACGTGATGCCGGGTGAGATCGCCCCGTCGAGGGTGCCGAGGATCAGGGTCGCCGTCAGGCCCGCGGCCTGGATGACGGGCAGGTCGGTGTGGTGCTCGAAGTGGGCGGCGCCGTGGCGTTCGTTGTCCGGCAGGGCGACCCAGAGTTGGGCGCCGTGCAGGAAGCGGGAGTGCGACGTCGGGGACTCCTCCGAGTGGCTGATGGCCCGGCCCGTGGTCTGCAGGCCCAGTTCGCGGGGGCGGATCGTGGCCAGGCTGCCCGTGGAGTCACGGTGCAGGACCTCGCCGTCGTGCAGCCAGCTGACGGTCTGGAGGCCCATGTGGGGGTGCGGCGGGACCTGCATGCCGGGCTCGTCCGCGATGTCGTCGGGGCCGTAGTGATCGACGAAGCACCAGGCGCCGACCATCCGGCGACCCAAGTTGGGGAGCAGGCGGCGCACTTCGGTGGACTCGCCGAGCTTCACCTTGCGCGGTGCCAGGAGTTCCCGTACCGGCTCGGCTACGACAAAGCCCCGTCCACCGCACACGGACGGGGTGGCCTCGCGATCTAGGTTGCTCATGGCGGACAACCTAGTCCAGACGGGGCCTGGGGTGGGGGTGCTTCGCGGGGCGGGTTTCCCCTGCCCGGCACCCCCCCGCCTCGCACCCCCGGCGGCCGTACGTCACCGCGTGCCCGTCACCCGCTTCTGGAGGCTCTCCAGCGGGCCGTACGAGAAGCGCCGCAGCCACAGCGCCGAACCGCCCATCAGGAGCAGGCAGACCACCGCCCACAGGCCGATCACCCACCAGGGCCCGGCGTCAGCGAACCGGGCGGCGAGGCCGAGCCCGATGCCGTACGAGGCGAGCATGCAGAGCACGTTCTGGCCGACGTAGCCGGACATCGCCATCCGGCCGAGCGCCGTCACGCCCGCCGTGAGCGGGCCCGGCCGCCGCACCCGGTCCATCACCGCGCCGATCAGGCCGATATAGCCGACCGCCACCAGCGGCGCCGCCACATAGCGGCCGAGGGCGAAGAAGTCGGGGCCGCCGAGCGACACGGCCACGTTGAGCGGCAGGCCGAGGCCCAGGCCCCAGCGGAGCATCCGGGTCCGCAGGGCGCGCCCGGTGGCGTCCGGGGCGAAGGCTCCGGCGCGGTGCAGCCGGATGCCGAGCAGGAACAGGGTCAGGAGCAGGCCGAAGGAGAGGATCGGTTCCAGGCGCAGGATCAGGGCGTGGTCCAGGCGGAAGAGGATCTGGTCCAGGTAGCTGCCGTGCGCGTAGAGGTCCACCACTGCTTGGTCGCCCGCGCCGCCGCCGTCGCCGCCACCATCGCCTCCACCGTCGTTCGATACGACCAGGGCGAGCGTGAACAGGGTCATCGCCGTCACATGCAGGGTCGCCGCGGTCCACATCACGCGGTTGCGGAGGCGCTCGGTCCGGGCGAGGAGGCGGGATACGAGGAGCGCCGTGAGGGCGTACCCCATGAGGACGTCCCACGCGAAGACGAACACGAAGTGCACCGTGCCCTCGGCGAGCAGGAACAGCGCCCGCCGCGAGTAACGGCCGGGCCAGGCAAGGCCCTTGCGCAGCGCCGAGTCGCACTGGATGGCCAGGCCCACGCCGAACAGCAGGGTGAGGAGCGAGAGGAACTTGCCGTCCGCCAGGAAGCGGAACACGCTCTCCACCGCCTGCGCGGGCGTGGGCTCGTCGAGTATCGCCCCCAGGCTCGCGTCCGTCACCGCGCTGCCGAGGACGCCCCACTCCGCGCCCGGCGCCGTGAAGATCCAGACGTTCGTCATCAGGGTGCCCAGGATCGCGGTGCCTCGGAGGACATCCAGGAGCGGCAGCCGTCGGCCGGGCGTACCTCGCGACGGTCCGGGCGCTCGCGGTCCGGGTGCTTGCGGTGCGGTCGCGGGCTCGGGCCCGGTGAGTGGATTCGGCATGGTCCCATCGTTGCCGCGCAGTTGGCGGCGATCATCGTGAGCGGTGATGAATCCGCCGTACATCGAAGGATGTACGGGATCCTTCTCGGGTGATCACTGACCACCGTTCCGCCGTACGCCGTCGCCGGGCCACCCTGTTCCCGGCCGGTGCCGCGGCCCTCGCCGCCCTGTCCGCCCTCTCCCTGCTGCCCGCCGCCGAACCGGCCGCGGCCTCCCCCGCGTTACCCGCCGCCCCCTCGTCCCCGGCCTCCGAAGCCACCCCCACTGCCACTCCCACAGCCACCCCCGCCGAGCAGCGCACCGACGCGTACCTCGACTCCATCCGTCAGAACCCCACCGCGCTACGGGAGTTCTTCACCCGCATGCCCAAGGGCGGCGATCTGCACAATCACCTCCCCGGCGCGGCCTCCACCGAGTTTCTGATCGAGCTCGCGGGGCGCGACGGGCTCTGCATCGAGCAGGACTCGATGACCGCCGTCCCGCCACCGTGCGAGCCGGGGCAGCGGCCCGCCGTCGAGGCGCGCACCGACGGCGACTTCCACCGTGCGCTCATACGGGCCTGGTCGATGCAGGACTTCCCGGCCGACGGGTCCGGCGAGTCGGGGCACGATCATTTCTTCGCCACGTTCGGGAAGTTCGGCGCGGCGGCCCGCGGGCACCGGGGCGAGCTGCTCGCCGAGGTCGCCGACACCGTCGCGGAGCAGAACCAGTTCTATCTGGAGACCATGGTCACCCCGGCCGCGGAGCGCACCAACGAGCTGGCCGACGAGGTCGGTTGGGACGGGGACGATGCGGACCTCGCCCGGATGCACCGCAAGCTGCTCGCGGGCGGCCGCCTGGACCGGCTGGTCGCCCAGGCCCGCCGTGAGGCCGACGACACCGAGGCCGACCGCCGGGCCGCGGGCCACTGCGGCACGACCCGACCCGCGCCCGGCTGTGCGCTGCCGACGCGCTTCATCTCCCAGGTCGCGCGCGGCAGTTCACCGGAGCGGGTGTTCACGCAGATCGCGCTCGGGCTGCGGCTCGCGGAGCAGGACGAGCGGTATGTCGCCGTCAACCTGGTCGAGCCCGAGGACGGGGAGCGGGCGCTGCGCGACTACCGGTTGCACATGCGGATGCTCGACTACTTGCACGGCCGGTACCCGGACGCGCATATCACCCTGCACGCCGGGGAGTTGTGGCCCGGCCTGGTCAAGCCGGAAGAGCTGACCTTCCACATCGGCGCGGCGGTGCGGACCGGGCAGGCCGAGCGGATCGGCCACGGTGTGGATCTGCGGTACGAGGACGACTGGCGGCGGCTCGCCCGCACCATGGCCCGTGAGGAGATCCCGGTGGAGGTGCCGTTCTCCAGCAACGCGCAGATCCTCGGCGTCAGCGGGGACGAGCACCCCTTCGAGGCGTACCGGGCGTACGGCGTGCCCGTCGTGCTCGCCACGGACGACCCGGGCGTCTCGCGGATCGACATCAGTCACGAGTACCGGCACGCGGCGATGACGTACGACCTGTCCTATCCGGAGCTGAAGGAGCTGGCCCGCGCCTCGCTCGAGTACGCCTTTCTGCCCGGGCGCAGCGTGTGGCGCGGCAACCCGACCCGGCAGGGGTACCGGCCGGCCGGACCGTGTGTGCGGGACGTGCCCGGCGCCGGGTCGCCCTCGCGGGCCTGCGCGCGGCTGCTCGCGGGGAGCCCGAAGGCGGCGGTGCAGTGGCGGCAGGAGGCGGCGTTCAGGGGCTTCGAGGGGCGGTACGGGGGTGCCACCTCGGGGAGCCTCACCCCTGGTACGTCTCGAGCAGCCGCAGCCACACCTCGCTGATCGTCGGGAACGCCGGGACCGCGTGCCAGAGGCGTTCGACGGGGACCTCGCCCGCGACCGCGATGGTCGCCGCTTGGAGGAGTTCCCCGGCTCCGGGGCCGACGAAGGTGGCGCCGAGCAGGATCTCGCGGTCGAGGTCGACCAGCATGCGGGCCTGGCCGCGGTATCCGTCCGCGTAGAGGGCGGCGCCGGTCACCGAGCCCATGTCGTAGTCGACGGCGCGGACCCGGTGCCCGGCGCGTTCGGCCGCGGCGAGGCTGAGGCCGACGGCGGCGACCTCGGGTTCGGAGAAGACCACCTGGGGGACGGCGGCGTGGTCGGCGGTGGCGGCGTGGGCGCCCCAGCGGTCGGTCTCCAGGATCGGGGTCCCGGCGGCCCGCGCGGCGATGGCGGCGCCCGCGATGCGGGCCTGGTACTTGCCCTGGTGGGTCAGGAGCGCACGGCGGTTGACGTCGCCGACGGCGTAGAGCCAGTCGGTGTCCGTGACCCGGCAGCTGTCGTCGACGGTCAGCCAGGAGCCGGGCTCGAGGCCGACGGTGTCCAGCCCGATGTCCTCGGTGCGCGGGGCACGGCCGGTGGCGAAGAGCACCTCGTCGGCCTCGATCGTCTCGCCGTCGTCGAGCGTGAGCGTGACGCCGCCGCTGCCGCCGTCGCGTACGACCGAGGTGATGGGCGTACGCGTACGCACCTCGGCGCCCGCCTCGCGCAGCGACTCGGCGACCAGGTCGCCCGCGAAGGGTTCCATCCGCGGCAGCAGCCGCTCACCGCGGACGAGCACGGTGACGCGGGCGCCGAGGGCCTGGAAGGCGGTGGCCATCTCGGTGCCGACGACGCCGCCGCCCACGATCGCGAGCCGCCCCGGCACGGAGCGTGCGCTGGTCGCCTCGCGGCTGGTCCAGGCCCGGGCCCCGGCGAGCCCCGGCAGGCCCTGCGGCAGGACGGCGCGGCTGCCGGTGCAGACGACCACGGCGTGCCGGGCGGCGAGGATGTGCCGCTCGCCCTCGGAGCTGGTGACCGCCACGCGCTTGCGGCCGTCGAGGCGGCCGTGGCCGCGGTAGACCCGTACGCCGATGGAGTCGAGCCAGCCGGCCTGGCCGTCGTCCTTCCAGTTGTTGGTGAAGTAGTCGCGGTGGGAGAGCACCGCGGGGGTGTCGAGCGGTCCGGCCACCGCCTTGCCGAGGCCGGGTACGCGGCGGGCGTCGGCCCGCGCGAGGGCGGGCCGGAGCAGCGCCTTGCTGGGCACGCAGGCCCAGTAGGAGCACTCGCCGCCGATCAGCTCGCTCTCCACGATCGCCGCGCTCAGGCCGGCCGCCCGGGCGCGGTCCGCGACGTTCTCGCCGACCGGGCCCGCGCCGAGGACGACGACGTCGTATGCGGTGGTCCCTGTGTGTCCCTGTCCCATGAACGTCAGTCTTCCCGCATGTGTGCGGTCCGGCCACAGGGGCAGTCGCCATGGAGGTCCCGGGACTCCCGGGAATACGACCCGCCCCCCGTGCCGTTGTGCGGGGGGCACGACACCACCGCCCGGAAGGGGTAGGACACCGTGAGCAACACCCAGGAACTTACGAAGGACAACTTTGACGAGATCGTTTCGTCGAACGACTTCGTCCTCATCGACTTCTGGGCGGAGTGGTGCGGCCCATGCCGCCAGTTCGGCCCGGTCTACCAGGCGGCCGCGGAGCGCCACCCCGACCTGGTCTTCGGCAAGGTCGACACGGAGGCGCAGCCGGAGCTCGCGCAGGCCTTCGGGATCCAGTCGATCCCGACCCTGGCGATCATCCGGGACCGGGTGGCGATCTTCGCCCAGCCCGGTGCGCTGCCGGAGGCGGCCCTTGAGGACGTGATCGGGCAGGCCCGGAATCTGGACATGGACGAGGTCCGTGCGGCTATCGCGAAGGAGCAGGCTTCGGAAGAGACCTGAACCGTCGGTTCGGCTGAGGGAACTGGGGGCTGCGCCCCCAGCGCCCCGCATCGCCCTCCGGGCTCGTCCTCAAACGCCGGACGGGCTTGTATTAGAAGGGGTACGTCGCCGTATCCCCCCGCACCGTCGTCCACCGCAGCTCCGTGAACGCCTCAAGGTTGGACTCGCCGCCGAACCGGGCGCCCGTGCCGGAGGCGGCGATGCCGCCGAAGGGGGCCACGGCCTCGTCGTTGACGGTCTGGTCGTTGATGTGCGCGATGCCCGTGGGGATACGGTCGGCGAGCGCGAGGCCGCGCGCGGCGTCCCGCGTGACGATGCCCAGCGAGAGGCCGTACGGGTCCGCCGAGGCGAGGGCCACGGCCTCGTCGGCGGTGTCGAAGGACCGTACCGGCGCGACCGGGCCGAAGACTTCCTCGGCGTAGGCCGGGGTGTGGTCGTCCACACCGGCGAGGACGGTCGGCCGGTAGAAGAGGCCGTCGTGCGTGCCGCCCGCGGCTACCTTGGCGCCGCGGACGGCCGAGGCCTCCACCAGGCCGTGCACCTTGGCGAGTTGGCCGTGGTCGATGAGCGGCCCGAGGTGCACCTCCGCACGGTGCGGGTCGCCGACCGCGAGGGACTCGGCGCGGGCCGCGAGCCGCTCCACGTACGCGTCGTAGAGCGAGGCGTGGACGAGGTGGCGCCCGGTGGTCATGCAGATCTGGCCCTGGTGGAAGAACGAGCCCCACGCCGCGGTGGAGATCACCGCGTCCAGGTCGGCGTCCTCCAGGACGACGAGCGCCGAGTTGCCGCCCAACTCCAGGTGGACGCGCTTGAGATGGCGCCCGGCCGCCTCACCGACCGCCCGCCCGGCGGGCGTTGACCCGGTGAAGGAGAGCACCGGAACGTTCGGGTCGGCGACGAGCGCCCGCCCCGTCTCGGGCCCGCCGGGCAGCACGTGAAGCAGCCCGTCGGGCAGGCCCGCCTCTGCGAAGACCGCGGCGAGTGCGAGCCCGCCGCAGACCGCGGTGCGCGGATCGGGCTTGAGGACGACCGCGTTGCCGAGGGCGAGGGCCGGGGCGACGGAGCGTATGGAGAGGATCAGCGGGGCGTTGAACGGGGCGATCACCCCGGCCACGCCGACCGGGACGCGCCGCGTGTACGACAGGCGCGGGGCTTCGCTGGGCAGCACCTGGCCGGTGGGCCGGGAGGCGAGTGCCGCGGCCTCGTAGCACTCCTGGGCGGCGACGTGCAGCTCGAAACCGGCCTTGCCCGGGACCGAGCCGGACTCGCGGACCAGCCACTCGCTCAACTCGTCGGCGTGCTCGGCGAAGAGGTCCCCGGCCCGGCGAAGGACCGCGGCCCGCTCCAGGTGCGGGGTTGCCGCCCAGGCGGGCTGCGCGGCGCGCGCGGCGGCGCTCGCGTGCGTGACGTCGTCCCCGGTGGCGTGCGTGACGATGCCGAGTTCCGCGCCGGTCGCGGGCTCCGTGACGGGGTGCTCGCCGCCCGCGAGCGCACGGGGCTGCCAGGTCTTCGGGTCGAGCAGGGGCATGCCAGGTCTCCGATCGCCGATACGGCTGCGACAGGACCGTGCCGGGCCCCGCCGGTGCTGTGAAGTCCCGTGTGCGGGCACCCTGTTCGGGGCCGGTGGGGTCACCGGGGCGGGTGGTGCTGCTGTGCCGATGGTGCCGCGTGGGGTAGTTAAGCGTGCAACATCTTAGAGGTTTTCCGTACGGATGTACGGCGCCAGGGGCGCGGCGGTTCGAATCTTTACCCGTTACTCCCGGTACCCCAACTTCCCTGCCGCTCAAGGACGTTGTCAGCGCTCCAGGACGAGCGCAAGCCCCTGTCCCACGCCGATGCAGAGCGCCGCGAGGCCGGTTCCCGAGCCCGCCGCGGCGAGCTGGTGGGCCACCGAACCGGCAAGCCGCGCACCGGACGCGCCGAGCGGATGGCCGATGGCAATCGCCCCGCCGCGCGGGTTGACCACGGCCGGATCGAGCTCGGGCCACTCGGCGAGACAGCCCAACGCCTGCGCCGCGAACGCCTCGTTCAGCTCGAAGGTCGTGAGGTCCGCGAAGCCGCGCCCCGCCTTGCCGAGCGCGCGGCGCACCGCCTCGACCGGGCCGAGCCCGAACAGCTGCGGCTCCACACCGGTCACGGCGGAGGCACCGATCCGGGCGAGCGGCTCGCGCCCGGTGGCCCGTAGGCCCTCCTCGTCCACGAGCAGCAGCGCCGCGGCGCCGTCGTTCAGCGGCGAGGCGTTGCCGGGCGTGACGGTGCCGCCGTCCCTGCGGAAGGCGGGCTTCAGCTTGGCCAGGGCCGCCATCGAGGTGGTGTCGCGGATGCACTCGTCGCGCTCCAGGTCCGCCCCCTCGTACGCCACCACCTCACCGTCGTAGTGGCCCTTGGCCCAGGCCTCGGCGGCCTTCTGGTGGCTGGCGAGGGCGAAGGCGTCCTGCTGCTCGCGGCTGATGTGGTGCTTGTCGGCGACGAGTTCGGCGCCCTCGCCGAGTGAGACGGTCCACTCGGGTGGCATCTTCGGGTTGGTCATGCGCCAGCCGAGTGTGGTCGAGTACAGCTCCTGATGCCCGGCGGGGAAGGCCCGTTCGGGCTTCTGCAGCACCCAGGGTGCGCGGGACATCGACTCGACGCCGCCCGCGATCGCCACGTGCGCATCACCGAGCGCGAGGGCGCGGGCCGCCTGCACCACGGCCTCCAGGCCGGAGCCGCAGAGCCGGTTGACAGTGACGCCGGGCACGGACACCGGGAGCCCGGCGAGCAGCACGGCCATGCGGGCGACGTCGCGGTTGTCCTCGCCCGCGCCGTTGGCGTCGCCGAAGTACACGTCGTCGATCCGGGCCGGGTCGAGGTCGGGGCTGCGGTCCGCCAGGGCCCGTACGACATGGGCGGCGAGATCGTCGGGCCGTACGGAGGCGAGGGCGCCGCCGAACTTTCCGATCGGGGTGCGGACAGCGTCGACGACATAGACGTCACGCACGGTGGGGCTGCTCATGGCGGCTTCTCCAGCGGCTCGGCTCGGGCTGCTCGGCCTGAGTCTCGGGCCGGGCGTCGTGCGATGTCAACGGGGGTCGTTGGTGGGTGCATTCACATGGCGTTCAGGTGCGCTCAGGTGCCTTCACCTGCGTTCAACAGGCGGCGCGGGGCGTCACGTCGAATCACGAGGCACCGCCGAGACGGCCAGCAGGTCATGCACCTCAGGCTCCCCGTCCGGCTCGCGCACCGCCGCGTCCACCAGCTCCGCGAGCCGCTGTCCGGACGGCAGCTCCAGGTGGACCGTGCTGAGCCGGGGCCGCAGAAGTCGCCCGAGGAGCAGGTCGTCGGCGCCCATCACGGCGGTCTCGGCGGGCACGTCGATCCCGGCGTCCTGCAGCGCGCGCATCAGGAGCATCGCGTACTCGTCGTTGTACGCGAACACCGCGTCGAGCCCGAGCTCCCGCCAGCGCCCGGCGAGCGCGGCCGCGGAGTCCTCGCTGTAGCCGAGCGGCACCTCGGTCACCCGGGCCCCGCCGGCCCGCGCGGCCGTGCGCACCCCGTCGAGCCGGGGTTCGGAGAAGGTGCCGAGGCCCGGTTCCTCCGGTACGACGACGCCGATCCGGCGGCGGCCGCGCGCGACCAGGTGCTCGCCGGCGCGGCGGCCTACCTCGCGCTGGTCCATGAGCAGGGCGTGCGCGCCGTCGACCCGTTCGGGCCCGAGGGTGAGTACGGCCCTGGCCCCGGACCGCTTGAGCACGGCGACGCCGCGTGGGCCGAGGGTGCCGTTGCCCGGCACGAGCACGGCCACGGGCCGCAGTTCGGCCCAGGCGCGGGCGGCCTCGTCGCCGGTCATGCCGAGGCTGCCGTACTGCACGACGGTGTAGTCGAGGCGGCGCAGCGCCCACTGAAGCTCGTTGACGAAGTGGCTGTAGAGCGAGCCGACCGGGACCGGTGGCGTGGGCATCAGAACCATCCGGCTGTGCCCGGCGCGCAGCGAGCGCGCGGCGGCGTGCGGCACATAGCCGAGCTCCTCGGCCGCCTCGCGGACGCGGCGCCGGGTGGGCTCGCTGATCCGGACCGCGGTGGTGTTGTTGAGGACGTACGACACGGTCGCGCGCGAGACCCCGGCGAGCCGGGCCACGTCGGCGCTCGTCGGCACGGGGCTCATCGCCGGCACGGGCTGTTTCGGTATCTGCACCATGGCCCTGCGCATCCTTCCAGATGCCGGTCGGCCCGATTCTGCGGGTTCCGGTACCGGGCCTGACGGGGACGGCTAACGTTCGTTCGTACGAACGAGAAGCAGCTGTCAGCAGCCGTAACAGCCCGTCGGAAGCCGCAGAGAGGTCGCCCGCCCATGCCCCTGGACCGCGCCGCAGGTCTGGCCCCCACCGCCCGGGCGCTCGCCGCGGGCGAGACCTCGTCGCGCGCGCTCGTCGAGGCGGCGCTCGCCCGGATCGAGGCGGCGCAGGGCACGCTCAACGCCTTCCGGCGGGTCCGGGCCGAACGCGCCATGGACGAGGCCGCGGCGGCGGACGCCCGGCTCGCGGCAGGCGAGCGGCTGCCGCTGCTCGGTGTTCCGGTGGCCGTGAAGGACGACATGGATGTGGCGGGCGAGCCGACGGCGTTCGGCTGCCGTGGCGACTTCCCGGTCAAGGAGCGGGACGCGGAGGCGGTACGGCGGCTGCGCGCGGCCGGGGCCGTGATCGTAGGCAAGACCAATACCTGTGAACTGGGGCAGTGGCCGTTCACCGAGGGCCCGGCCTTCGGTGAAACGCGGAACCCGTGGCACACGGGCCATACCCCGGGCGGTTCGTCGGGAGGTTCGGCGGCCGCGGTCGCCGCCGGTCTGGTGCCCGCGGCGCTCGGCTCCGACGGGGCCGGGTCGGTGCGGATCCCCGCGGCGTGGACGCAGTTGGTCGGCATCAAGCCGCAGCGCGGCCGGATCTCGACGTGGCCGCTGCCGGAGGCGTTCCAGGGCATCACGGTCAACGGCACGCTGGCGCGTACGGTCGAGGACGCGGCGCTGCTGCTCGACTGCGCGAGCGGCAGCCACGACGGCGATCTGCACAAGCCGCCGCGGGTGCGGCTGAGCGAGGCGGTGGGCCGCGACCCGGGACGCCTGCGGATCGCGCTCTCCTTCCGGATGCCGTTCACGGCGACCCCCAAGAGGCTTGACCCCGCGGTGCGTTCGGCCGTGATGGGCCTGGCGCACCGGCTTGCCGCGCTCGGGCACCACGTAGAAGAGGCGGATCCGGCCTACGGGCAGATCGGGCTCGCGTTCGTGCCGCGCGCGACCGCCGGGGTCGCCGAGTGGGCCGGGCGGGTGCCGGATCCGCGCCTGCTCGACCCGCGCACCCGGAGTGCGGCCCGGATGGGGCGGGCGCTCGGCGGGGCGCCGCTGCGCCTCGCGCGGCGGGCGGAGGCGGCGCTGCACCGCCGGGTGGGCGCGATCTTCGGCCGCTATGACGTGGTGCTCGCGCCGACGACGGCGACCCCGGCGCCGCGCATCGGGGAGCTGGCCCGCCTGAACGGCCCGCGCACGGACCAGGCGATGATCGCGGCCTGCCCGTACGCCTGGCCGTGGAACGTCCTGGGCTGGCCGGGCATGAACGTCCCCGCGGGCCGCACACCGAAGGGGCTCCCGGTCGGCGCCCAACTCCTCGGCCCGGCACACAGCGAGCCGCTCCTGGTCTCCCTGGCGGCCCAGCTGGAGACCGAGACCAAGTGGTACGAGGAGTGGCCACCGGAGCCGAACGGCGACGGCCTACCCTGACCCGCGTGACTGCATACCCCGATGACCTCCGCACGCCCGACTCCCCCGGCCGTCACGGCCCTTCGGCCACCACGGAGGCCGAAGCGCGCGCCGTGGGCCCGATCCGGACCGAGTACGCACCGGCCCACGACGGCGATCCGGACCCGGGCGAGGTGATCTGGACCTGGGTGCCGTACGAGGAGAACGACGGCCGGGGCAAGGACCGTCCGGTCCTGATCGTGGCGCGGGAGGCCGGTGGCACGGTGCTCGGTGTGCAGCTGTCCAGCAAGGAGCACTCCGGCGACCGGGAGTGGATGCCGCTCGGCAGCGGCCCGTGGGACACCTCGGGCCGGGACTCCTGGGTGCACCTGGACCGGGTCCTGCGCATCCATCAGGACGGCATGCGGCGCGAGGCGTGCGCGCTGGACCGGGCGAGGTTCAACGCGGTGACGGATCTGCTGCGGCGGCGCCACGCCTGGCGCTGAGTCCGCGGCGTGGGGCGCACCTGCCGTCGTACCCCGTACCCAACTCCCTTTTGGTCCAGACCTGTTGACGCCAGGTCTGGACCTTCTTACTGTGTGCGGCATCGCACGGCGCGTACCCCCTGCTCCTCTCCTCCCCCCACCAAGGAGCGCGGCATGACCCGTGTAACCGGCGTAACCGGTATGAGCGGTCGCACGGCACGGCGGTTGGGCATCGGCATGGCCGTGGGCCTGTTGGTCACGGCCCTGACGGGCGCCGCCCCACAGAACCCCCGCCAGGACGAGACCTGCGCGGTAAAGCCCCGCCCCACCGGCAAGGTCCTACAGGGCTACTGGGAGAACTGGGACGGCGCGGCCAACGGGGTGCACCCACCCTTCGGCTGGACCCCGATCACCGACAGCCGTATCCGCGAGCACGGCTACAACGTGCTCAACGCGGCCTTCCCGGTGATCCGTTCCGACGGAACCGTCCTGTGGGAGGACGGCATGGACAAGACGGTGAAGGTCGCGACCCCGGCCGAGATGTGCGAGGCGAAGGCGGCCGGGGCGACCATCCTGATGTCGATCGGCGGCGCGGCGGCGGGCATCGACCTGAGTTCGAGCGCGGTCGCCGTCCGCTTCGTCGAAACGATCGTGCCGATCCTGAAGAAGTACAACTTCGACGGCATCGACATCGACATCGAGACCGGCCTGACCGGCAGCGGGAACATCAACCAACTCTCGCCGTCCCAGGCCAACTTGATCCGCATCATCGACGGTGTCCTGGAGCGGATGCCGCCCGACTTCGGCCTGACGATGGCCCCGGAGACGGCCTATGTGACCGGCGGCAGCGTGACGTACGGCTCGATCTGGGGCGCGTACCTGCCGATCGTGAAGAAGTACGCGGACAACGGCCGCCTGTGGTGGCTGAACATGCAGTACTACAACGGCAGCATGTACGGCTGCTCCGGCGACTCCTATCCCGCGGGCACCGTCGAGGGCTTCGTGAAGCAGACGGACTGCCTGAACGACGGCCTGGTCGTCCAGGGCACCACCATCCGCGTCCCGTACGACCAACAGGCCCCGGGTCTCCCGGCCCAACCCGGCGCGGGCGGCGGCCACATGACGCCCGCTCAGGTCGCCGAGTCCTGGCGGCACTTCGGCGGCGCGCTCAAGGGCTTGATGACCTGGTCCATCAACTGGGACGGCTCGAAGGGGTGGACCTTCGGCGACAGCTTTCCCGGGCGGTCCGGTCACGGATAGCGTTCGCGCGCCCGAGCGCGGGGTGGGTCAACCGCGCTCCTGCGTACGGTTCGTTCGCAGTACCGGTACCGCTTCCAGGACCAGCACGGCGAGGTCGTCATCGATCGGGTCGGGGCTGAAGTCGTGGGCCGCCTGGCGTACCCGCTCCGCCACGGCCTTGGCGCCGAGCCCCACGCAGCCCCGCAACAGCTCGGCGAGGCCGTCGTTGTCGTCCAACTGCCGGTTGCCCCGGCGGCGTTCGGTCACCCCGTCGGTGACGCACAGCAGCGTCTCGCCCGGTGCGAGGTGGAAGGAGTCCGCCCGGAACTCGGCGCGCTCGTCGATGCCGAGGAGCATCTGCGGTTCCGCGGCCGGGGTCACCGTGCCGTCGGCCGACAGGCGCAGCGGCAGCGGGTGCCCGGCGCTGGCCAGGGTGACGCGCGCGCCGCCGGAGATCGCGTCGGGCTCCAGCTCGCCGTACAGCAGGCTCAGGAACCGGGAGCCCGCGGGCTCCGCGGTGATCGCCGCCGCTTCCGCGGCCTCTTCCGCCATCGCCCGGTTCAGCCGGTCGAGCAGGGCCTCGACGCCATGGCCTTCGCGGGCGAGCAGCCGTACGAGGTGGCGGGCCAGGCCGGTGACGGACATGGCCTCCAGGTCGTGGCCGCACACGTCGCCGAGCAGGAAGCACCAGCGGCGGTCGCCCATGGGGAACAGGTCGTAGAAGTCGCCGCCGACGGTCTGACCTTCGCCGCAGGGCTCGTAGACGATGGCCGTGTCGACACCCGGAATGGCCGCGAGGGACGTGGGCAGCTGTCTGCGCTGGAGCGAACGGCTGATGTCCGCCTGCCGGGTGTAGTGGCGGGCCGTGACCACGCCCTGGGCCACCCGCCGTGCCACGTCCTGCGCGAGGCGTACGACGGCGCCGGTGAGCCGCGGCTGTCCCGCTCGGCCGATGACCAGCGCGCCGTGGCACCGGCCGCTCGCGACCAGCGGGAACATCAGCGCCTGGCCGCCCGGCTCGGTGACGTCCGCCCCCTCGGGCCAGGGCCAGGCGAGGGCGGTGGCGCTCAGTGTGGCGGGCGGCGGGCGCTCCAGCTCCAGGGCCTGGCGGAGCGTACGGATCTGCTGCTCGTCCCGGTGCCAGACGCGGGAGAGCCGCATCTGGCCGTTGGTGGTGATCAGCCAGACGCCGCACCAGTCGGCGAGCCGGGGGACGAGGAGCTGTCCGGTGAGCGCGGCGACCATGTCCTCGTCCAGCTGCCCGGCGAGCAGCTCGCTGACCTCGGCGAGGAAGGACGACCCTGCGTGGTCGGGGTCCTCGGGGGCGTGACCGCGGTGGTCGGGCGCTTCGGCCTCGCGTACCGCCGCGGCGAGGGGTGCGAGGGAGTCGCCGGGATCGGGCCGGGCCGCCAGCGGGGTGCCCAGGCGGAACCACACGGTCTTCTCGGCATGGCGGCAGGTCACGCCCCAGGATTCGGCCAGGGCGTGCAGCAGCTGCAGTCCGTGGCCGCGCAGGTTGTCCCGTAGGTCCTGGCCGCTTTGATCGGCGTCGGACAGGAAGCGGTCCACCACGTCGACGACGACGCCCACGAAGCCGTTCTCCGTGTCGAGACGGCAGCCGACCTCGACCTCGAATCCGCCGTGCACGGTGGCCGCGGTGGTCAGCTCGCTGACGAGGAGCACGGCGTCGTCGATGAGCTGCTCGCTGATCGGCGACGGCGCCCCGGCGGCCGCCGTCGGCACGGGCAGTTCGGGCAGGGCGACGTGCAGGAACCTGCGAGCCGCGGCGGGCGCCCGCTCATTCGCGGGCAGACGTATCCGCGACAAGGAATCCCGCAGGTCGGAGGAGTTCCCCACAGGCGGCTCCCGGCTCGGTTCCGGCGCTCAGCTCGATGAATGTAGTCTAAATCGCACTAGAAGGATCAATACTCGCTTATTGCGGACATTGCGCGATTGAGGATTTTCGCCATGAAACGTGAGCTGGACCAGCTCGACAGTCCTCCCCGCGCGCCACACTCCGAAGAGGCCGCTTCCGAAGAAGCCGCGGGATCCACCCGAGATGATCAGGTGCTGCGCGCGGCCGAATTGAGGCCGCTGCTCGCGACGATGAATGCCGTCCGTGACGGCGATTTCACCGTACGCGCGGATGGTGCGTACGAGGGGGTGGCCGCGGAGCTGGCGGAGGTGTTCAACCAGATCGTCACGCGGAACGCGCATATGGCCGCAGAGCTCCAGCGGGTACGCCAGGAAGTGATCCGGCAGGGCCACCTCGACGAGCGGCTCACGGCCAGCCCCGGCCACGGTGCCTGGACCACGAGCGTGGACGCGGCCAACTCGCTGCTCGAAGCCCTGGTCGTACCGCTCGGGAACGCCACACGCGTCCTGGACGCGGTCACGGACGGCGATCTGACCCAGCGGGTCGAACTGCACGACGGAAAGCGCCAGCTCCGCGGCGATCTGCGCCGCCTGGGGCGTGGGGTGAACCGCATGGTGGACCAGCTCTCGCTGTTCACCGGCGAGGTGACCCGGGTCGCCCGCGAGGTCGGCACCGAGGGACGCCTGGGCGAGCGGGCGAAGGTGCAGGGCCTTTCCGGCGACTGGCGTTATGTGACCGAGGCCGTCAATGCGATGGCCTCGCGGCTTACCGCCCAGGTCCGCGATATCGCGGTGGTCACGACCGCGGTCGCCCAGGGCGATCTGACCCAGCACGTCACGGTCGAGGCGACCGGTGAGCTCCTTGAGCTGAAGCTCACCGTGAACACCATGGTCGACCAGCTGCGCGCCTTCGCCGACGAGGTCACGCGCGTGGCCCGCGAGGTCGGCACCGAGGGCGAGTTGGGCGGCCGGGCCCATGTGCCGGGCGTATCCGGCGTCTGGAAGGGCCTCACCGACAACGTCAACTTCATGGCCTCCAACCTCACTTCACAGGTACGCAACATCGCCCAGGTCACCACGGCGGTCGCCAACGGCGATCTGAGCCAGAAGATCACGGTGGCCGCGCGCGGCGAGATCCTGGAGCTGAAGTCCACGATCAACACCATGGTCGACCAGCTCTCCGCCTTCGCCGACGAAGTCACCCGCGTCGCCCGCGAAGTCGGCACCGAAGGCAACCTCGGCGGCCGGGCTCAGGTCCGCGGCGTATCCGGCGTCTGGAAGGAGCTCACGGACAACGTCAACTTCATGGCATCCAACCTCACTTCACAGGTACGCAACATCGCCCAGGTCGCCACCGCCGTCGCCCAGGGCGACCTCGGCAAGACGATCACGGTCGAGGCGAAAGGCGAGATCCTGGAGCTCAAGTCGACCATCAACACCATGGTCGACCAGCTCTCCGCCTTCGCCGACGAAGTCACCCGCGTCGCCCGCGAAGTCGGCACCGAAGGCAACCTCGGCGGTCAGGCGCAGGTCCGCGGCGTATCCGGGGTCTGGAAGGAGCTCACGGACAACGTCAACTTCATGGCCTCCAACCTCACTTCACAGGTACGCAACATCGCCCAGGTCACCACGGCCGTCGCCGACGGCGATCTGTCGAAGAAGATCACGGTGGATGCCCGGGGCGAGATCCAGCAGCTGAAGGACACCGTGAACACCATGGTCGACCAGCTGCGCGCCTTCGCCGACGAGGTCACCCGTGTGGCCCGCGAGGTCGGCACCGAGGGCCGGCTCGGTGGCCAGGCGCACGTCCGTGGCGTCTCCGGCGTGTGGGAGGACCTCACGGAGAACGTCAACTTCATGGCGGACAACCTGACGTCGCAGGTACGCAATATCGCCCAGGTCGCCACCGCCGTCGCCCAGGGCGACCTGTCGAAGAAGATCGACGTGGATGCGCGCGGCGAGATTCTGGAGCTGAAGACGACCATCAACACGATGGTCGACACGCTCTCCTCGTTCTCCTCCGAGGTGACCCGGGTGGCCCGCGAGGTGGGCAGCGAGGGGCAGTTGGGCGGCCAGGCCCGGGTCGAGGCCGTCTACGGCACCTGGAAGCGGCTGACCACCAGCGTCAACGAGCTGGCCTCCAACCTCACCACCCAGGTACGCGCCATCGCCGAGGTGGCCAGCGCGGTCACGCAGGGCGACATGTCGCGCTCCATCACGGTCGAGGCGCAGGGCGAGGTCGCCGAGCTGAAGGACAACATCAACCTCATGGTGTCCAACCTCCGCGAGACCACCCGCGCCAAGGACTGGCTGGAGTCCAACCTGGCCCGCATGGCCGCCCTCATGCAGGGCAAGCGCGATCTGGTGGAGGTCGCGGGGCTGATCCTCAGCGAGCTGACCCCGCTGGTGAACGCGCAGTTCGGCGCGTTCTTCCTGGCCGAACCCGGCGCGCGCCCGGGCGAGGACCTCCAGTTCATCGCCGGGTACGGCACCGACCAGGCGGGCGGCGGAAGCCCGCTCCCCGGCACCGGAACCCCGGGCCGCGGCCTGATCGCCCAGGCGGCCAAGGAAAAGAAGCGCATCCTCGTCCTCAATGCCCCGCGGGACTACATCACCATAAACTCCGGGCTCGGCGCGGCGCTCCCCGCCAACATTGTCATCGTGCCGATCCTCTTCGAGGGCAAGCTGCTCGGAGTGATCGAGCTGGCATCGCTGAGCAGGTTCAGCGATGTGCACCTGGCCTTCATCGACCAGTTCGCCCACACGATCGGCGTCTCGTTCAACACGATCATCGCCAACTCGCGTACGGAATCGCTGCTTTCGGAGTCCCAGCGGCTCACCGCCGAGCTGCGTGAGCGCTCCGAGGAGCTCCAGCGCTCCAACGCCGCGCTCGAGGAGAAGGCGGCCCTGCTCGCGACCGCTTCGCAGTACAAGTCGGAGTTCCTGGCGAACATGTCGCACGAGCTGCGTACTCCGCTGAACTCGCTGCTCATCCTCGCCCGGCTGCTCGCCGACAACCCCGACGGTCATCTCTCCGAGCAGGACGTGCAGTTCGCCGCCACGATCCACCGCTCGGGTTCCGATCTGCTCCAGCTGATCACCGACATCCTCGACCTGTCGAAGATCGAGGCGGGCCGGATGGACGTACACCCCCGAGAGCTGTCCCTGAGCAGGCTGCTCAAGTATGTGGACGCGACGTTCCGGCCGCTCACCGTCGACCGCGGCCTCGACTTCGAGATCACCGTCGACGACGATGTGCCGCAGGAGCTGTACTCCGACGAGCAGCGCCTCCAGCAGGTCCTGCGCAATCTGTTGTCCAACGCGGTGAAGTTCACCCACTCCGGTGGGGTGGAGCTGCGCGTCGAGCGGGTGCCGGGCGAGGACTTCACGCTGGAAACGCTACGGAACGCGGAAGCGGTCCTCGCGTTCCACGTCAAGGACACCGGGATCGGCATCTCCCCCGACAAACTCCCGGTGGTCTTCGAGGCGTTCAAGCAGGCCGACGGCACCACCAATCGCAAGTACGGCGGCACCGGTCTGGGCCTGTCCATCAGCCGGGAGATCGCCGGGATGCTCGGCGGCCAGATCGTCGCCGAGAGCCAGGCCGGCGTCGGCTCCCGGTTCACCCTCTACATTCCGTCGCGCCACCCGGGCGGTCCCGTACCGACCACGGAAACACCGGCCGCTGCCCAGGAAGCGGAACCGGGCGGTACGACTGCCGGGGCGACCGTCGGCACGGTCGAGAGCGCGAAGATCCTGTCCCCGGCGGTCGCCCCGCCCGTGGAAGACGACCTGACCCCGCAGGATCTGGTCCCGGACACCCTCGAGTGGCCGGACGACCTGGTCGGCGCGGCGGCCGCAAGGGAGACCGAGCCGCGCGAGGACACCTGGCCGCAGACGACCCGGCTCAAGGAGTGGCTCAGCGGCCGCCCCGGACGCATCCTGGCCGGGCGCCGCATCCTCATCATCGACGACGACATCCGCAACGTCTTCGCTCTGACGCATGTACTCGGCCGGGTCGGCATCACCGTGAAGTACGCGGAGAACGGCCGCGAGGGCCTGGAGGTCCTCCAGCGCACCCCCGACGTATCCGTGGTCCTGATGGACATCATGATGCCCGAGATGGACGGCTACGAGACCATCCGCGCCATCCGCAGCACCCCCCGCCTCGCCCACCTCCCGATCATCGCGCTGACCGCCAAGGCCATGCCCGGAGACCGCGAGAAGGCGATCGACAGCGGCGCCAACGACTACGTCTCCAAACCCGTGGACATCGACCGCCTGTTGTCGGTGATCTGCGCTCTGCTCGACCCGCGGGACGACGACGCGGCGGCGACGGACGACGGCGGCGAACCGACGAGGGGCCTGCCGTGAACCCCGTACCGGACCAGTGCAGCATCCTCATCGTCGACGACATGGAGGAGAACCTGGTCGCGCTGGAGGCCGTACTCGGCCCGCTCCACCAGAAACTGGTCCGCGCGCGCTCGGGCGAGGAAGCCCTGAAAGCGATGCTGCGGCAGGAGTTCGCGGTGGTGCTCCTCGACATCGTCATGCCGGGCATGGACGGCTTCGAGACCGCCGCCACCATCAAACGTCTCGACCAGACCAAGGACGTTCCGATCATCCTGGTGACCGGCATGAACCCCGACGCGGACTACGCCTACCGGGGCTACGCGGTCGGCGCCGCGGACTTCCTGGCCAAGCCCATCGACCCCTGGGTGCTACGGACCAAGGTCAACGTCTTCCTCGATCTCTATCGCAAGAACCGCCGCTTGGAGGCGGCCGCGGCGGGACCGCGGAGCGAGGAACGCCTCACGGAGATCACCCAGGAACTCACCGAGATCGAGCGGCTCCTGCGCACCGGACCCGCCCCCGACACCGCGGCCCTCGCCCAGCGCATCTCAGAGGTGGGCCGCTCCGTGGAAAGCCTGCGAGGAAGATAAGGTCCGCCCCGTACATGACACAGCAGGACGGGGAGGGGCGGGCCATGGCGAAGACCGTATGGCTACAGGGTCCAAGGACGACGAGCAACAAGAAGGACCAGCCTCAGGACGGCCAGGTACGCCACCGGATATACGCCACGGACGCCACCCCCGAGGCCCGCGGCGGCACCGAGCCGCTCGCCTACGCGGAACGCACCCTGCCGCAGGGCGGCGTCGAGGAGTACCGCAAGTCCCGACGCGACGGCATCCGGGCCTTCACACTGTGGGCCGACCCCTACCGGCAGCGGGCCTTCGCCCACGTCATCACCAAGTCGGCGGCCAAGGGACAGCACGCGACGTACGAGATCCTGGGCGCGGCCGGAGAGCCGCTGGCCTCCGTCACGCGGGAACCGGCCCGGGGCGGCGCCAGGACCCGCTGGACCGTGCAGCAGACCGCAGCCCCGGCCGTCACCGGCCGCAAGGGCCGCCTGTTCTGGTGGTGGGTGTGGTGGCTGATCTCACCGATCCAACTCGCCATCGCCGTAGCCAGCTTGATCGGCGGCGACGGCGACGTCGCGCGCATGCCGCGCCGCACGAAATGGCTCCACGACGGGCAGCCGGTCCTTGACTGGGCGAGCGGCGGCGCCGACGTCCACCTCACGGTCGCGGCCGACTGGTGGGACCCGCGCGTGACGGCCGGACTCGTCGCCCTCCTCAAGAGCTACGACGGTACGTTCGGCAGCTCCTGGGACGAGCGCAAGGACGCCTGAACAGCACCGGACCGGCGGATCGTAGCCTGTACGGGTGTGGAGCGCCGATGAACTGACCGAGCCCGAACGGGCGTTGTGGGACGCCTTTCCCCAAGGCCGCCTGGTGGACCTGAGGTCCGGGGTGGACGCCGACGACGATCCGGGCGGCGGCGCCGGGTGGGGGGACGGGCGTACGGTACGGGCCGCGGTCATTGCGGCGCTGCTGCTCGGGGCGGAACCGGCCCTACCCGGGGCCGTTGCCTCGCTGCGCCTTTCCGGGGCGCGGATCACCGGGCGGCTCGACCTCGACGGCGCCGAGGTCGGCTCACTGCTCCGGCTTGAGCACTGCCACTTCGAGGAGCCGGTGCGGCTGTACGGGGCCACGACGCGGACCATACGGATCACGGACAGCCACCTGCCCGGCCTGGACGCGACCCTCGCCCGGATCGAGGGGCGTCTCGTCCTGGAGCGCTCCGTTCTCACCGGCCGCCTGGCCCTGGTCAACGCCCGGATCGGCGGGGAGCTCGGCCTCGACGGGGCGCGCCTGTCCGCCGAGGCAGACAGCCGCAGCGGCCACGCCCTGTTCGCCGGGGGCCTCGCCGTGGAGGGCAGCGTCTTCGCCACGCGGGGGTTCCGGGCGGAGGGCGGCGTGCGGCTCATCGGCGCGGAGATCAGCGGCGCGCTCCGGCTGGACGGTGCCCGTCTGGACAACCCAGGTGGCCTCGCACTCAACCTGTCCCATGTGACGACCACTTCCGTGTTCCTGTCCGACGGGTTCACGGCGGTCGGGGCGGTACGGCTCCAGGGCGCGCGGATATCCGACCAGCTCACGTTCGACGGGGCCACCCTGCGCCACGACTCCGGCACCGCCGTGAATGGCCTGCGCCTACAGGCGGAGGAGGTGAGGTTCACCCCGGCCGCGCCGACCGGCGGGGCCGTCGACCTGCGTGGGGCCCGGGTCGGCACGCTGCACGACCGGGCCGACGCCTGGCCCCGCGAGCTGCGGCTCGAAGGGTTCGCGTACGACATGCTGCGCTCGGACGACGACGGCGACGTCGGCGATGTGCCCACGACGGGCGAGGGATCGCGCCCGCAGGACGTGGCCAAGCGCCTCGCCTGGCTGCGTCACAACCCGGGGTACGCCCCGCAGCCGTACGAGCAACTCGCCGCCTGGTACCGGCAGATCGGGCACGATGACGCTGCCCGCCGGGTGCTCCTGGAGAAGCAGCGGCGGCGCCGCAGGACGCTCCGGCCGACCGGACGCGCCTGGGGGTGGCTGCTCGACGTCACCGTCGGTTACGGCTACCGGCCGTGGCTGGCCGGGCTGTGGCTGCTCGCCCTGACACTGCTCGGGACGCTGGCCTTCAGCCTCGGGACGCCGACGCGCCGGAAGCCCGACGAGGGCGGTCCGTTCCACCCCCTCGTGTACACCGTCGACGTGCTGTTCCCCATCGGCGACTTCGGGCAGCGCAGCGCCTGGTACTTGGCCGGGTCCGCGCAGTGGCTCGCGTATCTCTTCATGGCCCTCGGCTGGCTCCTGACGACCGCCGTCGTCGCCGGGGTGTCCCGGGCGCTGAGCAGGAACTGAGCCCGCGGCGCGCAGCCGGGACGCGGCCGGGGCGGAGCTGACGGGCGCGTTGCCGCGGGGCAAACTTTGCCCTCGCACCGCGGAGGCCCTCTTGTGGTGGCGGGTGCGGACGGTCTTGGGTTGACTGTTGGTGTGCCGTACCACCGAAGGGAACGTCACCATGAAGACCGACGAGAGCGGGCCCGGGCCCGGCAGTCAGGAGCCCGACTGTCCCCCGCCCGGCCGCCTTGGACCCGCTGACATCGTGCCCGAGGCCGAGCTCGAGGCCCTGGTGCACGGGATCTGCTTCAAGACCGGCCCGCCCCGCAGCCTCGGCGTCGAACTCGAATGGCTCGTCCACGCCTTACACGCCCCCGACGACCCCGTCCCCGACGACCGGCACGCCGCGGCCACCGCCGCCCTCCGTGCCCTCCCGCTGCGTTCGGCGCTCACCGTCGAACCCGGCGGCCAGCTGGAGCTGAGCTCGCTGCCCGCCGCCTCGCTCGCGGAGTGTGTCTCCGCCGTCTCCGCCGACCTCACCCGGGTCCGTGCCGCGCTCGACGACTTCGGGCTCGGCCTCACCGGTCTCGGCAAGGAGCCCTACCTCGCGCCCCGGCGCCGCCTCAAGGCCCCCCGGTACGACGCCATGGAGGCCTATCTGGACCGAGGCGGACCGGCGGGCCGGACCATGATGTGCGCCACCGCCTCCGTGCAGATCTGCGTCGACGCCGGGCACGAGGAGCCGGGCCCCCTCGGACACGCGCGCCGCTGGTGGCTCGCGCATGTGCTCGGCGCCGTGTTCGTGGCCGCGTTCGCCAACTCCCCGCTCGACGGCGGGCGTCCGACCGGCTGGCGCTCCACGCGGCAGGCCGTATGGGCGGCGATCGAGCCGGGGCGCAGCGCCGCGCCACCGGACGGAGCGGACCCACGGGCCGCCTGGGCGCGGCGGGTGCTCGACGCGCCGGTGATGTGCGTGCGCTCGGACACCGGACCGTGGCTGGTGCCCGAGGACGTGACGTTCCGGGAGTGGGTGCGCACCGGGCGGCCCCGGCCGCCGACCCGGGCGGACCTGGAGTACCACATGAGCACCCTGTTCCCGCCGGTACGGCCGCGCGGCCACCTGGAGCTGCGGATGATCGACGCGCAGCCCGGCGACGACGGCTGGCTGGTCCCCCTCGCGGTCACGGACGCCCTGTTCGACGACCCCGAGGCCGCGGAGACAGCGTACCGGGCGCTCAAGCCCCTCGCGCAGCGGGCGGCGGCCGGTGCGGACAGGGACGGTGCGGACAGGGACGGTGCGGATCCGGGCGGCGCGCTCGACGGTACGCCGCCCGCCGCGCCCCGCAGCGCCCTGTGGCTGGACGCCGCCCGGCACGGCCTGAGCGACCCCGAGCTGCGCGGGGCCGCGACCGACTGCTTCAGCGCCGCGCTCGACGCGCTGCCCCGGCGCGGGGCGCCGACCGCGGTACGGGACGCCGTGGGCGCGTATACCGACCGCTATGTGGCCCGGGGGCGCTGCCCCGCCGACGATCTGCTCGACCGAGTTCAGGGGAGGCACCCGTGACCGAGGACAACGCCGCGTACGACACCACCCAGGAGACCGCCTCCGCCCCGGACCCCGAGGCGCTGCACGAGCGCGCCCTGCACACCCTGACCGCCGCGCGCGAGCGCACCGGCACTCTCACCACCTGCGTCGACGACGCCGAACTCACCGCGCAGCACTCGCCGTTGATGTCCCCGCTCGTCTGGGACCTGGCCCATATCGGCAACCAGGAGGAGCAGTGGCTGCTCCGCGCGGTCGGCGGCCGCGCGCCCATGCGGCCCGAGATCGACCCGCTGTACGACGCCTTCGAGCACCCACGCGCCGAGCGGCCCGCGCTGCCGCTGCTTCCGCCCGCCGAGGCGCGGCACTACGCGGCCGAGGTGCGCGGCCGTGCCCTGGACGTGCTCGAGGGCAGCCCGCTGCGCGGCACGCCGCTGCTCGACGCCGGTTTCGCCTTCGGCATGATCGCGCAGCACGAGCAGCAGCACGACGAGACCATGCTCATCACCCACCAGCTGCGCCGCGGCCCGGCCGCCCTGACCGCGCCCGACCCGGCCGGGGTCACCGCGCCCTTGTCGCAGCCGGAAGTCCTCGTCCCCGGCGGCGCGTTCACCATGGGCACCTCCGTGGAGCCCTGGGCCCTGGACAACGAGCGGCCCGCGCACCCGCGCGACGTGCCCGCCTTCCGGATCGACACGGCGCCGGTGACCTGTGGGGCGTATCTCCGCTTCATCGAGGACGGCGGGTACGACGAGCCACGCTGGTGGCACCCGACGGGCTGGGACCACATCCGGCAGCACACGATCGGCGCCCCGCTGTTCTGGCGGAGCGAGGGCGGACAGTGGCTGCGGCGGCGGTTCGGCGTGACCGAGCCGGTGCCGCTCGACGAGCCCGTGCTGCATGTGAGTTGGTACGAGGCCGATGCCTATGCCCGCTGGGCGGGGCGCCGCCTGCCCACCGAGGCCGAGTGGGAGAAGGCCGCCCGCTGGGACCCGGCCACCGGCCACTCGCGCCGCTACCCGTGGGGCGACACGGACCCGGAGCCCGGCCACCACGCCAACCTCGGCCAGCGCCATCTGCGGCCCGCCCCGGCCGGTGCCTATCCGGCGGGCGAATCCCCGCTCGGCGTACGGCAGTTGATCGGCGACGTATGGGAGTGGACGGCGAGCGACTTCCTGCCCTACCCGGGGTTCGTGGCCTTCCCGTACCGCGAGTACTCGGAGGTGTTCTTCGGGCCGGACCACAAGGTGCTGCGCGGCGGCGCTTTCTCCGTCGACCCGGTGGCCTGCCGCGGCACGTTCCGGAACTGGGACTACCCGATCCGGCGGCAGATCTTCTCCGGCTTCCGCACGGCCGCGGACGCGACACCGGAAGAGGACCGGGCCTCTCGCACGGAGGTGCTGCGCTGATGTGCCGTCATCTCGCATTCGTGGGGCCGCCCGTGGCCCTGGAGGAGCTGCTCGTCCGGCCGCAGCACAGCCTGTTCCGGCAGTCCTGGGCGCCGCGCCTGCAGCGGTACGGCACCGTCAACGCCGATGGTTTCGGGGTCGGCTGGTACGCCGACGGGGACCCGGTTCCCGCCCGGTACCGGCGCGCGGGACCCATCTGGGCCGATCCGTCCTTCACCGATCTGGCCCGGGTGGTACGCACCGGGGCGCTGCTCGCCGCGGTGCGGGACGCGACCGTGGCGAGCGCCGACGGGGAGGCCGCGGCCGCACCATTCGCCTCCGGGCCCTGGCTGTTCAGCCACAATGGCGCCGTCACCGGATGGCCAGGATCCCTCGCCGGACTCGCGGCCGGGCTGCCACCGCAGGAACTGCTCGCCCTGGAGGCCCGCTGCGACGCGGCCCTCGTCTGGGCCCTGCTCCTGCACCGGCTGCGCGCCGGTCGGCCCGCGGGGCAGGCGCTCGCCGCGACGGTGCGCGAGGCCGCCGCGGCCGCCCCGGGGTCCCGGCTCAACCTGCTCCTCACCGACGGCGCCTCGATCACCGCCACGGCCTGGGGCGACACTCTCTGGTACCGCACCGGGCCGGAGCACGGAACGGTCGTCGCGTCCGAGCCGTACGACGACGATCCGCACTGGCGCGAAGTCCCGGACCGGACGCTCCTGGTGGCCGACCACACGCAGGTCCGCCTGTCCCCACTGGGCGACCACGGTCACATGGCCGCCACCGATCAGACCGCCACTGAACAGGCAGCCACGGATCAGGCCGCCCCCACCCACACCGCACACGTCAAGGAGTCCCTGGCTTGAGCCCGTCCGCACCTCTGCTCGTCACCCGCACCCTGCCCGAGGACGCCACCGACGCCGCGCTGCGCGCCGACGTGCTCGACGGCCTCACCCGGGCCCCCAAGACGCTGCCGCCCAAGTGGTTCTACGACGCCCGCGGCAGCGAGCTCTTCGAGGAGATCACCAGGCTCCCCGAGTACTACCCGACCCGCGCCGAGCGCGAGATCCTGCGCGCCCGCGCGCCCGAGATCGCGGCGGCGAGCGGCGCCCGCACCCTCGTGGAGCTGGGCTCCGGCTCGTCGGAGAAGACCCGGCACCTGCTCGACGCGCTGCCCGGCCTCGACACGTACCTCCCGGTGGACGTCAGCGAGAGCGCCCTCAGGCAGGCGGGCGAGGCGCTGCTCGCCGAGCGGCCCGGGCTCGCGGTGCACGCCCTGATCGCCGACTTCACCCGCGAACTGACCCTGCCCGAGGCGCCGGGCCCGCGCCTCGTCGCCTTCCTCGGCGGCACTCTCGGCAATCTGCTCCCGGCCGAGCGCGCGGAGTTCCTCACGTCGGTACGGTCCCTGCTCTCGCCCGGCGACGCGCTGCTGCTCGGCACCGACCTGGTCAAGGACCCGGCGACGCTGGTCGCGGCGTACGACGACGCGACGGGCGTGACGGCGGAGTTCAACAAGAACGTGCTGCGCGTCATCAACCGCGAGCTCCACGCCGACTTCGCGCCGGAGTCCTTCGACCACATCGCCCGCTGGGACGCCGAGCGGGAGTGGATCGAGATGCGGTTGCGCGCCCGCACCGCGCTCACCGTGAAGATCACCGAACTGGATCTCGTGGTGGACTTCGCGGCGGGTGAGGAACTGCGCACCGAGATCTCGGCGAAGTTCCGCGAGGACGGCGTACGGGCGGAGCTCAAGGCGGCGGGCCTGGAGCCGCGCCACTGGTGGACGGACACGGCGGGCCGCTTCGCGCTGTCCCTCTCGATGGTTCCGTAGGCCCGATAAGCCGCAGGAGAGGCGGGTCCGGGTCCGTGGCCGGTGCGACAGGTCGCGGACCCGGGGCCGCTGGGGCACGGTGGAGGAACGGAGCGAACCCGACGGAGCGCGTGCCGAGCGAGGAGCGCGTACCGAGCGAAAGGACGGCCCGCCGCCATGTCCAACCACACCTACCGGGTCACCGAGATCGTCGGCACCTCCCCCGACGGCGTCGACCAGGCCATCCGCAACGGCGTCAGCCGCGCCGCACAGACCATCCGTGGCCTGGACTGGTTCGAGGTGACGCAAGTACGCGGCTACATCGTGGACGGCGCCATCAACCACTACCAGGTCGGCCTGAAGGTCGGGTTCCGCCTGGAAGAGCCGCCGGAGGAGTAACGCTCAGGTGCGGCCCTCCCGCTCCTGGGCTTCCGTCAGCGCCTCGGACGGGGCCGCCCAGCGGGCGCGTATGACCGTGAAGCCCGCCGCGCTCACGGCGTCGCACACCAGCTCGTCGTCGTCCACGAGCATGCGCACCTCGCGCCCCGCGGCCAGTCGGCGCACCACCTCGAGCTTGGTCTGCCGGGCCGGGCGGCGGTCGTGGTCGCGACGCATCCAAAGGCGCCCGTCGGGCAGGCCCTGCTCCTTGAGCCAGGTACGGGTGTCGGACCGGCAGCGCTCCGGGCGCCCGGTCAGGTACTGGATCTCGCACTCGGCGGCGGTCTCCAGGAGCAGGGTTATCCCGGCCGCCAGGGGCGGGTCGTCGGGCGCCGCGGCGAAGAAGCCGTTCCAGTCGCGGGGCGTGCGCTCCAGGAAGTGCTGGCGGTGGGCGGTGTCGGCCAGGGTGTTGTCCAGATCGAAGAGCGCGAGGGGGCGGCGGCTTGGCGGCGAGTCGGACATGGCGCCCAGCGTACGGGGACACCTCATCCCCCCCGGACCCGCCCGGACTCCGCAGAACCGCCCCGAGCCCCCAGCTCGGGAATCCTCACCGCCCCACCGTGTTGAACCCCATGTGACTTCTGCGCCCCCGCCCTCCGACGTACTCGCCGCCACCCGGTTCTCCGTCCTCGACCGCTCCCGTACCCGCCAGGGCCAGGAGCACCCGCGGGCCCTGCGCGACACCGTGCGGTTCGCGCGGCAGGCCGAGGAGCTCGGCTACCACCGGTTCTGGGTCTCCGAGCACCACAGCGTGCCCGGCGTCGCCGGTTCCGCGCCCACCGTGCTCGCGGCCGCCGTGGCAGCCGCGACGAGCACGATCCGGGTGGGCACGGGCGGCGTGATGCTGCCCAACCACCAGCCGCTGGTCGTCGCCGAGCAGTTCGGCGTCCTGGAGTCGCTGTTCCCGGGCCGGATCGACCTGGGCCTGGGCCGCTCCGTGGGGTTCACGGGCGGGGTCCGCAAGGCGCTCGGGCGCGGCAAGGAGGACGCCGAGGACTTCGCGGACCAGCTCCGCGAGCTGCTCGGCTTCCTCACCGGCGAGCAGACCGCCCACCCCCAGGTGCACGCCCACCCCGCCGAGGGCCTGCGCATACCCCCGTACGTCCTGGCCACCGGCGAAGGCGCCGGCATCGCGGCGGACGCGGGGCTTCCGCTGGTCATCGGGGAGCTGCGCGGCCGGGACCGGATGCTGGCCGCGATCGACCGCTACCGGGACGGTTTCAAACCGTCCGTCTGGGCGGACGAGCCGTACGTCGTCGTGGCGGGCAATATCGCCGTGGCGGACACGGAGGAGCGGGCGCGGCGGCTCCTGATCCCCGAGGCGTGGTCCATGGCGTACTCGCGCACGCACGGCGTCTTCCCTCCCCTGGAATCGGTGACGGACACCGAGCGGCGCGACATGACCGCGAAGGAGCGGGAATTCTTCGAGGCCGGGCTGCGGGGGCACGTATACGGCACGGAGGAGCAGGTCGCCGCGGAACTCGCGGAGTTGATCACGGCGAGCGGCGCCGATGAAATCCTGGTCACGACGTCGACGTACGACCGCGCCGAGATGCTGGACTCCTACCGCGGGCTGGCCCGGACGGTGGGCCTGACCGCACGGCTCTAGAATCGTGGAGTTTGTCCTCCCCACCCCACCCCTCGCGGAGCGCCCCGTGCCGTCCAGCCCCCACGGTCCCCACGACCCCTACGTCCGCGTGCGTGGTGCCCGGGAGCACAATCTGCGCGGGGTCGATGTGGATATTCCGCGGGACGCGCTCGTCGCCTTCACCGGGGTGTCCGGGTCCGGGAAGTCCTCGCTCGCGTTCGGGACCGTGTACGCCGAGGCGCAGCGCCGCTACTTCGAGTCCGTCGCGCCGTATGCCCGTCGTCTGATCCACCAGGTGGGGGCACCGAAGGTGGGTGAGATCAGTGGGCTGCCGCCCGCGGTGTCCCTGGAGCAGCGACGCTCGGCGCCGACCTCGCGGTCGTCCGTCGGGACCGTGACGACGCTGTCGAACTCGCTGCGGATGCTGTTCTCGCGGGCCGGGGACTATCCGGAGGGCGCGGAGCGGCTCGAGTCGGACGCGTTCTCGCCGAATACGGCGGCCGGGGCGTGCCCGGAGTGTCACGGTCTCGGCCGGGTGCACCGTACGAGCGAAGAGTTGCTCGTGCCGGATCCGGCGCTGTCCATCCGGGAGGGCGCGATCGCCGCCTGGCCCGGCGCGTGGCAGGGCAAGAATCTGCGGGACGTGCTCGACGCGCTCGGTTACGACGTGGACCGGCCGTGGCGGGAGCTCGCGCCCGCGGACCGCGAGTGGATCCTGTTCACCGACGAGCAGCCGGTCGTGACGGTGCACCCGGTGCGGGAGGCGGGCCGGATCCACCGCCCGTACCAGGGGACGTACCTGAGCGCGCGGCGGTACGTCATGAAGACGTTCGCGGACTCGAAGAGCCAGACGTTGCGCGCGCGGGCCGAGCGGTTCCTGGAGAGTGCGCCGTGCGCGGTCTGCCGCGGCGGCAGGCTGCGGCCCGAGGCGATGGCCGTGACCTTCGAGGGACGCACGATCGCGGAGCTGGCGGCGCTGCCGCTGACGGAGCTGACCCGGATCCTGCGCGCTTCGGACGGCGACGAGACCGCGCGGGTGCCCGGGGGTGTCTCCCCGGTCTTTGCGGGCCCGCTGGTCGCCGACCTGTGTGCGCGCATCGAGGTCGTCACGGAGCTGGGACTCGGCTATCTGAGCCTGGACCGGTCCACGCCCAGTCTCTCCGCCGGTGAGCTCCAGCGGCTTCGCCTCGCGACCCAGCTGCGCTCGGGGCTCTTCGGGGTCGTGTACGTCCTCGACGAGCCGTCGGCCGGACTGCACCCGGCGGACACCGAGGCGCTGCTCACCGTCCTCAACCGCCTGAAGGCGGCGGGCAATTCGGTCTTCGTGGTGGAGCACCATCTCGATGTCGTACGCGAGGCGGACTGGGTCGTCGACGTCGGTCCGCACGCGGGCGAGCACGGCGGGCAGGTGCTGCACAGCGGCCCGGTGGCGGAGCTCGCCGGGGTGGACGCGTCGGCGACCCGCCGTTTCCTCTTCGACACCGGTCCCGCTCCGGTACGGGAGCCGCGTCCGGGCCGTGGCTCACTCAAGGTCGGCCCGGTCACCCGTCACAATCTGCGCGGCGTCACGGCGGAGCTGCCGCTCGGCGCGCTCACCGCGATCACGGGCGTGTCCGGCTCCGGGAAGTCGACGCTGATCGGCGAGGTGACCGCCGAACTGCCGGGCGTGGGGCGGCTTGTGTCGGTCGACCAGCGGCCGATCGGCCGTACGCCGCGCTCCAATCTGGCCACGTACACCGGTCTGTTCGACGTCGTACGGAAGGTCTTCGCGGAGACGGACGCGGCGCGCGAGCGGGGCTTCGGCGTGGGGCGGTTCTCCTTCAACGTGAAGGGCGGGCGGTGCGAGACCTGTCAGGGTGAGGGGTTCGTGTCGGTGGAGCTGCTCTTCCTGCCCAGTACGTATGCGCCGTGCCCGGACTGCGCGGGCGCCCGCTACAACCCCGAGACTCTCCAAGTGGCGTACCGGGGACGGAACATCGCGGAGGTCCTCGATCTGACGGTGGAGTCGGCAGCGGAGTTCTTCGCCGATGTGCCGGGTGCCGCCCGCTCCCTCACGGCGCTGCTCGACGTCGGCCTCGGCTATCTGCGGCTCGGGCAGCCCGCCACCGAGCTGTCGGGCGGCGAGGCGCAGCGCATCAAGCTGGCGAGCGAGCTTCAGCGGACCCGGCGCGGTCACACCCTGTACCTCCTCGACGAGCCGACGACGGGTCTGCACCCGGCCGATGTCGAGGTCCTGATGCGGCAGTTGCACGGACTCGTCGACGTGGGCAACTCGGTGGTGGTCGTCGAGCACGACATGACGGTGGTCGCGGCCGCGGACTGGGTGGTCGACCTGGGCCCGGGCGGCGGCGACGCGGGCGGCCGCCTCGTGGCAGCGGGCACCCCGGCGGAGGTGGCACGGGCGGAGGGGAGCAGGACGGCGCCGTATCTGGCCAGGGTCCTCGACCGCACCGCCTCTAGCGCCGCGCGTACGCCTCCCGCAGCAGCCGCTTCGCCAGCTTCCCCGTAGGCGTCCGCGGAAGCTCCTCCGCGAAATCCACGTTCCGCGGCACCTTGTAGTGCGCGATCCGAGACCGTACGAACTCCAGGAGCTCCGAGGCGAGTTCGAGCCCCGCCACACACCCCGCCTCCGGCTGCACCGCGGCCTGCACCGACTCCCCCATCTCCGGATCCGGCACCCCGAACACCGCCACGTCGGCGACCTTCGGGTGCAGGACCAGACAGTCCTCGATCTCCTGCGGGTAGATGTTGACGCCCCCGGAGATGATCGTGAACGCCCGGCGGTCGGTGAGGAAGAGATACCCGTCCTCGTCGATGTGCCCGATGTCGCCGGTGGTGGTCCAGGTGGGGTGCTCGGGGTGCTGGGCCTCGACGGTGCGGGCGCCGTCGTTGTGGTAGCGGAACGGGAGTTCGTCGCGCTCGAAGTAGACCGTCCCGGTCTCGCCGGGCGGCAGCACCTTGCCGTCCTCGCCGCAGATCCGTACGTCCCCCAGGAGGCCGCCGCGCCCGACCGAGCCGGGTTTACGCAGCCACTCCTCAGGGCCGATGAAGGTGATGCCGTTGCCCTCGGTCGCGGCGTAGTACTCGTACAGGACGGGGCCCCACCAGTCCATCATCCGGTGCTTGACCTCGCGGGGGCAGGGCGCGGCGGCGTGGATGGCGACCTTCAGGGACGACACGTCGTAGCGTCCGCGCACCTCGTCGGGGAGCTTCAGCATGCGGACGAACATGGTGGGAACCCACTGGCTGTGGGTGACCCGGTGGCGTTCGATCGCCGCGAGCGCGCCCTCCGCGTCGAAGGCGTCAAGGAGCACGACCGTGCCGCCGGTCGCGGTGATCACGGCACAGAAGCGGAGCGGAGCCGCGTGGTAGAGCGGGGCGGGGCTGAGGTACACGGTGTCCGTGTCGAAGCCGTACATGGTCTGGAACAGCTGGACGTACATGCTGGGTTCGGTACGCACATCGCCCTCGGGCAACGCGGGTTCGATGCCCTTGGGTCGGCCGGTGGTGCCGGAGGAGTACAGCATGTCGGCGCCGCGCGGCTGGTGGGCGGGCGGCTCGGGCGAGGCGGCTGCGAGGGCGGCCGCGAAGGAGGTGCCGCCGACGCCGCCCTCGTCGTCGAAGCCGAGTCGTGGCAGGGGCGGCCCACCCGCCAGCCGCAGGGCGTCGACGGCGAGTTCGCTCAGGTCAGTGGAGTGGACGAGCAGCTTGGCGCCGCAGTCCCGCACGATGTACGCGACCTCGTCGGCGGTCAGGTGGTGGTTGACGGCGGTGAGGTAGAGCCCGGAACGCAGGGCGGCCCAGTAGACGACGAGTACGCGCGGGTCATTGCCACTGAGCAGGGCGAGGTGGTCACCGGTGCGCAGCCCGGCGCCGCGCAGATGGCCGGCGAGGCGCAGCGAGTCCGCTTCGAGCTGCCCGTAGGTGAGGGTGCGGCGGCCGTCGGCGGTGACGACGGCCGCCGTGTCGGGGTCGTACGCTCCCGGATACATGGGCCGACGGTATGGATGGCCCGTACAGCCGGTCAAGGCGTACGACGTTACGTTTTTGACGTGGCGTCAGAAGACCCGCGAGGGTCAGCGGGCCGCCCGCTCACGGCTCACGCGGCGCAGCCCGATCAGCTCGGCGACGGACTCCAGCCAGCGGGCCACGACCTCGTCCCCCTCGACGGGCCGGGCCACCGGCGCGGCGGACTCCAGCCAGCCGCGCACCAGGTCCGTGGCCTCCTGGCCCGGCAGCAGCTCGGGCAGCCGCGCCGTGTACCCGACGCCGCCGCCTCGGACGACCTTCGCGAGGAACGCCACGGAGCGCGGCACCACCCCGAGCCGGTCGAGCACGACCGCGGCGCCGACCGCCCCGTCCCCGAACAGGGCGGTGCGGTGCGGGCCTTGGGCGACCAGGCCGTAGCGGAGGAGCATGGCGATGTCCGCTTGAGCGGACTCGTCGTCGGTCTTCTGGGGCTTTTCCATGGTGACCTCTGGGTTGGTCATCGGACGGTGACCGTGTAGATGAAGTATTCGGGTTCGTTGCCGGGGGTGCCGGTGGCGGTGGGCACGGGCCCTGCGCCGGAGCCCGTGGGATGGGGGTCCGGGTTGTCCTCGGTGGTGGCGCAGCGCCCGTGGATGCAGTGGATCAGCTTGATCTTGGTAGTGCCCGGCTTGACGGCCTTGAAGTCGATGAACTGCGTGCCGTCGGCGCCACCGTCGAGGTCACTGCCCTCCACCTCCTCGCGCTCTCCCACCCGCTTCACGACCGTCGAGTCAGGGTGCGGCCGGACCAGGGACCAGCTCTGCCCCAGTCCGGGGCTCGCCGGGAGAGAGAGGGTGAACTCATCACCCGCGTCCACCTCGATGGACCGCTCGGTCGGCTCGTACGTCGCGGGGCCGAAGAGCCCGCAGCCCGTGAGGGTCACGGCCGCGAGGGGCAGGGCGGCCAGAGCGGTGACAAGTCGCTTGCGCATGGCTGGTCTCGGGCTTCCGTTCATGTCAGTCGGCGGGCATGTGGACGCCGTAAGCGTCGGGCAGGTCGTTGTCGGATGCCTTGGCCATACCGCCGTTGACGAAGTCGTCCTCGCTGATCCAGGTGGTGTGGCCCCAGGGGTTGTAGACCTGCAGCATGTCGCCCTCCTGGCCGACGATCATCATCGAGTGGCCGGAGCGGTTGCCGTTCTCGTCCGTGCCCTCGACGCCGATCGGTACGGGCTTGCCCTCCGCGACGGACTTCTGGATGTCGGGCAGGGCGTCCCGGCGGTCGTCCGCGCTGCGGATCTCCTGGAACTCGTACTCGCTGCCGGTGTGCGGGCTGATCTCCTTGTTGGCGATCTCGGTTTTGCCGTCGTTGCCCATGCCGTCGGGCGTGGAGCCGAAGGGGAAGTCGTACGCGTTGTCGCCGTCGCCCTCCTCGTGCATCCGCAGCTGTTCCTCGCGCAGGCGCTCGCGGAAGGCGTCGGGGTCGTCCTCCTGCCCGGAGGGGCCGCCGGTGAGTTCCAGGGCGTAGAGCGGGTCGACGGTGGCGCGGCCGGTGACGACGGTCGACGGCACGCAGGTGTTGCCCTCCTGCGACCAGTTCTCGCCCTTGAACCCCTGGTCGTCGGAGTTGTGGTTGTGGCCGTCCGAGGCGACGCCCTCGTTGTTCATGCTGTCCCCCGCCGTAGTGATCGGCGTCAGATGCCGCTGCAGCCACTCCGGGTCCTTGCCGTGGATCTTGTCCCGGAACTCGGAGACCTTGTCGACGTCGTGGCCCGCGGCCAGGGCCTTCACCAGGTAGGCGCGCTCCTGCGGGGTCTTCGCCTCGGCGAGCATCTTCTCGAAGCGGGCCTCGTCGCGGGCGTTGAGGCGTTCCATGGCCTTGCCGGAGCGCTCCAGGTCGTTCGCGGTGAGCAGCTCGTTCATCTCCATGGGGCCGCTCGGCCCGGCGATGTCGGCGAGGACGAGGCGGTCGGCGGCGGAGATGTTGTCGGTCTTCATCTGGCCCGCGCGGGCCTCGGCGGCGAGCTTGTTGAGGTCGCGGGCGGCCGCGCGGGCTGCGTCGTCGACGTTCTCGGCGGCGGTGTGGCACTCCTTGGCCCCGGCGGCCGCGATCTTGCGGGCGCGGAGCCGCTCGGCCTCCTCCGCGTCCTTCTCGACCATGTCGTCGAACCAGCCGTCTTCCCCGCCGAGCATGCCGAGGGCCTCGCGGAGCTGTTCGCGGCCGCCCTTGTCCTTGGCCTTCGCGGCGGTCACGGCGTCGGCGAGCTTGAACAGCGCGCTCGCCGCGCCGCCGAACGCCTGCTCCATCTGCTCGGCGGCGCGGGAGGCCGCGTACACGACCTCGGACGCCTTGGCGCCGGTGCTGCCCACCCAGGCGTTCGGCAGGCCCTCGCCCGCGACCTGGGCGATGCGCCGCTCCACGTCCGCCGCGTCGTCGACCTGCCTGCGGTAGCGCTTGGCGATGCTGTCGATGGTGCTGGGGTCGCCGACCGGCGCCGAGACGCCGAGGGCTTTGTTGATGGCCTCGATCAGGTCGTTCTTGCTCTCCGCCGAGGAAATGGACTTGTGGTGGGCGGCGAGCTGCTCGCGACGGTCCGTGGTGGATTCGCCTGCGTCGGGCATGACGGTACGGCCTCCGGCTGATGCTGAAGTCGGGACGGGTGGCGCACGGTCAACTGACGTGCCGCGCACCGGAGTCAGAAAGGTGCTGCGCGGGAGCGTCAGTCGAAGTCCGACAGCGAAGGGTGGCGCTCGCCCGGCGTGGGCCGGGTGCCGTACCTGGGATCGGGTGTGTCACCGGCAGGCGTGGGCCGGGTGCTGTAGCCGGGGTGCGGGGTGGCGCCGATGGGGGCGGGCATGGTGGTGAAGCCGCCGCCGTCGGCCGCGTTCAGGGCGCGGACGGTGCGCGCGTCGGCGCCGTGGTAAGAGGCCTTGGACGTACGGACCTTGTCGGCCAGCTCGTGCAGCGCGGCCTCCAGGACCTTGGCCTCGTCCTGCCAGTTGTCGGCGAAGTTGTTGTAGGCGGGGCCCGAGTCCGAGCCGCCGAGCACGTCCGGCAGGTAGCAAAGGGTGTCCTTGACGGCCTTCGCTATGTCGCCGACGTCGTCGCCCGCCTTGTCGAGCTTCTTCGCCTCGCTGTCCATGCCTTCGTTCTGGACGCGATAGCCGCCGCTCTGGCCGGGTACCGTCATGTTCCTGCCCCCCGAGTGATCGTTCTCAGCGGGCATTCAAACAGGGGCGGTGACATGCAGACAACTTCCGTCACCGCCCCCGCACACGTTTGTCGCACGGCACGGACACCCGTACCGGGACTGCCGCCAGGGTTCTAGCCCCGAGAGACCTTCCGAGTGGCCCGCAGCCACTCCTTGTTCATCGCCGCGATGGACGGCAGCGGAATGCCCTTCGGGCAAGCCGTGGCGCATTCGCCGGTGAGGGTGCAGCCGCCGAAGCCCTCGGCGTCCATCTGGCCGACCATGTCCAGGACGCGGGTCCCGCGCTCCGGGGCGCCCTGGGGCAGGACGTTCAGGTGGTTGACCTTGGCCGAAGTGAACAGCATCGCCGAGCCGTTGGGGCAGGCGGCGACGCAGGCGCCGCAGCCGATGCACTCGGCGTGTTCGAAGGCGGAGTCGGCGTCCGGCTTCGGTACCGGGGTGGCGTGGGCCTCGGGGGCGGAGCCGGTCGGGGCCGAGATGTAGCCGCCGGCCTGGATGATGCGGTCGAAGGCGGAGCGGTCCACCACCAGGTCCTTGACCACCGGGAAGGCCGCGGCCCGCCACGGCTCGATGTCGATCGTGTCGCCGTCCTGGAACGCGCGCATGTGGAGCTGGCAGGTGGTGGTGCGCTCAGGGCCGTGGGCGTCGCCGTTGATCACCAACGAGCAGGCGCCGCAGATGCCTTCGCGGCAGTCGTGGTCGAAGGCGACGGGGTCCTCGCCCTTGAGGATCAGCTCCTCGTTCAATGTGTCCAGCATCTCCAGGAAGGACATGTCGGACGAGATGCCGTCCACTTCGTACGTGGACATGGTGCCTTCGGCGTCCGCGTTCTTCTGGCGCCAGACGCGCAGGGTGAGCTTCATCAGGCGTAGCTCCGCTGTGTGGGGTGGACGTACTCGAAGACCAGGTCTTCCTTGTGCAGGGTCGGGGCCTCGCCCGTACCCGTGAACTCCCAGGCCGCCGCGTACGAGAAGTCGTCGTCGCGGCGCTCGGCCTCGCCGTCCGGGGTCTGGGACTCCTCGCGGAAGTGGCCGCCGCAGGACTCGCCGCGGTGCAGCGCGTCGAGGCACATGAGCTCGGCGAGCTCCAGGTAGTCGACGACGCGGTTGGCCTTCTCCAGGGACTGGTTGAACTCCTCGCCGGTTCCGGGGACCTTGATGCGGCGCCAGAACTCGTCACGTATCTCCGGGATCCGGTCGAGCGCCTTGCGCAGGCCCTCCTCGGTGCGGGCCATGCCGCAGAACTCCCACATGAGCTCGCCGAGTTCGCGGTGGAAGGAGTCCGGGGTGCGATCGCCGTCGACGGACAGGAGCAGGTTGAGGCGGTCCTCGGTCTCCGCCAACACCTCCTGGACCACCGGGTGTTCGGCGCTCACCTCGTCCTTGTGCGGGTTGCGGGCCAAGTAGTCGTTGATCGTGGACGGCAGGACGAAGTAGCCGTCTGCCAGGCCCTGCATCAGCGCCGACGCGCCCAGGCGGTTCGCGCCGTGGTCCGAGAAGTTGGCCTCGCCGACCGCGAACAGGCCGGGGATCGTGGTCTGAAGGTCGTAGTCGACCCACAGGCCGCCCATCGTGTAGTGCACGGCCGGGTAGATCCGCATCGGGACCGTGTACGGGTCCTCGTCGGTGATCCGCGCGTACATGTCGAAGAGGTTGCCGTACTTGGCCTCGACGGCCGCCCGCCCCATCCGCTTGATGGCGTCGGCGAAGTCCAGGTAGACGCCCTGTCCGCCGGGGCCCACTCCCCTGCCCTCGTCGCAGACGTTCTTCGCGGCGCGCGAGGCGATGTCGCGTGGGACGAGGTTGCCGAAGGACGGGTAGATGCGCTCCAGGTAGTAGTCGCGCTCGTCCTCGGGGATCTTGTTCGGCGGACGGTCGTCACCCTTGGCCTTCGGCACCCAGATCCGGCCGTCGTTGCGCAGCGACTCGCTCATCAAGGTGAGCTTGGACTGGTGGTCGCCGGTGCGCGGAATGCAGGTCGGGTGGATCTGCGTGAAGCAGGGGTTGGCGAAGTAGGCGCCGCGCCGGTGGGCCCGCCACACGGCGGTGGCGTTGGAGTTCATGGCGTTCGTCGAGAGGTAGAAGACGTTGCCGTATCCGCCGCTCGCGAGCACCACGGCGTCCGCGAAGTATGTGTCGATCCTGCCGGTGATCAGGTCGCGGGCGACGATGCCGCGGGCCCGGCCGTCGACGACGATCACGTCGAGCATTTCGGTACGCGGGTGCATCTCGACGTTGCCCGCGGCGATCTGCCGGGACAGCGCCTGGTAGGCGCCGAGCAGGAGTTGCTGGCCCGTCTGGCCGCGGGCGTAGAACGTACGCGAGACCTGGACACCGCCGAACGACCGGGTGTCGAGCAGGCCGCCGTACTCGCGGGCGAAGGGCACGCCCTGCGCCACGCACTGGTCGATGATCTCGACGGAGATCTGCGCGAGGCGGTGGACGTTGGACTCGCGGGCGCGGAAGTCGCCGCCCTTCACGGTGTCGTAGAAGAGGCGGTGGATGGAGTCGCCGTCGTTGCGGTAGTTCTTCGCGGCGTTGATGCCGCCCTGCGCGGCGATGGAGTGGGCGCGGCGCGGCGAGTCCTGGTAGCAGAACTGCACGACGTGGTAGCCCTGTTCGGCGAGCGTGGCCCCGGCGGAGCCGCCCGCGAGGCCCGTGCCCACCACGATGACGGTGTGCTTGCGGCGGTTGGCCGGGTTGACCAGCTTCGCCTCGAAGCGGCGGGTGTCCCAGCGCTCGGCTATCGGCCCGGCGGGTGCCTTGGTGTCGCGGATCGGCTCGCCGATGCCGTACGAAACGTAGGAGTCAGAGGTAGTCATTCAGCTCACCACTCCGGTCATGACGGCGACGGGGACGGAGATGAAGCCCACGGTCAGGACCAGGGCGAGGACGTTGGCGAGGAGCTTCAGGGCGCGGTCGCGGGCGGCGCTGCCGACGCCGAGGGTCTGGGCGGCGCTCCAGAAGCCGTGCCGGACGTGCAGGCCGACGGCGAGCATCGCGACGATGTAGATGACGTTGCTGTACCAGGTCGAGAAGGTCGCGACGACGTTCTGGTACGCCTCGCCGTGCACCCCGTGCGGGTTGACGGTCAGCGTCGTCAGGTCGAGCAGGTGCCAGACGATGAAGAGGGCGAGGATGATGCCGCCCCAGCGCATCGTGCGGGTCGCGTAGCTCGCGCGCGGCCGCTTGTGCGCGTACTTCTGCGGGCGTGCCTTGATGTCGCGGCGGCTGAGCTGGTACGCGGACACGGCGTGTGCGACGACCGCGGCGACCAGGACGATACGGACCAGCCAGAGCGTCCACTCGTAGTGCATGAAGGGCTCGCCGACGGTGCGCAGCCAGTGCGCGTAGCCGTTGAACTCGTCGGAGCCGAAGAAGATCTTGAGGTTGCCCAGCATGTGGACGACCAGATAGAGGAGCATGATCAAGCCGCTCACGGCCATGACCGTCTTCTTGCCGACGGTCGAGTCCCAGAGCGTACTCCCGCCCGTCGCCCGACCACCGCCCCTCACGGAGCGCTGTCGCGCGCTGCTGTCTTTCGACGGCCGTCGGTCCGTCCTCGTTGCCAGAGCCATGCAAAGGACGCTAGGGCCCAAGGACCCGAGAGGTCCAAGACATGGTCCAGCTCATTTCCATAGCTGATGCCTATTGAGGCGTACGCTGGCCCCATGCAGTTCCAGCAGCTCCAGTACTTCGTGGCGGTGGCCGAGACCCGGCACTTCACCCGCGCCGCCGAGCGCGTGCATGTCGCCCAGCCCTCGCTCTCGCAGCAGATCCGGGCCCTGGAACGGGAGTTGGGCACCGACCTGTTCAGCCGGGCGCGCGGCAACATCGCGCTGACCGACGCGGGCGAAACCCTGCTCCCGCTGGCCCGGCGGATCCTCGCGGACGCGGACACGGCGCGGCAGGAGGTGGCGGAGGTGGGCCGTCTGGAGCGCGGCCGGGTCCGCCTGGGTGCGACGCCGAGCCTGTGCACGGGCCTGCTCCCGGACGTCCTGCGCACCTTCCACGACCGCTACCCCGGCATCCGGCTCATGATCGAGGAGGGCGGCTCGCACGACCTGGTCCGCGAACTGGCCCGTGGCGCCCTGGACCTGGCCCTGGTGGTGCTGCCGCTGCCCAGCCCCTCGCCCGCCCTGACGACGGTGGAGCTGCTCCGCGAGGACCTGGTGGTGGTGTCGTCGACCGACGCCCCGGCTCCGGGCGGCGGGACATCCTCAGGGACCTCGGTGGCCGTCGCCGAGCTGCAGCGCGAGCGCCTTGTGATGTTCCGGCACGGGTACGACCTGCGCGAGCTGACGGTCGCGGCATGCCGGGCGGCCGGGTTCGAGCCGGACTTCGCGGTGGAAGGCGGCGAGATGGACGCGGTGCTCGGGTTCGTGCGGGCGGGGCTCGGGGTCGCGGTGGTGCCACGCATGGTGGCGACGCGCGCGGGGCGGGATCTACGGGTCACGCCGCTTGCCCCTCCGGGGTTGCACCGGACGATCGGGCTTGCCCACCGGAGCGATGTGGCTCCGCCTCGGGCCGCGAGGGAACTGCACAGCATGCTGCTGGCCGTCGGCTGAGCAGAGGCGAGCCGCGTCGCGCTGAGGTTGTCCGCTGCGGTGCCCGGAACCGGGGCGCTGTGCCCACCCTTCCCCAAGCTCTCAACTTCGTTCGAGCAGGGGAGACCCCACTCGCCCTGCGGCACGACTGCCCACAGCGGGGCGGATACGGAGCGCCTGCCCGGGCGAGTCAGCCTGTCGCGTCCACCAGTGCCAGCGCATGCAACCGGTCCGGCGGCCCAGGCCGCGCGTAGTACCAACCCTGAGCCGTATCGCAGCCCAAGTCCCGGAGTTGCTCCGCCTGCGCGCCGGTCTCCACGCCCTCGACCGTGACCGACAGGTCGAGGCTGTGGGCCAGGGACACCACACCCTCGACTATCTTCAGGTCCACGGGATCCACCGGGTACCGCTGCATGCCCTGCGTGAAGGATCGGTCCAGCTTCAGGACGCCGACGGGCAGTCGGCGCAGGTTGGCCAGGTTCGAGTAACCCGTGCCGAAGTCGTCCAGGGCGATGTCGACGCCCATCTCGGAGAGTCGGCGCAGCGGCTTCAGCAGGTCGTCGTCCGCGCCGATCAGGGCCGACTCCGTGACCTCGAGGCAGAGCGCGCCCGGTTCCAGGCCCGCCCGCTCCAGGATCTCGACCGTGTCCGAGACCAGGCCCGGGTGGTGCAGCTGCACCGGGGACAGATTGACGTTGATGCGCAGCGGCCCCGCGTCCGCGTGCTTCTGCTGCCAGTCGCGGGCCTGGCGTACCGCCTCCTCCAGGACCCAGCGGCCGAGCGGCACGATCAGACCGGTGTGCTCGGCGAGCGGTATGAAGCGGTCCGGGCCGAGGACGCCGTGCTGCGGATGGGTCCAGCGCACCAGCGCCTCGGCACCGCTCACCGACCCGTCGGCCAGGTGCACGAGCGGCTGGTACTCGATGAAGAACTCGCCCCGCGCGAGCGCCGCGGGCAGCGCCGTGGTCAGGCCGTGCCGGGTGATCGTACGGGCGTCGACCTCGGGGTCCGCGAGCTCGAAGCGGTTGCCGCCCGCCGACTTGGCCCGGTACATCGTGATGTCGGCGCTGCGCAGTACCTCGGCCGGGCTGCGCTCGCCCGCCGGGCCCTCGACGATGCCGATGGAGCCGCGCACGGTCAGCTCGCGGCCCTCGATCCGTACCGGGATGGCCAGCATGGACAGGATCCGCCCGGCGAGCTCGTCGACCTCCCGCTCGGTGTCGGTGCCGGTGGTGAGCGCCACGAACTCGTCGCCGCCGAGCCGCGCCACCATCTCGCCGGGCGCGGTCGCGCAGGACTGGAGCCGGTCGGCGACCTCGACGAGCAGCCGGTCGCCCGCCGCGTGGCCGAGGCTGTCGTTGATCGCCTTGAAGCCGTCGAGGTCGAGGTAGCACAGGCCGAACCGCTTGCCCTCGCCCGCGGCAAGGGCCTTCTCCAGGCGCTCGAAGAACAGCGTCCGGTTGGGCAGTCCGGTGAGCGCGTCGTGCGTGGCCTCGTAGCGCAGCCGCAGGTTGAGCAGGCGGCGCTCGGTGGTGTCCTCCATCAGGCACAGCTGGTACTGCGGGCGGCCCTCGGCGTCGCGGAGCAGCGAGACCGTGAGGTTGGTCCACAGGACGGTGCCGTCGTGGCGGTAGTACGGCTTCTCCACCCGGTAGTGGTCGCGTTCGCCGCGCACCAGCTCGTCGTAGAGCCGCCACACCTGCGGGGCGTCGTCCGGGTGGGTCCAGTCGCTCACCTTGCGGCCGCGTACCTGCGTCTCGAGGCCGCCGCCGAACATCCGCAGGAGCGCGCCGTTGACCTGGAGCACATTGCCGTCGAGGTCCGCGATGCCGATGCCGACCGCGGCGTCCTCGAAGACCGCACGGAACCGGGCCTCGCTGGCGTGCAGCGCCTCGGCCACCGCCTCGCGGGCGTCGAGCGCGGCCCGCGAGATGGCCTCCTGCTCGGCGAGCGTGCGGTCCCGCAGCGCCTGCGCGAACCCGGCGGCGACCGCGTGCTGAAGCCGGGAGCTGCGGGTCCTGAGCTCCTCGCGGCCGCGCGGGTCGTCCGCGTCGCCGCAGTAGAGCACCAGGTAGGCGTCGATCACGTCGAGAGTGCGGCTGAGCGCCTCGGGGTCGGTGCAGTGGGTGCCGATCAGGGCGGCGCCCACCGTCTGTCCGGCCGCGGCGTCGAAGGTGCGCTCGGCGAGCGCGTCGGCGAGGCGGCGGGCGAGCGGCACGAGTTGCTGCTCGAACTCGGGCCGGGTCAGGGACGTCGCCGTCACCGGGAAGACCGCACGGCTCCAGATGGTGGCGAATCTCCGCACTCTGCTGTCGCGGTCGTCGGGCGCCGCGCTGTGTCCGGTCACGCCTTGCGCCCCACACCCGCATACCCGGAGAAGGCGTACGGGTCCTCCTGCTCCGGCGGCGTTTCGGGCCGCCAGTGCGGCATCTGCACAAGACCGGGCTCGACCATCTCGTACCCCTCGAAGAACCGCGCGACCTGTTCGCGCGAGCGCATGACCAGTGGACTGCGAATGTCCCGGTAGACCCCGACCGCTCCCTCGGCGCGCTCCTCCGGCAGCGGTATGCCGTCGTACGAGGCGTGCGTGAGGACGAGCAGACTTCCGGGCGCGAGGCCGGAGGTCAGCTCGGCCACGGCCTTGTACGGGTCGTCGGCGTCCTCGACGAAGTGCAGGATCGCCACGAGCAGCAGCGCCACCGGCCGGTCCAGGTCGAGCAGGCCCGCCACATCGGGGCTGCCCAACACCTCCTGCGGCCTGCGCAAATCGGCCGCCGCCACGGCGGTGTCGGGGTTGCCGTCGAGCACGGCGCGGCTGTGCGCGACGGCTACCGGATCGTGATCGACGTATGCCACCTTCGCACCCGGAAGCGCGCCTTGGGCCACCTCGTGCACATTTCCGAAGGTCGGGATTCCGGAGCCGATGTCGAGGAACTGGGTGATACCCCGCTCGACGGCGTAGCGCACGGCCCGGCGCATGAAGGCACGATTCGCCTGCATCACCTTGGGGAGTCCGGGCATGAACTCCATGGCCTTGCGGGCCGCCTCGCGGTCCGACTCGAAGTTGTGCGAACCGCCCAGGTAGAAGTCGTAAATACGGGACACGCTCGGCTTCGTGATGTCGATGCCCGGCGGTGCCCAGGCGGGTCGCTCCATCGTGTCTCCAAGGCGTAGGCGAGCCGGTGTTCGAGCCGAGGCTACTGATCGCTCGCCAACGGGTCGAGCAGAACCGGAAATTGCTCGTCCGTTCTCGGTCACTGCCCTTGGCAAGTGCACCTGCAGCTGCACGTGCAGCTGGCCCGATTGCAGTTGCACATCAGCAAGCCGACCCCTCCTCCGTGGGGGTGGAGGAGGGGTCGGCCGCACCGGAACGGCGGCTCGCCGTGTCCGGTTCTCTGCGGTGGGGAGGCATCCGCGGTCGTGTGCCGCGGCGGCGACCGCAGGCTACGGTTTGGTCTCGATCAGCTTCCCTTGCGGCGAAACGGCATACCAAGTGCCGCCCACGCCCTGGCCGTTGGTGTCACCGGGCTTCTTGTCACCGGCGAAGGTGTAGAGCGGCCAGCAGTCGATGGTCTGCTGCTTGATCCCGTCGGGCCGGTCGAAGGTGACGAACCCCTTCTTCAGGATGCCCTGGGTGTCGTTCTTCTCCACGGGCTCCACGACGGGCCACTGCTCCAGGCACTTTCCGGTGCAGGCGGACTTCATGGGCCAGGCGGAGTCCTTCTTGAAGCGGTAGACGGTCATGCCGTTCTTGTCGATCACGACCTGGCCGAGTTCGGGGTCCTTACGGGTGGACAGGCCCGGCAGCGCTTCATCTCCGTCGGCCGACTCGCCCGCCTCCCCGCCCCCGTAGCCCGCCGCGCCGCCGCCCTCGTCGGCCTTCGCCGGGGCGGCCTTCTTGCCGTCGGGCGCCGCGGCGTACCAAGTGCCGCTCACCCCCTGCCCCTTGGCGTCGCCGGGCTTCTTGTCCTCGGCGTACCGGTACATCGGCCAGCCTCCGACGGTCAGTTGCTTGGTGCCGTCGTCCCGCGTGACCGAGGAGAGCAGGGACTTGTCGACGCCGGGCGGCGGCTTCGCCCCGTCGGCGGCGACCACGGGCCATGCCTTTGCGCAGTCACCGGCGCAGGTGGCGGTCGGCGGGTCCGCGGAGTCCTCGTCGAAGCGGTAGAGCGTGAAGCCCTCGCCGTCCGTGACGACCTTGCCGAGCTCCTTGCTGTTCCACACGGCGAGCTGCCCCGCGGCCTTGGCCTCGTCGCCGTCCCCGCCTTGCCCGGTCTCGTATCCCCCCTTGTCCTCCGCGCCGCCCGAGCCGTAACCGTCTCCGCCGTAACCGCCTTCGGCCGGGGCCGCGTTGCCCACCGACTGCCCGTCCGCGGTGCCCGTGCCCTGCTCCTGACCGCACGCCGTCGTCAGTGCCAGAAGGGCCACGGCCGTCACCGCGAGCGGGGCGCTGTGCCAGGTCTTCATGGTCAACTCCCGTTGTTCCAGAGGCTGTTGCGATGCAGTGAGGCATCGCGTTCGGCCCTGGGTACGGACCCGGGAGCGGGCCGTGTTCAATCTCCGCTCATGATTCTTTCGACGGCCGCACGCCGGAATGGCTTGATCTGACCTCTTCAAGTGGGAGCCAATCCCCCCGAATGGCGGCAAGTCATCGCATGGTGCCTCTAGGGCCTCTTATCCCCGAGTTGTCCCCGAGCTGCGGGTCCCGGCGGACTGCCGCACTCTGAAGCCATGACCTGGCACGCGCCCATCGTCGTCCATCCTCTCGGTGCGGGGGCGGGGCGGCGGGTGACCGTGCGCGGGCGCTCGCTCGGCACCGCGTACGGCGACCGCGAGCTCGTGGAGTTCCTGCGCCGGGCGGGCCTCGACGACGCCGACATGGCCCTGGACGACCCGCACCTCGTGGAGTGGCGCGGCAGCCCCCCGCACGTCTGGCGGTCCGACAGGCCCTCAGCCCCCGGGTGACCGCACGCGACGAAGGGGACGACGTGGAACTGGTGCCGATCGCCACCGGGCCGCTGGACTGGTCGCTCATCAGCGGCCCGCTGCCGCTGACCCTCAAGGTGCTCGGCTCCGCCTCGCTCGCCGCCCTGGTGATCTCCGGCAGGCGGCGCTGGTGGACCCTTCTCCTTCCGGCGGGCCTGGTGGCCGCGGCCCTCCTGACCCTGCTGGTGAAGATCTGGGTCAACGACTGGTGGAAGCCGTTCCCGGACGAGCTGCCCTTCGAGGTCCTGGTGTGGACCGGCGTGCTGCTCCTCGGCCTGATCCTCGCCGCCCTGCGGATGCCGTCCCTGCGCGGGCGCGGCCGCGCGGGTGCGGTGCTCGCCGCGCTCCTGGTCGCCGTGTTCGCCGCGAACCAGGTCAATATCTACTACGACAACTTCCCCACCGTGCGCACCCTGCTCGGCCCGCAGAACACCGTGAGCCTCAAGGAGGCCACCGGCCCCAAGGAGGGCCTGCTCAAGATCCCCGAGGGCAAGACGCTCGCCGACGTCTGGCGGCCGCCCGCCCATCTGCCCGCCCAGGGCACCGTCTCGCAGACCCCGATCCCGGGCACGAAGTCGGGCTTCGATGCGCAACCGGCGTACGTCTATCTCCCGCCCGCCTATCACGCCGACCCCCGCCCGCCGCTGCCCGTGCTCGTCCTGATGGCGGGCCAGCCGGGCGCCCCGGAGAACTGGATCACCTCGGGCCAGCTGCCGGACATGATGGACGCGTTCGCCGCGCGGCATCAGGGCCTGGCCCCGGTCGTGGTCGTCGCCGACCAGCTGGGCTCCCCGTTCAAGGACCCGCTGTGCATGGACTCGCGGCTCGGCAACGTGCGGACGTATCTCTCCGAGGACGTGCCGAACTGGATCCGGTCCCATCTCCAGACCGCCCAGGACCGTCGGCAGTGGACCATCGCGGGCCTGTCGAACGGCGGCACCTGCGCCCTGCAGATGGCCGTCAACGCCCCGGAGGTGTACGGCAACTTCATCGACATCTCCGGCGAGCTCCAGCCGACCAGCGGCAGCCTGGAGAACACCGTGCAGAAGGCGTTCGGCGGCGACATGGCCGCGTACAAGAAGGTCAATCCGGTCGATGTGATGGCACGGCAGCGGTTCCCGGACACGGCGGGCGTCTTCGTCGCGGGCCTGGACGATCCGCCGTACCGGCCGCAGGCCCACCAGATCTACGCCGCCGCCAAGCGGGCCGGAATGCACGTGACCCTGATGGAACTCCCCGGCAACCACAGCTGGCAGGTCTGGCGCCCGGCCATGGAGCAGAACATCCCGTGGCTGGCGCGGCAGACAGGGCTCACACGCTGACGGCGGGTCGGCGGCTCGGCGGCTCGGCGGCTCGGCGAAGGATCCGTGGCTGGCTGTCCGGTCCGGGACGCAAACCCGTTGAGGGCGCGTTCGCCCGGGCGGCGGACACCGGTGCCCCATTCGCCCGACAGGGATCGCGGCCGATAGGAGGCATCCCTAGCGTTCCGAACATCGAGGTGCATGACCGGCGTAGTCGGAAGAAGGTCCGCGCCTGCTCCTCGGGGACCCGGAGTACCAGCCATGCGCGCGATATCCCTGACTTCCCTCACCCTCGCCTCGGCCGGCGCCCTCGCGCTCGCGTGCGCGCCGACGGCCGCGCACACCGCGGTCAGCGGCGACGAGCACAACATCACGTCGTTCGGCTTCAGCGTCAGCCCGACGACCGTCGCGCCGGGCGGTCAGGTCACGCTCAAGGTCGACGGCTGCGAGCACAACGCGACCGCCTCCTCCGGGGTGTTCGACACCGTGACCATCCCCAAGGGCCAGAGCTCCGCCACGGCCCATGTGGACCCGGACGCCAAACCGGGAGCGAGGTACACGGTCACCTTCGAGTGCAAGGGCGAGAAGGGCACGACCGATCTCACCATCGCGAGCGGCGGCGGGCACACGGGCGGGCACACCGGCGGCGTCCACAAGGGCGTCAAGGCCGGTATCGGCGGCAGTTCCGGCGACCTCGACCTCGGAGAGATCGCCCTGGGCGCCGCCCTGATCGCCGGGGCACTCGGCTCGGCGGTCCATTGGGCCAGGCGCCGGCCCACCGAGGACGGCAGCTGACCGGACCGGGTCAACGGCCATGCGGTGCAGAGCACTTCACCCCGGGATCCACACCGATCCCGGGGCGCCGTGCTGCCCGGCCGCCGGGCCGAGCCTCGGTCGTACGAGGCCGGCCACGCAGCCACCGGGCGGGGCCGCGCGGTCACCGGTCCGCGCAGCCACCGGGCAGCGCCACGGACGTGCCGGGGCGGGCGGCCTCCGGCAGGCCCGGGCGCGGCCCGGAGTCAGGTTCCGTCCAGCGCGTCAGGCCCTGGACTCGTTCCGGCGGCGCAGCCAGAACACGCCGCCGCCGACCACCGCGGCGGCCACCAGGGTGCCGCCGATGGCCATGTCCGTGGCCGTGGCGCCGGTGTTGGAGCTGCCGCCGAGACCGCCCATGGTGCCGCCGTGGATGACCGTGAGGGCGTTGGGCTTGGTGACGGAGTGACCGGCGCACGTCGCGGTCACCTCGTGGGAACCGATGGTGGCGTTGTTGTTGATCCTCACCCTGGCGGTCGCCGTGTGGCCGCGCGGGACCAACCGGGCCTGGTGGAATGCGGACGAGGAGACGTGGCCGCCCCCTTTGCATTCGGAGGCGTTGACGGTGACGGTGACGGTCTGCCCCCGGCGCGCCGTGCTGGGCGAGACGGAGATGGTGCTCGCGTCCCAGGCGATCGCCGCGGGTGCCGCGAGCCCGATGAACGCACCTGCGGCAGCTGTGACTGCCAGGGCACGAGTAGTACGCATGAGGACCTCCGCGGGAGAGCGCCCCCGGGGCACGTCCCCGGGCAGGATCGGCGAGTGCGCCTCCCAGACAGACACTCAGGTGCCTTCCGGAGAGCCGCATTTCGGGGCTGGTCCGTCCTGGTGAGCCGACACGCCGAGCGCATCGCGTGCGCGGCCACGTACCCGCAGGTCACGGACCGTCAGAAAATAATGCGAGGTGAGCGACTCGGATGGCGCACCGGCCGCTCTCCCGCCACCCATTCGCCGTTCCGCTGTCGCAGGCCGCCCGCCGCCCACTTACCGTTCTGCCATGCGTAACGGGATGCGCCGTCATGCCGCGTCGAGAGGGGCCGAGAGGGGATTCTGCATGCCTTCGTCCGAATCCGCCGTAGAGGCGGAGCCGCAGAAGAGGCGCGCCCCTTGGGGAGTGATAGCGCTTGTCCTCCTGACCGGCCTCGCCTTGATACGGAATGGCTCCGGCGAATTCGCCGTGGGGCCGCCGCAGCCCGCTTCGGCGGCGTCCGCCCATACCCGGATCTCCGCCCCGCCCGCCAAGCCGGACGAAGCGGCCCCGCTGCCGTTCTCCCTCGCCGAGCAGATCCGCATCCCGGCGATCCGCGTGGACGCGCCCATCCAGGCCGTGGGTCTGGACCCGGAGGGCTGGGTGGAGGCGCCGCCCGCCGAGAACTCGAACCTGGCCGGCTGGTTCACCGGCGCGGTCGCGCCCGGCGAGAAGGGCACCTCCGTCATCGTCGGCCACGTGGACAACATGGCGGGGCCCGCGGTGTTCTACGGGCTGGGCGCGCTCAAGAAGGGAAACCACGTCGAGGTCAAGCGCCAGGACGGCCGCACGGCGGTTTTCGAGGTCTACGGCATCGAGGTGTTCGACAAGAACAACATCCCCGCCGACAAGGTCTATGGGGACACCGGCCACGCGGAGTTGCGGGTCATCACCTGCGGCGGCGGGTTCTCCAAGCAGAACGGCTACGACGGGAATGTGGTGGCGTTCGCCCGCATGATCGAGACCCGCTAGGCGATCAAGACCCGCTGGGCGATCAAGACCCGCTAGGCGATCAAGACCCTCCGCGATAAGGGCAAGAACACTGGGGACGGGCCGAGTTGTCGGCCCGTCCCCAGTGCTTTCGCCCTTACATCTCGTAGCGGTTCGGCACCCCGATCGCGTAGCCCTCGTCGAGGAGCCGGGGCAGATAGGTGTTCAGGGCCGCCACGCTCTGCGAGCGGTCGCCGCCCGCGTCGTGCGAGAGCACCACCACGCCCGGTCCCGCGCCGCCAAGGACCCGGCGCACGATGGTGCCGGTGCCGGGCTCGCGCCAGTCGAGGGTGTCCACGGTCCAGGCGAGCGGCTCCATGCCGAGCTCGGCGCCGATCTCGAACACCCCCCGGTCCCAGGCCCCGTAGGGCGCGCGGAACCACAGCGGCGGCCGCCCGACGAGGTGCGCGACGATCTCACTGGTCCGCTCGATCTCCTGCCGCACCCGTTCCCGCGAGAGCCGGGGCAGCTCCGGATGGGCCCAGGTGTGGTTGCCGATGGTGTGGCCCTCGTCGACCGTCGCGCGCAGCAGATCGGGGCTCGCCTCGACCATCTCGCCGCAGACGAAGAACATCGCGCGCACGTCGTGCTTGCGCAGGGTCCGCAGGATGCCGGGCGTATAACGCGGGTCGGGTCCGTCGTCGAAGGTGAGCACCATCTGCCGGGAGTGGTCCGGGGAGCGCAGAATCGGCTTGCTGCGTACGGCGGTTCGCATCGGCGCGGCCCGTTGCGGACCGTATCCGGTCATCGGTCGCAGCCGGTAGGCGGAGTGTCTGTGGGGGCGGGCCGCCGGGGCGCCGCGGGCACCGGCCGCCGCAGGCGAGGTGGAAGAGGGTGCCCGTGCCCGGTCCGTGCCCACGCAACCGGCCATGGTGGCGACGGCGAGGAGCGCGGCGCCGCGCAGCAGGACACGGCGCTCCAGGAGGAGTTCGTCGTTTTTCATGACTAATGCCTCGCACGGCCGGTACCGTGCGGGCGTCATCAACACGGGCGTCCCCGCGAAAGCACCTGATGAGACCGGCTCGGGATGCGCTCCGGTCAACGGCGGCGTACAAGAGGGAAGGGCAGCGTTTCGCGAATCGTCAACCCCGTGAGGAACATGACGAGCCGGTCAACACCCATGCCCAGACCGCCGGTGGGCGGCATCGCGTACTCGAGGGCGTCCAGGAAGTCCTCGTCCAGCTCCATCGCCTCCGGGTCTCCCCCGGCGGCGAGCAGCGACTGTGCGGTCAGGCGGCGGCGCTGCTCCACCGGGTCGGTCAACTCCGAGTAGGCGGTGCCGAGTTCGGTGCCGAAGGCGACCAGGTCCCAGCGCTCGGCGAGCCGCGGATCGGTGCGGTGCTGGCGTGTGAGCGGTGAGACGTCGGTCGGGAAGTCCTTGTAGAAAGTAGGCAGTTCGGTCTTCTCCTCGACCAGGCGCTCGTACATTTCGAGTACGACGTCGCCGCGGCCGTCGTCCGCCGTGTACGGCACCTCGGCCCGGTCGCAGAGGCGGAGCAGGGCGGGCAGTTCGGTGTCGGCGGTGACCTCTTCGCCGAGGGCTTCGGAGATCGCTTCGTGGACCGTCTTGACCGGCCAGAGCCCCGAGATGTCGTGCTCGGTCAACTTCCCGTCGCCGTCCGCCTTGTGGGCGACCGGGCGGCCGAACGCGGCGGTCGCGGCGCCCTGGATGAGCTCGCGGGTGAGGTCGAGCATCACGTCGTAGTCGGCGAAGGCCTGGTAGGCCTCCAGCATCGTGAACTCGGGGTTGTGCTTGTAGGAGACGCCCTCGTTGCGGAAGGTCCGGCCGAGTTCGAAGACCTTCTCCAGGCCGCCGACGCACAGCCGCTTCAGATACAGCTCCGGGGCGATCCGCAGATACAGGTCGAGGTCGTAGGCGTTGATGTGCGTGGTGAACGGGCGGGCGTTGGCGCCGCCGTGGATCTGTTGCAGCATCGGCGTCTCGACCTCGAGGTAGCCGCGGTCCAACAGGCCCTGGCGCAGCGCCTGTACGGCGATGGAGCGGGCCCGCACCACGGCGCGGGCGTCCGGGTCCGCGACCAGGTCGACATAGCGGCGGCGCACCTTGGCCTCGGGGTCGGTCAGGCCACGGCGCTTGTCGGGCAGCGGGCGCAGGCACTTGCCGGTGAGCTGCCAGGCGTTGACGAAGACGGACAGCTCGCCCTTGTCGGAGGCGCCGACCTCGCCGTCCGCGGTGAGGTGGTCGCCGATGTCGATGACCTCGGTGAAGCGGGCCAGGGCCTCGGGATGTTCGCGCGTGAAGACCAGTTGCAGATCGCCGGACCAGTCGCGGAGCAGCGCGAAGACGACGCCGCCGAGGTCGCGTACGAGCATCACGCGCCCGGCGACGGTGACCTTGTCGCCGGTGCGGGTGCCCGCGGGCACATCGGGGTGCTCGGCGCGGATCGCGGCGAGGGTGTGGCTGCGCTGGGCGATACCCACGGGGTACGGGTCGATGCCCGCGTCCTGGAGGCGGCGCAGCTTCAGGTGGCGGATGCGGACCTGCTCGGGGAGCCCGGCCAGCGGGTCGGCCTCCGCCACCGCGGCCTTGGCCAGGCCGAGTTCGGCGATGGAGGGCAGCCCCGCGGTGGTGGACGGCATGAAGGAGCGGTGCGTGTGGCCCTTGCCCCAGAGCTTGCGCATGCTGGGTACGGCCACGAAGCCCTCCGCGATGCCGGAGGCCAGGCCGATACGGGCGAGGGCGCCCGCGTCGCCGTAACAGATGAAGCGCGGGAACCACTCGGGGTCGTATTTGGCGTTGGAGCGGTAGAGCGCCTCCAGCTGCCACCACTTGGAGAAGAAGAGCAGCAGTCGGCGCCAGAGGCGAAGGACCGGGCCCGCGCCGATCCGGCCGCCCTCCTCGAAGACGGAGCGGAAGACGGCGAAGTTCAGGGAGACCCGCCGTACCCCCAACTTGCCGACGGCGCCGCAGAGTTCGGCGACCATGAACTCCATGACGCCGTTGGGCGCGGTGCGGTCGCGGCGCATCAGGTCGAGTGAGATGCCGTCCCTGCCCCAGGGAACGAAGGACAGCAGCGCGAGCAGTTTGCCGTGGCTGTCCAGACATTCGACGAGCAGGCAGTCGCCGTCCTGTGGGTCGCCGAGCCGGTCCAGGGCCATGGAGAAGCCGCGTTCGGTCTCGGTGTCGCGCCAGGCGTCGGCCCGGTCGATGATCTCCTCCATCTCCGCGTCCGTGAGCGTGGAGTGGCGGCGGACGCGGCAGTGGGCGCCGGTGCGCTTGACGCGGTTGACGGCCTGCCGGGTGACGCGCATGTCGCGGCCGTCGAGGTCGAACTTGTTGACGTACAGGATCGCCTCGTCGCCGAGTTGGAGGGCGCCCATGCCGTGCCGGGCGAACGCCTTGGCGCCCTCCTCGGACGCGCCCATCACGGCCGGGGCCCAGGCATACCGCTTGGCGACGTCCAGCCAGGCGTCGATGGCCTGGTCCCAGGCGCCCGCGTCGCCGACCGGGTCGCCACTGGCCAGACAGACGCCGGCCTCGACGCGGTAGGTGACGGCGGCCCGCCCGCTGGGGGCGAACACGACGGCCTTGTCCCGGCGGGTGGCGAAGTAGCCGAGCGAGTCCTGCTCGCCATAGGCGCCGAGCAGCGCCCGGATGCGGTCCTCCTCGTCGCCGTGCAGCGCGGCCTCCATGCGCTGCGAGCGGAACAGCGTCATCGCGGCGTACAGGAGGGCGAGCGCGCCGAACAGGCCGAGGAAGAAATTGAGCGGCCGCGGCGGGGCGCCGTCGAACTGGCCGCTGTGCACCAGGCCGCCGCAGACCCGGTTGGCCGCCCAAAGGAGCCGCTGCCCGCGCTCCAGGGAGCCCGGGAACAGCTCGACGAGACCCCAGCCGACCAGAATCGAGACACCGATCCCGGCGCCGAGAACGCCGAGCGCGCGCAGGAAGGCGCCGCGCCGCGCGTCCGCGGAGAACTCCTTGTACGCGAGGACGAGCAGCACGAGCGCCAGGCCGCAGACGAGCACCGAGGGCAGCGACTCGGCCCAGTGGCCAAGGGCGATCCGGATGCCGTCCCAGATGATCAGGATCGACAGATACGCGACGACGATCCGCCAGGCGATGGTCTTGCGGGAGGCGCAGGCCGCGGCGAGCAGGAACAGGAACACCGCGTACGCGAGGTTGGCGCTGACCGGCACCGTGGCGAGGTCGAGCGCCCGCGTGACGGGCCGCAGGAGGCGGCGCAGCGGCGCGATGACGGCGATGACCGCGCAATAGAGGCCGAGGAGCCCGAAGAACGTCCCGAACCCGTCCGGGACCCGACTCAGCCAGCCGCCGCGCGAGCCCTGACCGGCCCCGCGCGCCGACCGCTCGGCTATCGGTCCCCTGTCTTCCACGCGCACAGTCATGGATCCGACTCTAGGAATGCCGTACGGCGACCGCGCGTCGGAAGCGTGGCTGCGGGGGGTACGAAATCCAGCCCGTTCGGCGTGTGAGGACGAGCGCGTTCAGGGCGAGAAGGGCGGGGCCTGGGCGCGCAGCCTGGAGTCCCTGATCCCGGAGATCCGGGGTGCGGCCGAGCGGGTGACGGACCTACGAGCGGGTGACGGACCTCTACGACGAACCTTCTGCGAACCTTCCGCGAGGCTCGGGCCGGTGAGCGGGTGCGGTCCGCTCGCCCGCCCACCGGTCGGATGGGGCCCGTCTACCGCCCCATCATCAGACCCTGCTCGGCCGCTCCCCTGCTCAGGACGACGTCCCGGATGCGGTCGCGGATGGCGCTGTGGTCGGCGCCGCGCTCGATGGCCGCGTTGAGGTTGACGATCCGGCCCGCGTCCGGGTCGAACCACTGCGGCAGGAACTCGGCCTTCGTCACCTGCCAGCGCCCGCCGGGCTTCTTGGGCGGTACGAAGGTGAAGCGGCCGATGGTGCCCTGGTTGCCGCGCGGGTCTTCGGCGCCCGAGTAGTTGATCATGCGCCCGGCGATCTGGTCGCCCATGCCGTACACCACCCAGGTCCCGTTGACCTTCTCGTACGCCTGCGGGACATGTGCGTGCGTGCCGATGATGAGGTCGATGTCGGGGCGGCCGTTGGTGTTCGAGGCGGTGAGTTCCTCGGCCAGCTGGAGTTGCTTGGCGTCGGGCTCGTCCTGCCACTCGGTGCCCCAGTGCGGCGAGAGCACCACCACGTCGGCACCGGCCTTCCGGGCCGCCCGCGCCTTGGCGATGATCTTCTCCGGGTCCAGGAGGTCGAGGGCCCACGGCTGCCCCTTGGGGAGCGGGAGTCCGTTGGTGCCGTAGGTCGCGGCGATGTGGGCGACCTTGGCGCCGCCCGCCCGCAGCATCGTGGGCGTGGCCGCTTCCTTGGCGGTACGGGCCGAACCGGCGTGCTGGACGCCCGCCTTGTCGAGGGCGTCGAGGGTGCGGCTCAGCCCGGCCCGGCCGTCGTCCAGGGTGTGGTTGGAGGCCGTGGAGCAGGAGTCGTAGCCGGTGGCGGCGAGGCCTTCGGCCACCTGGGGCGGGGACTTGAAGGCCGGGTAGCCGGTGTAGTCGCCGTTCTCGCCGTAGACCGTCTCCATATGACAGATCGCCAGGTCCGCCCGGGAGATCACCGGCTTGGCCCCGGCCAGCATCGGCCCGAAGTCGTAACCGTCGCCGCCCGCGTCGGCCGCGGCCCGCTGAATGATCGAGTCGTGCGGCAGCACGTCGCCGGTCGCGGCGAGCGTGAAGCCGCGCCGCTGCGGCGCGGCATGCCCACCGGCCGCGGACGGCGCGGGCGGGGTGGCCCGGTGCGGCGCCCGCGACCCGGCGCCGGGCGGTGCGGAGCACGCGGCAGCGGTGCCGAGCAGCACGGCGGTGGCGGTGACGGCGGCCGTGGTGCGGGGGTGGCGGCGTGCGGCGCGGAGACGGTGTGCGGTGCAGGGGAGGTGGCTGCGAGGGGGCATCGGTGTGGCTCCGTTGATCGGTGGGGGGGTGCGCCCGCCGGGGAGCGGTTTTCGGCCCGGGGGCGGGTTCCGGTCGTACGAATCCACCCGTCGGACCGCGTGACGATCAAGGAGCGTCTCCGAGGGCGCCGGGAAGACCAACGGAAATGGCTGTCCGGGGCGGCAGCCGGCCGCCCACCGGTGGCCGGTTCGTCGGATCGCGGCGAGAATGCGCGGCGGGAGACGCCCGGGTACGCGTACGGCAGCACCCCCGGGCCCTGCGTTCGGACCACGCTTTTCTACGTCCGTGGCTGTGCTCGGCGGGACGGCGTGCGCCCGCGGGGGCCAGGTCCTGTCGTCAGACTCGCGTCGTCGCCCGGAGGGCGGCCCTGCCGGGGGTACCTCCCGCTCGAGCGAAGCCGAGAGTGGGGGAGTCTGGTGCGGCGATCGCAAGGCGCCGGAAGGCCCACGTAGCGACGCTACTTGGGCCTTCCGGCAACGCCGCGAGCGTGCGTGCCAGGCGTCGCGGGGCAGGCGGGAGTCTGACGACAGGGCCTAGGGGTGACGGAAGCGTGCTGCGCACGGCCTTCCGCCCGGTACCGTGAAGTCCCGCGCGTACGATGCGGTGCGCGCGCTGCGGCGAGTTTCATCCGGGGTACGCCGCCGAGCTGCGGTGAAACCGACGGTCCGGTCAAGCCTCCGTAAAAGGCCTTGCCCCGGGCCGAGTTCAGTAATCGGCTACTCCCACACCGGGTCGCGGCAGAGGCTCACCCGCGCACGGACCGGAGTTACCGGACGAGAAGGGCTGGACAGGATGCAGCACAGAAGCACGGACGGCGGCGCCGGGGACCGCGGTGGCCGCGGCGGGGACGCGCTAGTAGTGCCGATGTCCTGGCTGTACGCCGAGTACATCGCCGACGAACTGCTGCGCACCGGCGAGCTGATGCCACCCACGTCCTTCGAGTACAAGGCGGGCCGGGACGCCCTCGCCCTGACCATCTTCCTGGCCGACTCGGAGGGCGAACTGTCCGGGATCCGGGTGGTCTCGCAGCTGGACACCTGGCTGTCGCTGACCGCGTACGACACGGCCTGGCAGGACTGGGTGTGCGAGCGGATGGACCTCCTGGAGGCGGAGGCCTTCGAGGCGGGCGGCGCCGGGCCGGATCTGGAGCTGGCCCGGGAGACCTGGCGGTGGCTGGAGGAGACGGAGCTGCTCGCGCCGGATCTGGACGCGGCGCTGCTCGAACTCGGGCCCGGGTTCTCGGAGGACGAGGGGCCGAAGGTGTGGACGCCCGCTTGGCAGTTGGGGCTGCCGTTGGGGCATCTGGCGATCCATCTGTTCTGAAGTGGCCGGTAAACGGCGCTACTTCCGGTAAGCGGCGCTACTTGAGGAGGCGGGACATCCGGCGGTCGGCGAGCGGCTTGCCGCCGGTCTGGCAGGTGGGGCAGTACTGCAACGACGAGTCCCGGTAGGAGACTTCGCGGATCGTGTCGTCGCAGACCGGGCAGGGCTCGCCGGTGCGGCCGTGCACGCGCAGGCCGCTCTTCTTCTCGGCCTTCAGGCGGCCCGCGGCGAGGCCGCGGGAGCGTTCGACGGCCGTGTCCAGGGTGGTGCGCAGCGCCTCGTAGAGGGTCTGCGTCTCCTCGGCGGTGAGGCTCGCGGCGAGCTTGAACGGGGACATCTTCGCGGCGTGCAGGATCTCATCGCTGTACGCGTTGCCGATCCCGGCGATCAGGCTCTGGTCCCGCAACGCGCCCTTCAGCTGCCGCCGTTCACCTGCGAGCAGCCCGGCGAACGCGGCCGCGTCGAAGTCCGGGGCGAGCGGGTCGGGGCCGAGGCGGGCGATGCCGGGGACCTCGTCCGGGGCGTGTACGACGTACACCGCGAGGCGCTTCTGCGTTCCGGCCTCGGTCAGGTCGAAGCCGGAGCCGTCCTCGAGGGCGACGCGCAGCGCGAGCGGGCCCTTGCCGGGGCGGGGCGGGCCGCTGGGCAGGGTGTCCTTCCACTGGAGCCAGCCCGCGCGGGCGAGGTGGGTGACGAGTTGGGGGCCGTCGGCGGTGCGCAGGGCGAGGAACTTGCCGTACCGGTCGATGCCCGTGACGGTCCGTCCTTCGAGGGCGGTCAGCGGCGGGTCGTACGTCTTGAGGACGCTGACCGCCACGGGCAGCATCCGCACGATCCGCAGCCCGGTCAGGTGCTCGGTGAGGAAGCCGCGCAGGGCTTCCACCTCGGGGAGTTCCGGCACCTCAGCTCCTCTCCCGCTTCTCCGGCACGATGAATTCGCACCATACGCACTTGCCGCTGCCGCGTGGCTCCACGCCCCAGACGTCCGCGAGACGGTCCACGAGGAGCAGGCCGCGCCCGGAGACCCCATTCTCGCCCGCCTCGCGGCGGCGCGGCAGGGCGCTGGAGACGTCCTCGACCTCGACGCGCAGGCGCCGGTCGACGGCGGTGACGACGCGCACCGTGACGACGGCGGCGCCTTCGGTGTGCATCAGGGCGTTGGTGATCAGTTCGTCGGCGGCGAGCTCGATCTCGTCGGCGCGGTGGTCCGCGCCCCAGGCGCCGACGGCGGCCCGGATCAGGTGGCGGGCCCCGGCCAGGGCCTCGGGGTCGCCGGGCGGGACGAGTTCCTTGAGGCGGCCACCGGTCCGGGGGACGCCGGTGTCGCGGCGGCGCAGCAGGAGCAGGGCCGCGTCGTCCTCGCCGCCGCGTTCGTCGACGAGGTCGCAGAGCCGTTCGGCGAGCTTGTCGAGATCCTGGGGGCCCGCGCGAACCTCCGCGGCGAGGGCCTGCATGCCGTCGCCGAGGTCGGCGCCCGGCTGTTCCACGAGTCCGTCGGTGCACAGGATCAGGGTCTGGCCGGGGTCGAGGTCCAGCGTGGTGACGGGGTAGTCGAGCCATCCGAACTCGGCGGAGAGGCCGAGAGGCATGCCGCCCGCCACGGGCACCGGGCGGCAGCTGCCGTCGGTGTACCGAAGGAGCGGGTCTATATGTCCGGCCCGGACCATCTGCACGAGTCCGGTGCCGGGGTCGGCCTGGGCGTACAGGCAGGTGGCGAAGCGGTCGGTGTCGAGTTCGTGCAGGAAGGCGGAGGCGCGGGCCATCACGGTGGCGGGGTCGTGGCCCTCGGCGGCGTAGGCGCGCAGCACGATCCGCAGCTGGCCCATGACGGCGGCGGCGTCCGTGTCGTGGCCCTGTACGTCGCCGATGACGGCGCCGATGCGGCCGCCGGGCAGCGGGATCACGTCGTACCAGTCGCCGCCGATGTCCCGGCCGACCTTGGCCGAGCGGTAGCGGACCGCGATGTCGGCGCCGGGCACGGCCGGGATGCTGCGCGGCAGCATGGCCTGCTGGAGGCCCTGGGCGAGGTCCTTGTCCTGCTCGAACAGCATGGCGCGGGCCAGGCTCTGGGCGATGCTGCTGCCGAGCGCGACGAGCAGGTTGCGCTCGTCGGCGGTGAAGCCGGTCCGGTCCCGGTAGAGCAGGCCGAGCGCACCGATCGGCCGGGCCTGGGCGATCAGCGGCAGATACGCGGCCGAGCTGATATCCAGGTACTCGATGTTCGACCACAGGTCCGGGTACGACCGGGCGAAGTCCTCGCGGCTCTCGATGAAGCGCGGGGTGAGGGTGCGGACCACCTCGCTCATCGGGTACGGCTCGTCGACGCGGGTGAAGCGGGTGCCGGGCACGAAGGACCCCGCCGGGCCCTCGGCGATCAGGTGGATACGGCCCGCCTCCACGAGGCCCATGACCATGCTGGCGGCACCGAAGTGGCGCAGCCCCTCGGTGTCACCGAGCACGTCGATGACGTCCTGCACGGTGCGGGCGCTGGCCAGGGCCGCCGTGGTGCTCTCCACGATGTTGGTACGCCGCCGTGCCTCGGCGTCCCGCACCCTGCGCACCCGGGTGTCACTGAGCTCCTGAGTGGCGTCCCGCACGATGCCGATGATGCGCCGGGGCCGCCCGGATCCGTCCCGCCGGACATAGCCCTGGGTATGGGTCCAGCGCAGAGAGCCGTCCCGGGTGCGGATCCGGAAGTACGTCCCGTAATTCTCGCCGCCGCTCTTCAGCGTCTCCGAGACCAGCGCGTCCAACCGGTGCCGCTCACCGACCGGCACCCGCACCGCGAGACTCGTGGGCCGCCCGTCGTACTCCTCGGGCCTCAGATCGAAGACCTGATGGGCCTGCGCGTCCATGTGCATGAGGCCGGTGTCGAGGTCCCAGTCGAAGGTGCCCATGCGGTTGAGCGCCAGGATCGGATCCGGGTGGGTGGGCCGGTCATCGGCCGGGAGCTCCTCCACCATGCGCCCACTTTGTCATCAGTCAGGGCATTTTTCGAGATATACGATTTTGCCGACTGGTCTCCGGACGGTGGCCCGGCCCGGTTTCCCGGCTGTGCCCCAGCACGTCGCCACCGCGATCTGCGGCGTACGGGTGACGGGCGCGGGGCTAGGCTCGTCCGTCCGCGTGGCCGTCGATTCCGTGAACGGGTCGGGTCCCGCCTGGGCAACGGGCTGGAGGAAAGCCACGGGACGCCCCCAAGTCGGGACCGAGGCGCCCCCAGGCCGGGAAGAGGGCCGTCGGCGGAGTGACAATGAGGGGGTGGAGTGGTTCACGGAGCCCGGCTACTGGCTGTCCCGGCTGATCTTCCAGCGGGCAGTGGCCGCCCTGTACCTCGTCGCGTTCCTCGGGGCGGCGCTGCAATTCCGTGCGCTCATCGGGGAGCGGGGCATGCTGCCGGTGCCGCGCTATGTGGAACACGTGCGGTTCCGGCACGCGCCGAGCCTGTTCCAGTGGCGCTACTCGGACCGGCTCTTCGCGGTCGTGGCCTGGACGGGCGTGGCGTTCGGGGTCGGGCTGCTCGCGGGCGTGCACGAACTGGTGCCGCTGTGGGCCTCGATGCTCCTCTGGCTGGTGCCGTGGGCGCTGTACCTGTCGATCGTGAACGTCGGTCAGACCTGGTACTCCTTCGGCTGGGAGTCGCTCCTGCTCGAAGTGGGCTTTCTCGCCGTCTTCCTCGGCAACGACGAGGTGGCGCCGCCGGTACTCGTGCTGTGGCTGCTTCGCTGGGTGCTCTTCCGCGTCGAGTTCGGCGCGGGGCTCATCAAGATGCGCGGCGACCCGTGCTGGCGGAATCTGACCTGCCTCTACTACCACCACGAGACCCAGCCGATGCCGGGCCCGCTGAGCTGGTTCTTCCACCATCTGCCGCGGCCGCTGCACCGGGTCGAGGTGGGCGCCAACCACGTCACGCAACTCGCCGTGCCCTTCCTCCTGTTCACCCCGCAGCCGGTGGCGTCGGTCGCGGCCACCCTGATGGTCCTGACGCAGCTGTGGCTGATCCTGTCCGGCAACTTCGCCTGGCTGAACTGGATCACGGTCGCGGTCGCCCTGTCGGTGATCGACTACTCGCCGGTGGCCGGGGATCCGCCCGCGTTCGCCGCCGCGCCCCTCTGGTACGAGGTCGTGGTCCTGGGCCTCACGGCCCTGGTGGTCGTGCTGAGTTACCGTCCGGCGCGCAATCTGCTCTCCCGCCGGCAGCTGATGAACTATTCCTTCGACCCGCTGCACCTCGTCAACGCCTACGGCGCGTTCGGTTCCATCGGCCGGGTGCGTACGGAGGTGGTGGTGGAGGGCACCTCCGAGCCGGTGCCGCTGCCGGACGCCGGGTGGCACGAGTACGAGTTCCGCGGCAAGCCCGGCGACGTACACCGTCTTCCGCGGCAGTTCGCGCCGTACCACCTGCGTCTGGACTGGCTGATGTGGTTCGCCGGGCTCTCCCCCGCGTACGCCCGTGCCTGGTTCGGGCCGTTCGTGGAGCGGCTGCTCGAGAACGACCGGGACACGCTGCGGCTGCTCCGCCACAACCCGTTCCCGGACGCACCGCCGACGCACGTCCGCGCGCTCCTGTACCACTACCGCTACACCACCTGGCGCGAGTTGCGCGAGACGGGCGCCTGGTGGCACCGGACGTACATCCGCGACTACCTGCCGCCGACACGGCTCGAGGTGCTGCCGCCGCGCGCTCAGGAGGAGCGCAAGCCGTAGACCCGCGCGGCGGTACCGCGGAACACCGCGTCGCGCTCCGCCGACGACAGCTCCTCCGTCACCTCACCTGCCACCGCCATGACTTGGCCGTACGACGCCGCGAGCGTGCACACCGGCCAGTCGGAGCCGAACATCAAGCGGTCGGGCCCGAAGGCGTCGAGCGCGGTCTCGGTGTACGGCCGCAGATCGGCGGTCTTCCAGGTGGCGGTCTTCCAGGTGTCCGGGGCGGCCTCCGTGACGAGGCCGGAGAGTTTGCCGACGGTGTTGGGCAGGGCGGCCAGGGCGCGCAGGTCGGCCGCCCAGGGGGTGAGGTCACCGGTGGCGATGGGCGGCTTGCCCAAGTGGTCCAGGACGAAGGTGAGTTCGGGGTGCGCGGCGGCCGCGCGAGCGCAGGCCGGGAGCTGGTGCGGCAGCACCACGAGGTCGTACGCCAGGCCCGCGGCGGCCACGGCGGCCAGGCCCCGGGCCACGTCCGGCCGCAGCAGCCACGCGGGATCCGGCTCGCCCTGCACCTGGTGCCGGATGCCCACCAGGCGGTCCCCGCCGGGGAGTTCGCGCAGTGCGGCCAGGCGGTCGGCGATGTCCGGTGCCGTGAGGTCGGTCCAGCCGACGACGCCCGCGACGAGGCCCGAGCCGTCCGCCAGTGCGAGCAGCTCCGGGGTCTCCTCGGGCACCGTCACCGTCTGTACGACGACCGTCGCGGTCACCCCGGCCCCGCGGGCCCGCGGGGCGAGCTCGTCGAGGGCGAAGTTCCGGCGGATCGGGGCGAGTTCGGGGTCGGTGATCCAGTCCTGGTCGCGTACGGTCAGGTCCCAGACGTGGTGGTGGGCGTCGATCACGGGCGGTACTTCGGCGTTGGCGGTCACAGCTGCCACACCACCGGCAGTCCGGCGGCCGCGCCCTCGGCCGAGTAGTCGTGCGTCACGTCGAGAAGCTCCGCCATCCGGGCCTGCCAGGCCACATTCACCGGCAGCTGCGCCAACTCCGCGAGCAGCCGGGCGTAATCCGCGCACTCGATGACGTGGAAGAGGTCCGTCCCGCTGCGCCAGATCGTCCAGGACGTGGCCCCGGCGGCGCGGATGGCGACGGTCAGCTCCCCGGGCACTTCGCGATGGGCGGCCTCGTACTCCTCGACGCGGTCGGCGCGGACCTTGGTGTGCAGGGCGACTCTCATGCGGGCTCCCGTAGCGGCAGGGGGACGCCGGCGGACAGCAGGCCCGCTGCCCGTGCCTCGTGCCAGAAGTCGTCCGGTACCGGCGCGCCCGACCGGGCGACGGCGTCCCGCACTTCGTCCGGTGAGCGGGCGCCGACCAGGACGGTCGCGACGGCCGGGTGCCCGAAGGGGAACGCGAGGGCGGCGGCGCGCAGCGTGCTGCCGTGCCGTTCGGCCAGGGCCTTGAACTCGCTGGCGCGCGCGACGAGTTCGGCGGGGGCCCGGGCGTAGTCGTACGGTGCGTCGGGCCTCGGGTCGGCGAGCAGGCCGGAGTTGAACACGCCGCCGAGCACCACGTCGGTGCCGCGCGCCGCGGCCGCGGGCAGCAGCTCGGCGAGGGCGCTCTGATCGAGGAGGGTGTAGCGGCCCGCGCACAGCACGACGTCCACGTCCGTGTCGCGCACGAATCGCGTCAGCATCCGGGCCTGGTTCATGCCCGCGCCGATCCGGGTGACGACGCCCTCGGCGCGCAGCCGTTCGAGGGCCGGGTAGCCCTCGCGGAAGGCCTGCTCGGCGTGGTCGTCCGGGTCGTGCAGGTACACGGTGTCGACCCGGTCGAGGCCGAGGCGGGCGAGGCTCGCCTCCAGGGAGCGGCGTACGCCGTCGGCGCTGAAGTCCCAGACGCGGCGGTGCGTTGCGGGGACGGCGAACCCGGCGGCCAGGTCGTCGCCGGGGCGCGGGTCGGGGCGCGGATCGGGCTCCAGGAGGCGGCCCACCTTGGTCGAGAGCCGGTAGGCGGCGCGCGGCCGCCCCCGCAGGGCCGCGCCGAGGCGGCGTTCGGACAGGCCGAGGCCGTAGTGGGGGGCGGTGTCGAAGGCGCGGATACCGAGGTCCCAGGCGGTGGTGACGGTCGCGTGTGCCTGCTCGTCGGGGACGGGGCGGTACAGGTTGCCGAGCGCCGCGCCACCGAGGGCGAGCCGGTCCTGCCGCGTGGCCCCGTTCACTGCCCCACCGGCCGCAGCCGCAGCCCCTGCATGCCCCCGTCGACCGCGAGTGCCGTACCGGTGGTGGCGCCGGCGGCCGGGCTCGCCAAGTAGGCGATGGCGGCGGCGACTTCGGCCGCCGTGACGAGGCGTCCGGTGGGCTGGCGGGCTTCCAGGGCGGCGCGTTCGGCGGCCGGGTCGGGGGCCGCGTCGAGGAGTCGGCCGACCCATGGGGTGTCGACGGTGCCGGGGTTGACGCAGTTGACGCGGATGCCCTCGCGGACGTGGTCGGCGGCCATGGCGAGGGTCAGGGACAGCACCGCGCCCTTGGACGCGCTGTACAGGGCGCGTTGGGGCAGCCCGGCGGTGGCGGCGATGGAGCAGGTGTTGACGACGGCGGCGCGGCGGGATCGCCGGAGGTGTGGCAGGGCGGCGCGGGTGGTGCGGACGATCCCGAGGACGTTGACGTCGAGGACGTGCCGCCACTCGGTGTCGTCGTTGTCCTCGACGGTGCCCTGGGCGCCGATGCCCGCGTTGTTGACGAGAATGTCGATACCGCGGCCGCCGCCCATCTCGTCGGCGGCCGCGGTCACAGCCGTACGTATGGACGTGTCGTCGGTGACGTCGGCGTACCGGGCGAGCAGCGGCTTGGGCACGGTGTCCGGGTGGAGATCGAGGACGGTGACCTGCGCGCCGCGGGCGGCGAGCAGGTCGGCGGTGGCCCGGCCGATGCCGGATGCGCCCCCGGTGACCAGGGCCTTGAGCCCGTCGAGCCGGGTAGTCGCGTCGAGGTCCGTCATGCGGCGGCTCCCTTGTTCTGTGGTCCGGTCTTGCGTGGTCCGGTGGGCAGGTCGTCGCGCCCGGCCCAGTAACTGCCGTCCGGGTAGCGGTAGGTGGCGATGGACTCGGGGCGCATGGCCGCCGAGAAGCCCGGCCGGTCGGGGGCGACGTAGTGCCCGTCGCGCACCACCGCCGGTACCAGGAAGTGCTCGTGCAGGTGGTCGACGTATTCGATGACGCGGTTCTCGGTGGTGCCGGTGAGCGCGACGTAGTCGAACATCGAGAGGTGCTGGACGAGTTCGCACAGGCCGACGCCGCCCGCGTGCGGGCAGACCGGGACGCCGAAGTGGGCGGCGAGCAGCAGGATCGCGAGGTTCTCGTTGACACCGCCGACGCGGGCCGCGTCGATCTGGAGTACGTCGATGGCTTCGGCCTGGAGGAGTTGTTTGAACACGATGCGGTTCTGCACGTGTTCGCCGGTGGCGACCCGGACGGGGGCGACGCGGGTGCGGATGGCGGCGTGGCCGAGGACGTCGTCGGGGCTGGTGGGCTCCTCGATCCAGTAGGGGTCGTACGGGGCGAGGGCACGGGTCCAGGTGATCGCCTCGTCGACGTTCCAGCGCTGGTTCGCGTCCACGGCGATGCGGACGGTGTCGCCGACGGCGGCGCGGGCGGCGCGCAGTCGGCGCAGGTCGTCGTCGAGGTCGGCGCCGACCTTCAGCTTGATCTGCGTGAAGCCGTCGGTGACGGCGCGGCGGGCGAGCCGGGTGAGCTTCTCGTCGCTGTAGCCGAGCCAGCCGGGCGAGGTGGTGTAGGCGGGGTAGCCGTGCCGCAGCAGGAGTCCGGTCCGCTCCCGCGCGCCGGTGCGGCCGCTCCGCAGCAGGTCGAGGGCGCGTTCGGGGGTGAGGACGTCGGCGATGTAGCGGAAGTCGATCTGGGATACCAGCCACTCGGGGTCGGCCTCGGCGAGCAGCCGCCACAGGGGCTTGGCGGCGCGCTTGGCGGCGAGGTCCCAGACGGCGTTGACGACGGCGCCGATCGCCATGTGCATCACACCCTTCTCGGGCCCGAGCCAGCGGAGTTGGCTGTCGCCGATGAGGGCGCGGTTGAGGGTGCCGGGGTCGGCACAGAGCGCGTCCACCGGCTGTCCGACGACATGGGGGCGGAGCGCTGCGACGGCGGCGACCTGGACGTCGTTGCCGCGCCCGATGGTGAAGCTGAAGCCGTGTCCCTCGTGCCCGTCGGCGGCGTCGGTGCGCAGCACGACATAGGCGGCCGAGTAGTCGGGGTCGGGGTTCATGGCGTCGGAGCCGTCGAGCTCGCGGGAGGTGGGGAAGCGGATGTCGTACGTCTCGACGGCCGTGATGCGAGGAGGAGTTGCTGCCACAGGGGCCCTCTCTTCAGTGGCGCACGGGTCAGTCCTGTGCGCGGCCGGTGGTGACGCGGGCGATCATCAGGGCGACGAGGATGATGCCGCCGTAGATCGCCTGGATCCAGAAGGACGGCACCTGGGCGAGGGTGAGCAGGTTCTGGACGACGCCGAGGAGCAGTACGCCGGTCAGGGCGCCGAACATGGTGCCCTTGCCGCCGTCGAGGCTGATTCCGCCGATGACGGCGGCCGCGAACACCGTGAAGATCATGTTCTGGCCCTGGTTGGCGTTGATGGCGCCGACGTAGCCGGTCTGGAGGAGGCCGCCGAGCGCGGCGAGCACCCCGGCGATCACGAATACGGCGAGCAGCACGCGCTCCACCCGGATCCCGGCAGCCCGGGCCGCCTCGGGGTTGCCGCCGATCGCGTACAGGGCGCGCCCCCAGCGGTGGTACTTGAGCAGCAGCCCGGCGGTGCCGAAGGCCCCGGCGGCCAGCCACACCGACAGCGGGATGCCGATGAACGTGCTGGTGGCGAGGGTGTAGAAGCCCTCGGGCAGGCCGAAGAGGGTCTTGCCCTGGGTGGCGCCGACGAGCAGGCCGCGCAGCACGATGAGCATGGCGAGGGTGACGATGAACGCGTTGAGGCGGAGCTTCACGACGAGCACGCCGTTGAAGGCGCCGAGCGCGGCCCCGGCCACCAGGATCGCGAGCAGCGCCGCGGCGGCGGGCCACTCGGTGCCGAACCCGGCCTGGGCGACGGGCAGGGCGAGCAGCGCGCCGAACGCGGGCGCGATGCCGACCACCGATTCCAGGGACAGGTCGAACTTTCCGGCGATGAGGACGAGGGACTCGGCGAGCACGACCATCGCGAGGGCCGCGGAGGCGCCGAGTACGGAGATCAGGTTGCGTTCGGTGAGGAACGAGTCGTTGACGAGGGCGCCGAGCAGCAGAAGCAGCAACAGGGCGGGGACGAGGGCGAGTTCGCGGGCGCGCCGCAGCAGTACGTCCTTGGCGGGGCGGACGGCGGAGCGGGCGCCGGGGGCGCGTGCCGGTGCTGTCGGCGGGGCCTTGGGGTCAGCTGTGTCCGTCACGGGCCACTCCTTCGATGGCGGCGATCAGCTCGTGGTCGTGCCAGCCGGCCGGGTGCTCGGCGACCACGCGGCCGTGGAAGAGGACCAGGACGCGGTCGCAGCGGCGCAGGTCGTCGAGTTCGTCGGAGACCACAAGCACGGCGGTGCCGTCCTCGCGTGCGGTGTCGACGCGGGCGAGCAGGGATTCCTTGGACTTCACGTCGACGCCGGCGGTCGGGTTGATGAGGACGAGAAGCCGTGGCTCGGGGGCGAGGGCGCGGGCCATCACGACCTTCTGCGCGTTGCCGCCGGACAGGTCGGAGACCGGCTGGTGCGGGCCCTCGGCGTGGATGTCGAGGCGGTCGATCAGGTCGGCGGCGACGGTACCGCGCCGTTCGGTGCCGACGAAGCCGAGGCGGCCGAGGCGGTCAAGGACGCTCAGGGTGGCGTTGTCCCCAATGGTCATGCCGGGGATCAGGCCCTGGTCGTGCCGGTCGCGCGGGACACAGCCGACGCCCGCGTCCAGGGCGGCCCGCACATCGCCGTACGGCAGGTCCACGCCGTCGATACGGGCGGTGCCGCCGGTCGGCGTGTGCAGCCCGGCGAGGGACTCGGCCAGCTCGGTCTTGCCGCTGCCGCTGGTTCCGGCGAGCCCGACGACCTCGCCGCGGCGGATGGTCAGCGCGACATCCTCGTACGCCGGAGAAGTGAGCCCGCGCACGTCGAGCAGCACCGGCGCATCGGCCTCAACCGCCCTGCCGGGCAGGGGCTGTTCGGCGACCGCCTCGCCCGCCATGGCCGCCACCAGGGCGGCGCGCGGCAGCTCGGTGACCGGTGCGGTGGTGATCCAGCGGGCGTCGCGCAGCACGGTGACGGTCCGGCACACCTCGTACACCTCCTGGAGGTGGTGCGAGATGAACAGGAAGGTCACGCCGGAGTCCTGGAGCGCCCGCATGCGCAGGAAGAGCCGCTCGATGCCGCGGTTGTCGAGCTGCGCGGTGGGTTCGTCGAGGACGATGAAGCGTGCCCCGAAGCTGAGCGCGCGGGCGATCTCCACCATCTGCCGGTCCTCGACACCGAGTTCGGCGGTGCGGATGTCGGGGTCGACGCGCACGTCCCAGGTGTCGAGGAGCTCGGCGGCCTCGGCGCGCAGCCGTCGCCAGCTGATGAGGCCGCCGCGGCCGGTCGGCTGGCGGTTGACGAAGAGGTTCTCGGCGACGCTGAGTTCGGGCACGACGGTCGGGTGCTGATAGACGCAGGCGACCCGGGCCCGCCAGGCGTCGCGGTCGGCGAGCGGCGGCGCGGGCACGCCGTCGAACCGGACGAACCCGGCGTCGGGCGGTTCCAGGCCGGTGAGGATGCGGACGAGGGTGGACTTGCCCGCGCCGTTGCGGCCGACGAGGGCGTGCGACTCGCCCGCGAAGACGGTGAGTTGCCCTTCCTGAAGGGCAGTGGTCGGACCGTAGCGCTTGACGATGTCGGTGGCCTCGACGAGGGGCGGAGGGTTCAACGGATCGCTCAACGGATCGCTCATCGGACCGTGTTGCCCCACAGCTCGGGGTCGTCGACGTTCTCCTTGGTGACCAGCGGGGCGGGCAGCTGGTCCTCGAGGTTGCCGCTGGGCAGCTTGACGATGGTGGAGCCGTGGTCGGTCGGGCCCGGCTCGAAGGTCTTCCCGGCCATCGCGGCCTTGATGTAGTACATGCCGTACTCGGCGTACGCGTCGGCGGGCTGCGAGACGGTGGCGTCGATGTGGCCCTTGCGGATGGCGGCGAACTCCTGCGGGATGCCGTCGTTCGACACGACGGTGATGTGCCCCTTCTCCCCCGCCTTCTTGAGCATCCCCTTCGCCTTGAGGGTCTGGAGGGTGGGCGCGAGATACACCCCACCGGCCTGGAGATAGATGCCCTTGATGTCGGGGTCGGCATTGAGGAGCGTGTCCAGCTTGGCGGCGGCCTGATCGGACTCCCACTTGGCGGGAATCTCCAGGACGTCCAGCTTCGGGAATTTCTTCTTCACACAGGACCGGAACGCCTCGGAGCGCTCCCGCCCGTTCACGGACGCCAGATCGCCCATGATCTGCACGACCTTGCCGCTCTTGACCTGCCTGCCGAGATAGCCGCAAGCCTTCTCCCCGTACGCCACGTTGTTGGCGCGTACGACCATCGCGACCTTGCCCTTCTCGGGCGCGACGTCCACGGCGACGACCGGGACGCCCTTGCGCTCGGCCTGGTCGAGGCCCGCGGAGATGGCGGCGCTGTCCAGCGGGGCGACGACCAGGCCGCCGACGCCCTGGTTGAGCTGGTTGTTGATGTCGGTGATCTGCTGCGCCGAGTCGCTGTTGGAGTTGACGGTCTTGAGCGCGTCCACGCCCTGGGACTTCGCCTTCTTCGGTACGTAGTCGTGGTACGCCTGCCAGAACGGCGAGGTCAGCAGCGGCACGATCACGCCGACCTTGCCGCCGCCCGAACCACCGCCCGCCGCGGCGTCCTTGGTGCTGCCGCAGGCGGCGAGCAGTGCGGCGGCGCAAGCGGCGGCCAGCGCGGCACGTGCTTTCCGCGATCCCATCCGGTCCATGTGACGGCTCCTCGTCGAGCGACTGTCCAGCGGGGTCGGCGCATATTTATCAGACCACTTCTTGGCCGCAACACCCTTCGTGCCGAAGTTTTCCCGGAGTTGACACATAGTGGTCGGACCACATACGTGGTTAGACTGCGGCGCACCCAGGACCCCGGACCCGGGTCCCGGGACCGGACAGTGGGGAGGAGTGGTGGTGGAGCAGCTCGATCAAGAGGCGGCACCGAAGGGCACCGTGACCCAGCGGGCCATCGAGGAGATCAAGGCGATGATCGCCGGGGGGCTCCTGGAGCCGGGCCAACGACTGCCCACCGAGCGGGACCTCGCGGCGCAGCTCGGCATCTCGCGCAGCTCCATGCGGGAGGCGATCCGCGCGCTGACGGTGCTCGGCGTCCTGGAGGCGCGGCACGGCTCCGGCATCTACGTCACCCAGCTGGAGGCGGGCGACCTCCTGGAGACCTTCGGGGTGGTCGCGGACCTGTCGCGCGGGCCCCGGCTCGTCGAACTCCTCGAGGTGCGCCGAGTCCTGGAGTCGACTGCGACGGCCCTGGCGGCCGCCCGTATCACGGACACCCAACTCGCCGAGGTCGAAGCCCACTTGACGGCGATGAACGCCACGGACGACCCGGAGGAGATCCTCGCCCACGACCTCGCCTTCCACCGGACGATCGCGGCGGCCGCGGGCAACGACACGATGGCGGCGATCCTGGAGGGCCTGTCGTCGCGTACGTTCCGGGCCCGGGTCTGGCGCGGCTACCAGGAAGAGGGCGCCTTCGACCGCACCCGCCGCGAACACGCCCGAATCTACGGGGCGTTGGCGGCCCGCGACCCGGAAGCGGCGCGAGCGGCGGCGGCCGCACACGTGGGCGAGGTGGAGCAGTGGCTACGGGCCCACACTCCTGGCCCGTCCGGCGTTTGAGGACGAGCGCGTTCAGCGCGATATAAGGGGTCTGGGGGCGAAGCCCCCCCACGCGGCGTTAGCCGCATATCGACACAGCCGGGAAGGGGCGGGACCGGGGAAGAGACAACGCGCGCACGCCCTACACCCGGGACCGGGACCGGTAAAGCCCGAACTCCGCGATCCGCCCCGCCTCCCGCGCCCCCGTGATCCGCAGCCGCCACCGGCGGGCCGTCACCGGCACGGGCAGCGCCAGAATCCGGCTCGCCCCGACGACGCCCGCCTCCGCGACCGGCACCCAGACACCACCGGGGCCCTCCGCCTCCACCACCAACCCCTCGACCTGCTGCCCATGCCGCACGTCCTCCGCGAGCCGGACGCGGTCCGCTTCCCGCGCCGCGCCGAGGTCGACGGTCAGCGTCCCGGACGCGGGGGCGGGCGCCGTCCACGCCGTGTCCGGGTCGCCGTCGACCGCGCGGGCCGCCCCCGAGCCGTCGCCCTCGGCCCGGGCGCCGCGTGCCAGGTCCTCCGGCAGCTCGGCGGCGATCCGGGCCGCGAACTCGCGGAGCCGCAGCACGTCCGCGTCCGGTAGCAGGCCCCGCTTGTCCGGCGGGATATTGAGCAGGAGTACCGCGTTGCGGCCCACCGAGCGGTACCAGATGTCGGTCAACTGCTCGACGGACTTGGGGACTTGGTCCTCGTGGTAGAACCAGCCGGGCCGGATCGACACATCGCACTCGGCGGGCCACCACTGGAGATGCGTGGCCCCGGCCTCGCGCTGTGCCCGGACGAGGGCTGCGCGGCTGCCCTGGTCCGGGTCGTCGTGGGCGAGGGCGTAGTCGGTACGGCCGTATTCCTTCTCCTTGACGGGGACGACGCTCCACTCGTCCTCGCGGGCGAGCCCGCCCTCGTTGCCGACCCAGCGCACGTCCGGCCCGGAGATGGCGATGGTCGCGTCCGGCGCGAGGGCGCGGATCAGCTCGTACCAGCTGTCCCAGTCGTATTTCTCCACCTTGTCCGGCGGGATATGGCCCTGGGCGCCGTCGAACCAGACCTCGTCGAGGGGGCCGTACTCGGTGAGGACCTCGTAGAGCTGGTTGAGCATATGGGCGCCGTAGTCGGTGGCGTCGAGCGTGAACGTCTTTGACGGTGATGGGCGGGAGCGGTCGCCGGAGGCGACGGGTGTGGGGATGGTCCGGCTGGTGCGTGCGCTGCCGTTGGCGTATACGCCGTGCAGGTACTGGTTCTCGTCCGCGGGCGAGAGGTAGACGCCCGCCTTGAGGCCGTGGCGGCGCATCGAGTCGGCGAAGGAGCGCAGCACATCGCCGCGGCCGTCCTGCCAGCTGCTCGACGCCACCGTGTGCTCGGTGTAGCGGGACGGGTAGAGCACGAAGCCGTCGTGGTGCTTGACGGTGAGGATGGCGAGCTCGAATCCGCCGTCGCGCAGTGCCCGCGCCCACTGGTCGGTGTCGAGCCCGGACGGCTGGAAGAGGTCCGGGTCCTCGTCCCCGGTGCCCCACTCCAGGCCCGTGAAGGTGTTCACGCCGAAGTGCAGGAACGCCGTCTTCTCCAAGCGCTGCCAGCGGACTTGACGCTCCGTCGGACGGACCCGGGCCGCCTTGTCGACCAGCTGCTCCGGGGTGTCGTCGGGGCTCACCGGGATCCGGTAGCGGGGCTCGGGGCGGGTGGCGGGTGCGGCCGGTGCGGCGGGTGCACCGCCGGGGCGGGCTGCGGCGACGGGACCGGCCGTCGGTACCGTGAGCGCGCTCGCGGTACCGACGGCGAGGAAGAGACGGCGGCTGACGGCCATGACGGGCCTCCGGGTCGGGGGACAGCGACTCCTTGCCGGGCATTCATCGGATGTCTGAGCACGCCTGATGATTGAGGGGCGGCCTTGCACTGTCAATGGGCCGTACGGCAAAGGGAGTTCGGGCAGTCATCGGATGTCCCCCGGGCGCCGGGTTGGCCGGAAACGGCCGCCGCCGCCTGCTGTTTCTGGACCTCGACGCGGGGTGCCCGCACCGGGCAGAGTGTGCCCGTCCACCCGATCACCCCCCTTACCCCGCGCAAGGAGCCACCGTGACCAGCTGGGTCGGCCGTACCGCCGTCGAGATCGCCGCCGCCGTACGGGAGAAGCGGGTGTCACCGCGCGAGGTGGTGGCCGCGCATCTCGAACGGATCGAGCAGGTGAACGGGAAGGTGAGCGCCTTCCGGCGGGTGCGGGCCGCCGAGGCCCTGGCGGAGGCGGACGAGGTCGCCGCCCGGGGCGACCTGGCCGAACTGCCGCTCGCGGGCGTGCCGGTGGCCGTGAAGGACAACCTTCCGGTGCGCGGCGAATCGACCCGGCTCGGCTCCGCCGCGACCCCGGACGCCCCGGCTGCCGCCGACCATCCCACGGTGGCCCGGCTCCGTGCGGCGGGCGCGGTCGTGGTGGGGCTCACGCATGTGCCGGAGCTGTGCGTGTGGGGCACCACGGAGGGGGTGTTCGGCACCGCGCGGAACCCGTGGGACCCGGCGCGGACCGCGGGCGGCTCGTCCGGGGGCAGTGCGGCGGCGGTCGCGGCGGGCATGGTGCCGATCGCCGTGGGCAACGACGGGATGGGCTCGCTGCGCATTCCGGCCGCCAACTGCGGGCTCGTCGGCGTGAAGCCGGGGCCCGGCGTCGTACCGCGGGAGCTGGGCGGCGGCTGGTTCGGGATGTCCGAGAACGGTCCGCTCGCGACCACGGTCGCGGACGCGCGGCTGCTGCTCTCGGTCCTCGCGGATGTGTCCGAGGACGCCTTCGGTGCCGCGGGCGCCGAGCGCGAGGGTCCGCTACGGGTCGCCGTTTCCACGCGCAGCCCGCTGGTGGGCGTGCCGGTCGGTCATGCGTACGCCACGGCCGCGCGGGAGGCCGGGAAGGCACTGGCGGGGGCGGGGCACCGGGTGGCGGAGGCCGATCCGGCGTATCCGATGTGGCTGGGTGCCGTGGCGTTCGCGCACTGGACAGCGGGGACGCGGGTCGATGTGAACGATCTGGCCGCCGCGGAGGGCTCGGATCCGGGGCGTCTGGACCGGCGCACCCGGGTGCATGCCGCGCTCGGGGCGCGCACGGTGCGGCGGGTGGAGCGGGGGTTCGGGCGGGACCGGTTGCGGGAGCGGTTCGCGCCGTTCTTCGCGGAGCACGAGGTGCTGCTGACCCCGGGGCTCGCCCGGCGGGGGCCGCGCGCCGCGGCCTGGCACGAGCGCGGCTGGCTACGGAACATTCTGGTCAACACGCGGTATTCGCCGATGACTCCGCCGTGGAACCTGACCGGGTGGCCGGCCCTCACGCTGCCGTTCGGCCATCTGTCGTCGGGGGCGCCGTGCGCCGTCCAGCTCGTCGCGGCGCCGGGCCACGAGGACCGTGTCCTCGCGGTGGCGGCGGAGCTGGAGCGGCTGCGCCCTTGGCGGCGTACGGCTCCGGACAACCAAAGCCCGTCCGGCGTTTGAGGACAAAGGAGGTCTGGGGGCGCAGCCCCCAGACCAGCAACCTCAGTCCACGCTCTGGAGGATGTGCGGCTCGGCGAGGTCGTCCTCGTACCCCGCGAGCCGGATCGGGGCCGACTTGGCCCAGACGTCGAGACTGCCGAGGTCCTTCGGTTGGCGCTTGGGGTCGCCGGGTTCCTTGGGGCCGCGCTGTTCGCTCTTCGAGTTGTCCTGTGTCACCGCGCACTCCTTCTGTGTCGCGTAACCCCCGGGCGCCACGGCCGCCCGCTCCCCGGGCTCCGTGGCCCGGTGGGGCTCCATGTGGGCTGCTCCGCCGCGGTGGCGCCGGGAACGCGTGCGGAACGTGGCCGTGGTGACCGGCTTTGCCCCGAAACGGGCCATAGGTGCTGGTAGAGCACCCATGAACTGTCCGTCCCGACCAGAGTAACCAAATGAGCACCCCCCTGCTCTATGGGGCTGGAAATTGTCCGCCCAATGGGTGACGAGGCAGCCCTTTTAGGCCAGTTACGGTCTTTGCGTCCCGTTTCTCCGTGACGGTTCACACAGCGTTGGCTCCTCGGTCAGGTCGCCATGGTCTGCTGCCCGTGCCCCGGCATCGAGGTCCTCAGGGAGCCGCGCATGGACACGCGTACCGCGTCGAAGACAGCGCCACCCACCGTCGACGAGCTGATGGAACTCCTCTACGCCACCCGCGGCATCCCCGCCACCGGCGGGCCCGGCACGGGCGGCGTCGATCTGCACGAGCACGCCCTGCGCACCGCGGCGCAGCTCCGCCGCACCCACCCCAGCGACAAGGAACTCCAGGTCGCGGGCCTGGTCAAGGACATCGGGCGGCTACTGCGCCCGGTCGACGAACCAGGGGCCGAGCACGCCGACCGGGTCGCCGCAGACACGCTCAGGCCGCTGCTCGGCGAGCGGGTGGCCCGGCTCGCCGCCCGCCTCGACCCCTGGTCCGACGACGCGGCGACGCTCCACCGGGCCGAGGAGGCGGGGCTCACGGCGACCTTCGACCCGGGGGTCCTGGAGGACTGGCGCGCGGTCCTGGAACTCGTGTCAGCGGGGGCAACAACCAGCCCGTCCGGCGTTTGAGGACGACGCCCTCCCCCAAGCTCTCGGCTTCGCTCGAGCAGGGAGGTGCCCCCCTGGGCGGACAAGGGGGTCTGGGGGGGGGCGGAGCCCCCAGGGCCGTACCTTTTAACCCACGTCGAGCACGTGTGGCAGGCCCGCGCGGTAGCGCTCAGCGTCGATGCGTTTGGCGAGCTCGAATTCGGGTGGGTGGTAGCCCTCGAAGAGGCGGACCCGCTCGGCGTCCGAACCGGCCGCGTCCAGCACGCCGTTGGCGGCCCGGCGGCCCGCCTCGTTGGCGGTCTCCATCGACGAGAAGTCCAGGTTGCTGTGCGTGCGGGCGTAATCGGCGCTGATGAACAGGTTCGGGATGGCCGTGACGACCTCGGGGCGGTGCGGCCAGGAGCCCTTGCCGTTGAGGAGGTACGGCTCGTCGTTGGTGAGGCCGTCCGGGCCGTCCTGGAGGGCCGGGTCCAGGTGCCAGGAGTGCAGCAGGGAGTCGGGGAGCACGGTCTCGCCCTGGTCTTCCAGGGCGGCCTTCATCTGGGCCCACACCTCGGCCGCGACCTCCTCACGGGTGCAGCGGGCGGCCGGTTTGCCGTACAGGATTCCGGGTTTCTCCCAGTTGGAGATGACGACGGAGAGCGAGTCACGGGCGGTGCCGTCGCCCCAGGTGGCGGGGAAGCCGGGGGTCCAGAACTGCGCCTGGGCGACCGAGACGAGTGCCCAGGGCGAATCGACGTACACCACATGGCCGTTGTGGAGCGGCGTCGGCTCGCGCAGGAAGTACTGGATGCCCTGGCACCAGATGGTGCCGAGCTGTGCGGTGCCCGCCAGGGTCGGGTCCGCGGCGAGGATGTCCTTGCTCCACAGGTGCTTGGCGCGGTCGGCGGGCAGGGCCGCGAGGAACCAGTCGGCCTCGATCCGTACCGAACTTCCCTCTGCCGTACGGGCGTTGGCGGCGGTGATCCGGCCGTCGGCGAAGGTGAGCGAATCCACGGTGTGGCCGGTGCGGAAGCGGACGCCCAGGGAGCGCAGGTGGTCGACCCAGGGGTCCTCCCAGGCCTCGCTGGTGGGGCCGTTGAAGACCCGGTTGTGCGGGCCGTCGCTGCCGCGGCGCAGCATGTCGTAAATGATCGCCTCGCCGCCCTGGGCGCAGGTGCGGGTGCTGGCCAGGCTGGGCTTGAAGGCGTTCAGGGTCTGGGCGGTGCCGCCGAACAGGCGTTGGTACTCAAGGGATTTCGACTCGGCGCGGATGAACGTCCACCAGTCGATGTACTCCCACTCGCCGAACAGGCGCTCCTTGCTGCTGGTGAGCAGGATCGCGCCGCGCTCGGCGAAGTACCCGGCCTCGTGCGGGGGCAGGTTGCCCAGCTCGGCGACGGCTCCCGCGATCATGCGCTGCAAGGCGGCGAGGTCGAGGGCGCCCGGGGCGGGCGGGGTGCTCGGGTAGGAGAGGTCCTTCTTGCCGTCCTCGCGGACGAAGGTCTGCCAGGGGACTTGGGTGAGGTTGTCGTAGACGCCCCGATCGTTTCCGGGGTACGGGATGCGGCGCAGGGTGTCCGGCAGGTTGTGGTAGAAGCCGAAGACCGCGCGGTGGCCGTGCTCCCCCGGCAGATCGCGGCGGCCGCCGGTGCCGGTGCCCGGGACCGGCGTGGAGCGGACCTTGCCGCCGAGGACGTCGCGCCGCTCGTAGACGGTGACCTCGAAGCCGCGCTCGGCCAGTTCGTGGGCGGCGGTCAGGCCGCCGGGGCCACCGCCCAGCACGGCGACGCGGTGGCCGGGGCCGCGCGGGGCGGCGGCCCGGGCCGTGCCGGTCACGGTTCCGGTGAGGGCCAGGGTGGCGGCCGAACTCGCCGCTCCGGCACCGTACTTGAGCACCTGTCTGCGTAAGACCGTCATGTATCGGCAGGGTAACCGCGTACGGCTACGGGTTGAACGCCTGAACGCCTTAACGCCCGAACGGGGGCTGCGACGCCAACGCCACCTCCGCTCCTACCACTTGGCGGGCGCGTAGTCCTTCAAGAAGACGCCGTACAGGTCCTCGCCCGCCTCGCCGCGCACCACCGGGTCGTAGACGCGGGCGGCGCCGTCGATCAGGTCGAGCGGGGCGTGGAAGCCCTCCTCGGCCAGGCGCAGCTTGTCGTAGTGCGGGCGCTCGTCGGTGATCCAGCCGGTGTCCACCGAGGTCATGAGGATGCCGTCGGTCTGGAACATCTCCTGGCCGCTGGTCCGCGTCACCATGTTCATGGCGGCCTTCGCGGCGTTGGTGTTCGGGTGCCCCGCGCCCTTGTAGCCACGGCTGAACACGCCTTCCATCGCCGAGACGTTGACGACGTACGCCCGCCCGCTCGACGCCTTCTTGGCGGCCTCGGCCATCACCGGCCGCAACTTGCTGATCAGGATGAACGGCGCCGTGTAGTTGCAGAGTTGGGTCTCGAGGAGCTCCACCGGGGAGATCTGCTCGATGGTCTGCACCCAGGTGTTGGACTCGACGACGTCCGGCACCAGGCCGCCCGCGTCGATGGCGGTGCCGTCGAGGTGCCGGGCCACGCTGGCGTTGCCCGCGACCAGGGCGAGGTCGGCGACCTTCTGCGCGTCGAGACCGCTGACGCCGACGGGCAGCGCGGCGAGACCGTCCACGGAACCGGAGTTGAAGGCACCGATGACGTGGTGCGCGGGGAGCTCACCGGCCGGCAGCGGCGCGCTCTCGCCCTCGACCAGGGCGGCGTACGCGGAGGGCAGACGGCGCACGGTCTGCGTCGCGTTGTTGATCAGGATGTCGAGCGGGCCCTGCTCGGCGACCTGGTCGGCAAGCGCCACCGACTGGGCCGGGTCGCGCAGGTCGATGCCGACGACCTCCAGGCGGTGCATCCAGTCCGCGGAGTCGTCCATGGCCTTGAAGCGGCGGATGGCGTCCTTGGGGAAGCGCGTGGTGATCGTGGTGTGCGCGCCGTCGCGGAGCAGTCGCAGCGCGATGTACATGCCGATCTTGGCGCGGCCGCCGGTGAGCAGCGCGCGCTTGCCGGCCAGATCGGCGCGGGCGTCCCGCTTCGAGCGGTTCAGGGCGGCGCACTCCTGGCAGAGCTGGTGGTAGAACGCGTCGACCTCGACGTACCGGGTCTTGCAGGTGTAGCAGGAGCGCGGGCGCTGGAGTATCCCGGCGATCTCGCCGACCACCGAGGAGGACGGCAGCAGGCCCTGGGTCTCGTCGTCGATGCGGTCCTTGGAGCCGGTGGCGGTGGCCTCGGTGACGGCGCGGTCGTGCGCGGTCTTGGCGGCGCGGCGCTCCTGGCGGCGGCGCTGCTTCACGGTGCGGTAGATGCCGGAGGTGGCGCGGCGCACGGCGACGGCGTCGGGATGGTCGACCTCCAGCTTGTCCAGCTCTTCGAGCACGCTGAGGCAGATGGCCAGGCGCTCCGGGTCGATGCCGGGGCCGTACTCCGGCTCGCCGGGTGCCTGGGGCGCCTGCGGCGCCTGCGGCTCCTCGGGGGTGCTCTGCTGGGGAGCGATGGTCATCGCCGTAGTCCTTGTGTCCGTGAAGTCCGTGAAGTTCTCCGAAGAGGGAACTTTACGTAGGCGGGGGTGCCCGCGCCAAACCGCACAAGCAGTCGAACACGCGTCGGTCGGCGCGCGGCGCCCGTCAGCGCCCCGCCCGCGTACCGCCCGGCGGCCGGTCGAAGCAGCAGTCGCCGCAGAGACCGCCGTCCGGGCAGCGGTAGAAGAGACAGCAACTGGTGCGGCGGAACGCCCCGGCCGCGGCCCCGGGCGACGGCGGGCGCAGGGTCCCCGTGTCCCGCAGCCAGGGATGGCGCATCAAGGCCGTACCCAGGGCCGCCGCCCGGTCGGCCACCTCCGGGCGGCCGTGGGCCGGGGCCCAGACGCAGAGTTCCCGCACGGCGCCGCCGAGGGCGGAACCGGCGTTGCCGCGGAGCAGCCGGTCGGCGATGCGGTGGGTGCGGTGGAGGGCGGCGGACAGGGGGGCGAGGTGGGTGTCGATCACGGTGTCGGCGAGCGCACCGGCCAAGGCTTCGCTCGCGTGTTGTCGCGGGGCTTCTCGTGGTTCCCGCGACGCTTGCTCCCGCGGTGCTTCTCGTACGCCGTCGAGCCGCAGTTCTCGTACGACGTCGAGCCACAGGTCGTCCGGGCTCGTTCCGTCCGGGTCCCAGTGCAATCGCTCCGGGTCCAGGTCGAGGAGGCGGCCGTACAAGGCGGCGGGCCCGAGCGCGATGGACCAGAGCCGGGCGGCCAGACCCAGGTGCGCGACCGAGACGCCGATCCGCTCCTCGGGCGCCCTCAGCCGCGTCGTCACCTTCCGCACCCGGAAGGACAGCGGGGCATCGTCGCCCGCGTACACCCGGGCGAGCGGAACCGCCCCGGCGGCCGAGGGCAGGCCGGTGCGCAGGGCGAAGAAGCCGCCGACGGAGCTGACCGGTTGGAGGTCCATCGGTTGGAGGTCCATCGCCCCATGATCGCAACGCGCTGCCGCGCGGGTAACCCCGGTGCCCAACTCCTGCGGAATGCCCGCGTCATCGCGGCTGTTATGCAAGGGGAACGTTCGGCACATTCCGCATATGCCGCACATTCAGCACATTCGAAACATTCGACACAGGAGCAGTCAAGGAGCGGCCGATGAGCGCCCTCGCACTGGCTGTGCTCCTCGCATTCGTCTCCGCCCTCGCCTACGCAGGCGGCGCGATTCTGCAGGAGCGGGTCGCCGCGACGTCGCCACACCGGACCTATGCGCCGGTACGGCGACCCGCGTGGTGGGTGGCGGTCGGCCTCAACGGCCTCGGCGCAGCCCTGCACGTGGCGGCGCTCGCCTTCGGACCGCTCAGCCTCGTCCAGCCCCTCGGCGCGCTGACCATAGTCTTCGCCCTGCCCATGGCGGCCCTGTTCTTCGGGCGCCGGGCCGGGCGGACCGCCTGGCGCGGCGCGGTCATGGCGACCGTCGGCCTCGCCGGGCTGCTCGCGCTCACCGGCCGGGCCGACGCGGACCCGCTGGCCGGTGCCGAACGTCTGATGCTCGCGCTGACCACGTTCGGCGCGGTGGGCGCCCTGATGGTGACGGCGTTCGCGCTGTGCCGGCACCCCGTGGTGCGCAGTGTGCTGCTCGCCGGGGCGTCGGGGGTGGCGTTCGGCATCGCGTCGGTGTTCACCAAGACCGTGGCGGTCGACGTCACGGGGAGCGGCGCGGTCCGCGAGGTGCCGAGCCTCCTGGTGATCGCGGCCTTGGCCTGCGGCGGCCTGCTGCTCGCGCAGGCGTCCTACCGGGGCGCGGGGCTCGCGGCGCCGCTCGCCGTCCTGACGGTGGTGAACCCGGTGGTCGCGGCCGCGGTCGGACTCACGCTCTTCGGCGAGACCTTCCGGTACGGCTTTGCGGGCGGGCTGCTCGCACTCGCCGCCGGAGCGGTGGCGGCGGGTGGTCTGGTGCTGCTGACCATGGAGCGGATCGCGCGTACGGAGCGGACGAAGCGGGTGATCCTGCACGGTGGGCGGGCACGGACGGCGATCGACAGCGGTACCGAGATCGGCCTTGCGGGCGGCGGCGCGCTGCCCGTCGGCGTACTCGCGGACTCCGTGCCGGTGCCCGGGCCGCCGCTCGACCCGTCCTTGGCGGCGCGGGAGTCCCCGGAGCCGCTCGACGTCCTGGACTTGGGCTCGGACCACCTGGACCTGGGCCACCAAGCCGTGCGCGAACCGGCGCTCGACGGGATCCCAGAGCCTGCGGCCGCGGCCGTCGTCCGGGCCTCGGGTGCGACCGCGATGTCCCGGCGCGGATCAGGGCGGGGATCAGGGCACGGATCAGGAGCGGCGCGCGGACGGCTGTGCGCGCGGTTCAGATCTTGACGCCGCCGGAGCGCAGATACGCGAGCGGGTCCACGTCGGAGCCGTAGTCGGGCCCGGTCCGCACCTCGAAGTGCAGATGGGGCCCGGTGGAGTTGCCGGTGGAACCGGAGCGCGCGATGCGCTGCCCGGGCCCCACGTCCTGCCCGGCCCGCACGGTGAGCGCCGACAGGTGGGCGTACTGGCTGTACTTGCCGTCGGCGTGCCGGAGCACCACCTGATAGCCGTACGCGCCGCCCCAGCCCGCCGAGACGACCCGCCCCCCGGCGACGGCCCGTACCGAGGTGCCGGTGGGCACCGCGAAGTCCACGCCCGTGTGGTACCCGCTCGCCCAGGATCCGCCCGTGGCCCGGTAAGGGGTGCTGGGACTCGCGGCGACGGGGGCGGCGAGGCCCGGCGAGGCGGGCTTCGCGTCCGGCTCCGGCTTCGGTTTCGGTGCGGGCTTCGAGTCCGGCTTCGGGGCCGGTTGCGCCTCCCGCTCGGGAGCGGGCGCGGGCGCGGGTGCCGCCTTGCCCCGCAGCGTGAGCCGCTGCCCCGGCACGATCAGGTCAGGATCGGCGCCGACAACAGCGCGGTTGCCCGCGTACAACTGCTGCCAACCACCCCGGACGTGCCGGGACTCGGCGATTCCGGAGAGGGTGTCGCCGGGTACGACCGTGTACATCTCGGCCTTGCCCGCCTTGGACTGCGGCGTGACCTCGGGCCCGGCGCCGGGCCTCCCCGACGCCGCGGCCTTGGCCACGGGCCCGGACCGCGCGCCGTCCGGCCGGATGTCCTGGCCGGTGCCGTCAGGTACGGAGCCGTCAGGTGCGGAGCCGTCCGCAGTGAGCCCCGCCCGTGCCGAGCACACCGGCCACGCGCCCGGCCCCTGCCCCTCCAGGACCCGCTCGGCGACGGCCATCTGCTGGTCCCTGGTGGCGAGGTCGGCCCGTGGGGCGTACGCCGTGCCGCCGTACTCCTCCCAGGTGGACTGCTTGAACTGGAGCCCGCCGAAGTAGCCGTTTCCGGTGTTGATCGCCCAGTCTCCGGAGGACTCGCAGGCGGCGACCTTGGTCCAGGTGCCGACGTCGGCGGCCTGCGCGGCGCCGCTGCCGACGAGGGGCAGGGCGACTCCGGCACCGCCCGCCGTGACCGTGAGCGAGGCGCGGTTGATCCTGCTCGGCCGATAGCGGCGGTGCCGCCCGCGTAAGCCCATGACGTTCCCCAGTCCCCTGAGAGCCGTACCTCGCGCGCCGCGCGGTCCTAGAGCCGGTGTCGGCACGCTCCGACGACTCGCAAAGTAAGGGACCCGTTCGGGCCATGACAAGGGTGTGGCTCAGACCGCTGTCAAGTGCCCCGGAAGCCAGCGGAGTTGGGCCGCCTGCTGGTATGGTCCGCCGCCCTCGTGGTCGTTGAAGGGGTAGACCTCGATGGCCTTGTCGGCGCCCTCGTCGCCCCCGTACGCGTTGAACGCGGCGAACACCGTGGACGGCGGGCAGGTCAGGTCCTCCAGGGCGACCGAGAACAGCGCGGGCGCGCGGCCGCGGGACGCGAAGTGCACGGCGTCGAAGTAGCCGAGCGTGCCGAAGATCTGCTCCGGGTCGGCCCGCCGGGTCTTCAGATACAGGCCGATCTCGTGGTACGGCGGCCGGTCGGTGAGCGTCGCCGCGCGCCGGAAGTCGCAGAGGAACGGCACGTCCGGGGCGACCGCCGCCAGGTCGGGCACGAGCCCGCCGACGGCGAGTGCGAGGCCGCCGCCCTGGCTGACCCCGGTGACGGCGACGCGGGCGGCGTCCACGCGCGGGTGGGTACGGGCAGCGGCGACCGCGCGGACCGCGTCGGTGTAGAGGCGGCGGTAGTAGTACGTGTGCGGGTCCTCGATACCGCGCGTCATGAAGCCCGGGTACGCCGGGCCGCTGCCCACCGGATCAGGGGTATTGCCCTCGGCCCAGCCCGCGCTGCCCTGGCCACGCGTGTCCATCACGAAGTGCGCGAACCCGGCCGCCGCCCACAGGAGATGCATATGGGGCAGGCCGCGCCCGCCGCCGTACCCGATGTACTCCACCACCGCGGGCAGCGGCCCGGCGGCGCCCGTGGGCAGGATCAGCCAGCCCTTGACCGGGTGTCCGGCGAATCCGGCGTACGTGACGTCGTACGCGTCGACGCCGGGCAGCGGCAGGTCGACCGGCTCGAACCGGGCGTCGAGCTCGTGCTCCGCGGCCTCGGCGAGGGTCTTCTGCCAGAACTGGTCGAAGTCTGCCGGTTCGGGCAACGCGGGCCGGTAGTCACGCAGTTGGTCGAGCGGAAGGTCGAACTGGGCCATGAGCGCACACTCCCCTGACGATCGACGCCGATGAAGCCGCTGTCGGGACATTCCCACGCGGCCCAAGGGAATACTTGGCCCGCGCCAGCACTTCCCAGTCAGGGTCCAGGAGGGCGCTGGACGAGCTTGTCGGTGCCGGAGGCGCGGGGCTCGGGTGGGTGGCGGCCCGGGTGGGGTGGCGGGCCGGGGGCGGGCGGCGGGCCGGGGGCGGGCGGCTGAGTGCCCTGATGCCCTGAGGGCACTGAGTGCCCCGGGGGGCCGGGTGGCACTGGTGGCCCGGTGGGCACGGTGAGATCATGCCTGTAAGAACCTGACAAAGGGGGCAAAATGTCCGCGATCAAGGAAAGCGTCGAGATCGACTGCCGTCCCGAAGACGTCTTCTCGTACGTCACCTCCCCCGACCACCTGACGGAGTGGCAGGAGAGCGCCGTAGCCGCGCATGTGGTCGGCGACGCCCCGCTGGGCGTCGGCTCCAAGATCGAGGTGACCCGGCGCATGGGCCGCGAGTTCACCACGACCCTGGAGGTCACCGAGTTCGATCCGCCGAGAAGCTGGCACTACCACGGCATCGAGGGCCCCGTCAGGCCGGACGTCCACGGCACGATCGAGCCGCTCGACGACGGCAGGCGCTCACGCCTGACGCTCGACATCGACTACGAGGGGCACGGCCCAGGCAAGGCGCTCGTGCCGCTGGCCGTCCGCCCGCGCGCCCGCAAGGAGTTCCCGAGGGACGAACAGAAGCTCAAGAGCCTGCTGGAGAGCGGCGCCCGTTAGGGCCACCAGGGCAACCGCTGCGCCCGAGAAAGCTCTCCGACCCGAACCGTCGCGTCCGTGCACACGTGCTCGCGCTTACGGCGACGGGCCGTCCCGCCGGCTCGGCATGGCTGGACGGACAGATGGCCCGTGATCCCTCCGTAGGGGTCAAGCTGCCGAAGGGGCGCAGGGAGGAGGAACACGCGCGGCCTGTCGACCTCGGAACTGTCAACTCCCAAGACTCACAACAGCGTCCGTACGCGAGCGTGCTGATCGCCCAGGGTGAGAGCATCAAGGGTGTTCAGCGTGCCTTGAGGCACGCCAAGCCGAGCACAACGCTCAACACGTACGTACATCTGTGGGAAGCGGCAGCGGACACGACGCGGGAGCTCCCCCGCCAGTGCATAACAGGAGGTCAAAGGGCATGCCGAGCACTTCAGCCCAGATCGGCGTCACGGGGCTCGCGGTCATGGGGCGCAACCTCGCCCGCAACTTCGCGCGCAACGGCTATTCCGTCGCCGTGCACAACCGCACTCCGGCCAGGACCCGAGCGCTCCTCGCGGAGTTCGGGCAGGAGGGCACCTTCGTCGGCGCCGAGTCGGCCGAGGAGTTCGTGGCCGCTCTGGAGCGGCCGCGGCGGCTCGTCGTGATGGTCAAGGCGGGCGAGCCGACGGACGCCGTAATCCGCGAGTTCGCGCCGCTCCTTGAGCCCGGCGACATGATCATCGACGGTGGGAACGCGCACTTCGAGGACACCCGGCGGCGCGAGCGCGAACTGCGCGAGCAGGGGCTCCACTTCGTCGGTACGGGCGTCTCCGGCGGCGAGGAGGGTGCGCTGCTCGGCCCGAGCATCATGCCGGGCGGCTCGGCCGAGTCGTACGCCACGCTCGGGCCGATGCTGGAGAAGATCGCCGCGAAGGCCGGGGACGGCACCCCGTGCGTGACGCACTGCGGCCCGGACGGTGCCGGGCACTTCGTGAAGATGGTGCACAACGGCATCGAGTACGCCGACATGCAGCTCATCGGCGAGGCGTACCAGCTCCTGCGCGATGTGGCGGGCTACGAACCGGCCCGGATCGCGGAGATCTTCCGCACCTGGAACACCGGCCGCCTCGACTCGTATCTGATCGAGATCACCGCCGAGGTCCTCGCGCACGTGGACGCCGCCACCGGTGGGCCGTTCGTGGACGTCGTGCAGGACCGGGCGGAGCAGAAGGGCACCGGGCGGTGGACCGTGCAGATCGCGCTCGACCTCGGGGTGCCGGTCTCCGGCATCGCGGAGGCCGTCTTCGCGCGCTCGCTCTCCGGCCACGCGGAGCTGCGCGAGGCCGCGCAGGGCCTGCCGGGCCCGACGGCGAAGCCGCTGTCCGAGGCCGAGGCGGCGGCCTTCGCCGACCAGGTCGAGCAGGCGCTCTACGCCTCCAAGATCGTCTCGTACACGCAGGGCTTCCACGAGATCCAGGCGGGCAGCGACACCTACGGCTGGCACATCGACCTGGGCGCCGTGGCCTCGATCTGGCGCGGCGGCTGCATCATCCGCGCGGCCTTCCTGGACCGCATCCGGGCCGCGTACGACACCCGCCCCGACCTGCCCAGCCTGCTCGCCGACAAGGGCTTCGCGGAGGAGATCGGGGCGGCGCAGGACGACTGGCGGTCGGTGCTTGTCGCGGCAACCCGGCAGGGCGTGCCCACGCCGGGGTTCGCGGCGGCACTCGCGTACTACGACGCGCTGCGTGCGGAGCGGCTTCCGGCCGCGCTCACGCAGGGTCAGCGGGACTTCTTCGGGGCGCACACCTACCGGCGCACCGACCGTGCGGGCTCGTTCCACACGCTGTGGGGCGGGGACCGCTCCGAGGTCACCGCATAACCTCCGGACGCTGAACCGCCGCCGGGCGGGCCGGAGTTGACGGCCCGCCCGGCGGCGGCGTCGATAGGCGGTCAGCTGGAGATGGGTCCCGGATCCGGATCCGGCACGGGGTCGGGCCCGGGCGGCTTCGGGATCGGGGACGGGGGCGGTTCCGGCACCGGCGGCGTCGGCCTGGGCGGCACCGGGCCGGGCAGCGGGCCCGGGTCCGGCGGCGGTGAGCCGGGGTCCGGGGGCGGGCCCGGAGGGGGATCGGGCGTGGGGCCCGGTCGTGACGGGTCGGGGATCGGGGGGTGGTTCATGGATCCTCCAGTGCTGCGGAGGTCGGTCCTGTCCACTGTCTCCCGGGACGCGTTCCCGCGCCCAGGGAGTCCACGCACGCGCACCTGGCCGGTAGGGCCGGGTCGCGCACGCGTGCTCAGGCGGTACGGCTGAGTCGTACCACCGGAATGTCGCGCTCTGTCTTTTTCTGGTACGCCGCGTACCTCGGGAACAGCTCCACCAGGGAGGGCCACACCCGGGCCTTCTCCGCGGGGCCCAGCGTCTCGGCGCGCGCGGCGAACCGCTCGGCTCCCACACGGAGCCGGACCTCGGGCTCGGCCTCCAGGTTCAGATACCACTTCGGGTGCGCGTCCGAGCCGCCGTACGACGCCACGATGAGGTAGTCCTCGCCGTCCCGGCCGTAAATGAGCACGGTACGCCGCCACTTGCCGGTGCGTCGGCCCCGGTAGTCGAGCAGCAGGCACGGGGCGCCCTGGATGGTGGTGCCTTTGGTGCCGCCGGACTCCTCGTAGGTGCGGGCCTGTTGGGCCACCCAGCCGGTGGGGCTGATCACTACCTCGTCGTCGTGTGCCATGCCGCTCCTCTTCCGTGCGCGGTTGCGTACGGGGGTAACGCGCGGCGCCAGTGCGACTGTTCCTGTGTACCGGGGTCGCCGGTGTCCAAGCGGTCGCCGTCCGACGTCAGGTGTCCGAGGAACCAGTCCCGTGCGAGGTCGGCGACGTGGTCGAGGGCTCCGGGTTCCTCGAAGAGGTGGGTGGCCCTGGGGACGACCTCGAGCCGGTTCTCGCAGCGGAGTTCCGCCTGGGCGGAACGGTTGAGGTCGAGCACCACCGAATCGTTCCCGCCGACGATCAGCAGGGTGGGCGCGCGGACGTCGCCGAGGCGGGGCGCGGCGAGGTCCGGCCGTCCGCCGCGGGACACCACGGCGCCCACGGCCGCTTCGTCGGTGGCGTCGGCGGCCGCGCGCAGTGCCGCCGCGGCGCCGGTGCTGGCTCCGAAGTAGCCGATCGGCAGGGACTCGCGCTCGCGCAGCCAGCGGGTGGCGCCGAGCAGCCTGCGGGACAGGGTGTCGATGTCGAAGACGTTCGCCCGGTCGATCTCTTCGGCGGGCGTGAGCAGGTCGAAGAGGAGGGTGCCGAGGCCCGCGTCGCGCAGCACGGTCGCCACTGAGCGGTTGCGCGGGCTGTGTCTGCTGCTGCCGGAGCCGTGGGCGAACATCACCACGGCTTCCGCGCCCTCGGGCACGGCCAGGTCTCCGGCGAGCCGGAGACCGTCCGCGTCCACCTCGACCTCGGCGGCGACGGGTGCGGCCCGTTTGACCGGTCGGACGTCCGCGGCCTGAGCCAGGAGCCCGATGACTTCCTCGTCGCTGGTCTGCGTGAAGTCCCGGTACCACTCGCCGACGGAGCTGAACAGGTGCGGCGTGGACAGCGCCACCACCTCGTCGGCCGCCTCGCGCAACCGGTGCACCGTGTCCGGCGGCGCCGTCGGCACGGCGAGCACCACGCGGGCGGCGCCCTGCGCCCGGGCCACCTGGCAGGCGGCCGACGCCGTGGCTCCGGTCGCGATGCCGTCGTCCACGATGATCACCGTGCGGCCGCCGATCGGTATCCGGGACCGCCCGTCGCGGTACCGCCGGGCCCGCCGAAGGAGCTCTCGTTCTTCCTCGTGCTCGACCGCCGCGATCTGCATCGGCTCGAGGCCCGCGTGGCGCACGATGTCCTCGCTCAGGACCCGTACGCCGCCCTCGCCGATCGCGCCGAAGCCGAGTTCCGGCTGGTAGGGGACCCCGAGTTTGCGGACCACGATCACATCGAGGGGGGCTTCCAGTGCCCGCGCCACCTCGAAGGCCACCGGGACGCCGCCCCGGGGCAGGCCGAGTACTACGGGTTTTTCTTCCTGCAGATGCCGCACTGCTTCGGCGAGGCGTTGCCCGGCATCCACACGGTCGGTGAACAGCACAGTGCTCGCCCCATCTCAGGGGAGTCGGGAGGACATCCGTATCTGCGCATCCGTACTTTCGGGGTACCTCTGATCACGGCATTTCGCAACCGCGGTTCGGGGGCCCCGCAGGTGCCGTCCACGCTGCGCCGCCGTACGAGGCTGACTACCGTCGGTGCTGTGGAACGAGTGAGCCGTAACGACCGCAGCGAAGGGGCCCGTGCGGTCCTCATCGACATCGACGGAGTGCTCACGGTGTCCTGGGAGCCGCTGCCCGGGGCCGTCACGGCCCTGCAGAGGCTGCGCGCCGCGGGGCTGCCCTACGCCCTGGTCACCAACACGACCTCGCGGACCCGCGCCTGGATCACCATGCGCCTCGAAGGGGCGGGGTTCCCGGTGACCGAGGACGACATCCTCACCGCGCCCGCCATCACCGCCGCGTATCTGCGCGAGCACTATCCGCACGCGCGCTGTCTGCTGCTCAACGCCGGTGACATCGGGGACGACCTGACGGGCGTGACGGTGGTCGACGCGGCGGACTGGGGGCCGGACCACGAGATCCAGTCCCTGGATCCGGACGTGGATGTGGTCGTCATCGGCGGGGCGGGCCGCGCGTTCGACTACGCGGCCCTCAACCGGGTCTTCCGGCACCTCCAGGAGGGAGCCCGTCTGGTGGCGATGCACCGGAACCTGTACTGGCGTACCGCCGACGGCCTGGACCTGGACACGGGCGCCTTTCTTCTGGGCCTGGAGCGGGCGGCCCGGGTCGAGGCGGAGATCACCGGCAAGCCGTCGGAGGCGTTCTTCGCGACCGCGCTCGACCATCTCGGCGCCGACCCGGCCGAGACGCTGATGGTCGGCGACGACATCGAGTCCGATGTGCTCGCCGCCCAGCGCAGCGGGGTCACCGGCGTCCTCGTCAAGACCGGCAAGTATCTGCCCGAGACCCACCGTGCGGCGAGCGGCACCCCGGACCACGTCCTCGACTCCTTCGCCGACCTGCCCGACCTCCTGGAACGCCTGGTACGCCCGGACTGAGCTACCGCCTGAGCCGCCGACTGAGCCGGATGCGGCGGGTGGCGCGACAATGGTGGTGCGAACACGCCCGCCGTCGCGGAAGGCGGGGCAGATATGCCGTATGTAACGGTCACCGCCCTGAGCCACCCGGGGCTCTTGCGCGATCACAACGAGGACAGCCTGGCCGTCGGGCCGTGGACGCTGTGCGGCACCGTGACCGAGAACCCGCAGACGCTGGGGTTCCCGCTCGGTTCCCCTTTGGTCGTCGCGGTCGCCGACGGTATCGGCGGTCAGCCCGCGGGCGAGGTGGCCAGTGGCCTCGTCGTCCGGCACCTGGCGGCGCTCGGGCCCACGCTGGACAGCGAGCAGGCCGTACGGGACGCCCTGAACGTGTGCAATCAGGCCGTGTACTCGGCCGCCGAGGGCGATCCGGACCTGACCGCCATGGGTACGACGGTCGCGGGTGTCGTGGTGCTCGGCAAGGAACTCCTGGTGTTCAACGTCGGTGACAGCAGAGTGCTCGACGTGACCAGCACCCGCGAAACGGTGCACCAGATGAGCGTCGACGACAGCCCGCCGCTGGCGCCGGGCCAGCGCACCACGTCGATCGTGACGCAGGCGCTCGGCGGCGCCGCGCGGTTCAGCGAGATCACGCCGCACATCAGCACGGAGCCGCTCAGCACGGGCGAGCGCTACTTGGTGTGTACCGACGGCCTCACCGACCCGGTGCCCGAGGACGAGCTCGACACCGTGCTGCGGGCCCACGACGGGGGCCGTGCGGCCTTCGAGCTGTGGAAGTCCGCCATCGAGACCGGCGGCCCGGACAACATCACCCTGGCGTTGATCGGCGTCGTCGATTAGGCGATTCGCCGACTGGGCGAGCAATACGTCCAGGCGAGCAGTCGGTCAACCGGCTGGCGCGGATCGACGCCACGACAGAGCGCGGAGGGCAGGCTTGATCACGCTGTTCTTCTGTGGCGACGTCATGCTCGGCCGTGGCGTGGACCAGATCCTGCCGCACCCCGGTGACCCGAAGCTGCGCGAGGGCTACGTCCTTGACGCCCGGGAGTACGTGCGCCTGGCGGAGTCTGCGAGCGGGCCCATTCCGCGCCCGGTCGCCTTCGACTGGCCCTGGGGTGACGCCTTGGAGGTCCTGGACGCGGCCGCGCCCGACGCCCGGATCGTCAATCTGGAGACCAGCGTCACGCGCAGCAACGCGTACGCCCCCGGCAAGGACATCCACTACCGGATGCACCCCGACAACCTCCCCTGCCTGGCCTGCGCCCGACCCGACGTCGTCGTCCTGGCCAACAACCACATCCTGGACTTCGGCCGCCCCGGCCTCGCGGAGACCCTCGACACGCTGTCCGCCGCGGGGCTGCGGACGGCCGGCGCGGGACGGGACGCCGCGGCGGCGCACCGCCCGGCGATCGTCCCGCTCGACGGGGACCGGCGGCTCCTGGTCTTCGCCTTCGGCATGCCCTCCAGCGGCGTCCCGTACGACTGGGCGGCGACCGACGACCTCAGCGGGGTGAGCTTCGTGGCCGGTCACTACGACGTCGCCGCGTCCGAACTGGCCGACCGCGTACGGGAGATGAAGCGCCCGGGCGATATCGCGGTGGCCTCGGTCCACTGGGGCACCAACTGGGGCTACCGCCTGTCCCGGGACCAGGTCGCCCTCGCCCACGCCCTGATCGACGCGGGAGCGGACGTCGTGCACGGCCACTCCTCGCACCACCCGCGCCCCGTGGAGACGTACCGCGACAAGCTCGTCCTGCACGGCTGCGGCGACCTGATCAACGACTACGAGGGCATCACGGGGTACGAGCACTACCGTGACGACCTGCGGCTCCTCTACCTCGTCTCGCTCGAACCCGATACCGGCCGGTTCACCGAACTGCGCATCGCCCCGCTCCAGGCCCGGCGCATGCGGCTGTGTCACGCCTCGGTCAAGGACGCCGAGTGGCTGCGCTCGCTCCTTGACCGGCTCTCGCTCGGGTTCCGGCCGTGCGTCGCCGAGGGCTCGGGGGACGCGGCGGGGGTCACGTTGTCGCTGCGGGCAGCGTGACGAGAGAGGTCTCTCCGGCCTGGCCGTTGTGCTCCGCTCCGTGCCCGTTGTGCTCCGCGAACTGTGTCCGGTACAGCTCCGCGTAGCGGCCGTCGGCGGCCAACAGGTCCTCGTGGCGGCCGCGTTCCACGATGCGGCCCGCCTCGACGACGAGGATCTCGTCGGCCGCCCGTACCGTCGACAGGCGGTGCGCGATGACCACCGCGGTACGCCCTGCAAGGGCCTCGGTCAGGGCCTCCTGGACCGCCGCCTCCGAGGTGTTGTCGAGGTGTGCCGTCGCCTCGTCGAGGATCACCACACGCTGCCTGGCGAGCAACAGGCGTGCGATGGTGAGGCGTTGCCGCTCACCGCCCGAGAGCCGGTAGCCGCGCTCGCCGACCACCGTGTCCAGGCCGTCCGGCAGCTCCGCCACCAGGCCGTCGAGGCGGGCCCGGCGCAGGGCGTCCCAGAGGTCGTCCTCGGTGGCGTCGGGGCGGGCGATGAGCAGGTTGGCGCGGACCGAGTCGTGGAAGAGGTGGCCGTCCTGCGTGACCATGCCGAGGGTCGCGCGCACCGAGGCCGCGCTCAACTCGCGTACGTCGACGCCCCCGATGCGTACGGCCCCCGCATCGGCGTCGTAGAGCCGGGGCGCCAGCTGCGCGATGGTCGACTTGCCCGCGCCGGAGGAGCCGACGAGGGCGACGGTGGCGCCGGGCTCGGCGCGGAAGGACACGCCGTGCAGGACCTCCTCGCCACCCCGGCCGTCGAGCGCGGCGACCTCCTCCAGGGAGGCCAGGGAGACCTTGTCGGCGGACGGGTAGCCGAAGCGGACGTCGTCGAACTCGATGGCGACCGGGCCTTCGGGCACCGCGCGGGCGTCCGGCTTCTCCTCGATCAGCGGCTTCAGGTCGAGGACCTCGAAGATCCGCTCGAAGCTGACCAGGGCGCTCATCACGTCGACCCGGGCCCCGGCGAGCGCGGTCAGCGGCGCGTACAGGCGGGTCAGGAGCATTGCGAGGGCGACGACCGCTCCCGCGTCGAGGGAGCCGCGCAGCGCGAGCCAGCCGCCCAGGCCGTAGACGAGGGCGAGGGCCAGGGCGGAGACCAGGGTCAGTGCGGTGATGAACGCGGACTGGGCCATCGCCGTGCGCACCCCGATGTCCCGCACCCGCCGGGCCCGGGCCGCGAACTGCGCGGACTCCTCCTCGGGCCGTCCGAACAGCTTGACCAGGGTGGCGCCGGGTGCCGAGAACCGTTCGGTCATCCGCGTCCCCATGGCGGCGTTGTGGTGCGCCGCCTCCCGCTGAAGCTTCGCCATCCGGCGGCCCATGCGGCGCGCCGGGAGCACGAAGACCGGCAGGAGTACGAGGGCGAGCAGGGTGATCTGCCAGGACAGGCGGAGCATCATGGCGAGCGCGAGGACCAGCATCACCAGGTTCGAGACGACGCCCGACAGGGTGGTGGCGAAGGCGCGCTGGGCGCCGATGACGTCGTTGTTGAGGCGGCTGACCAGCGCGCCGGTACGGGTACGGGTGAAGAACGCGACCGGCATCCGCTGCACGTGGTCGAAGACGGCGGTCCGCAGATCGAGGATCAGGTCTTCGCCGAGCCCCGCGGAGATCCGTCTGCTGAGCAGGCCGAGGCCCGCCTCGGCCACGGCGATCAGTGCGATGAGAAGGGCCAGGCGTACGACGGTCTCGGGGGCCGAGTCGCTGATGATGGTGTCGACGACGCGTCCCGCGAGCAACGGCGTCGCCACCGCGAGCGCCGCCGTTACGGTGCTGATCAGCACGAACGCGGCGATGCGACGCCGGTAGGGGCGGGCGAACCGGCCGATGCGGCGCAGCGTCGCGCGGGCGAACGGACGGTGGGCCTGCTTACCGTCCTGCTCGTTCATCAAGCCGTGCAGCTGGGTCCAGGCTGTGGTCTCCATGCTCATACGGGGACTGTAGAAGTTGAAGCAATGTTCAAGTCAAGAGCCGCAGGGGCGACGCATGGCCGAGCCAAGCGACGCTACAGAGAGGGTTGAGCACGCGATGACGGATCGATCCAGGACCGACGGTACGGAGATGGGCGGGGCCGCCGCGGTGCGCACCGAGCACCGCGGCCCGGTGACCACGGTGGTCCTGTCCCGGCCCGAGGCGCGCAATGCCGTCGACGGGCCGACGGCGGACCGACTCGCGGACGCCTTCCGGGAGTTCGAGGCGGACCCGGAGGCCCGCGTGGCGGTGCTCTGGGGCGAGGGCGGCACGTTCTGCGCGGGCGCGGACCTGAAGAAGGTCGGCACGGCGGACGGCAACCGGGTCGCGGCGGACGGGGACGGTCCGATGGGGCCGACCCGGCTCCGCCTGTCCAAGCCGGTGATCGCGGCGGTCAGCGGGCACGCGGTGGCGGGCGGCCTGCAGCTGGCGCTCTGGTGCGATCTGCGGGTGGCCGAGGAGGACGCCGTGTTCGGGGTGTTCTGCCGCCGCTGGGGCGTGCCGCTGATCGACGGCGGTACGGTGCGGCTGCCGCGGCTCATCGGCGAAAGCCGCGCCATGGACCTGATTCTGACGGGGCGTCCGGTGCCCGCACCCGAGGCGTACGCGATGGGCCTGGCCAACCGCCTGGTGCCGCCCGGAGGCGCGCGGGCCGCGGCCGAGGACCTCGCCGCCGAGATGGCCCGCTTCCCGCAGGCGTGCCTCCGCAGCGACCGGGCCTCCGTACGGAACCAGGAGGGCCGCTCCGAGGAGGAGGCGATGGCCCGCGAACTCCGCTACGGGATGGGGGTGTTGAGCGAGAGCCTGGCGGGGGCGGAGCGTTTTGCTTCGGGGGCGGGGCGGCACGGGGTGTTTACGGACTAGGGCCCGTCTTCCCGACCTTCGGGGCCCGCGAAGGTCGGGGAGACGGGCCCCAGGGGCGTCTGGGCCTCTGGGCGGGGCGGGAGGTGTCAGGGCAGCACGACCCAGTCCGCCACGAGTGCGGCCACCAGGCCCGCGCCGAGCAGCCACGTGCCGAGCCGGGTCCGTCCCCGGCGGCTGAGTTCGATCACGATTCCGCAGAGGATGAGCAGCAGCCCGTACACGCCGACGACCAGGACCGAGGAGCGGCTGGCCAGGCGTATCGCGAGCACCGCCGCCGCGACGGCCATGAGGACGGCGGCCGCGGCGATCCGCAGCCGCCGGGCCTGCCGTGGCGTGAGCCCGACGGGCCCGGCCTCGTCGTCGGGCCCGTCGTCAAGCCCGTCCTCGGGCTTGACCTCGGGCTTGTCCTCGAGCCCGTCCTCGGGCCTGTCCGCGTGCCCGTCCTCGGGCCCGTCTTCGGCCTCGACGTCCGCCTCGTCCTGAGGCCGGTCCTCGGGTTCGGACTCGGGCCCGGCCTTGGTGGTCGGCGCCGACTCCGCCTCCGGTGCGGCCTCGGTCGCGGCGGCCTTCTCCCGGTCCCCGTCGGCGGCTTCTTGATCATGTGCGCTCATGAACCGGATCGTATCCGCTCCCCACCGAGCGCCGTCCCGGCGGCCAGGGCCAGGGTCAGGCCAGCCGTAACCGTCAGCGCAGCACCAGCTGCATCCCGCCGAGGACGGTCGCCCAGATCACCACGCGCTCGAAGAGCCGCTGGTCGATCCGGTCCACGCAGAGCTTCCCGAGATACGCGCCCGGGATCACGAACAGCACGAGCGCCGCGTCGAGCAGCAGCGACGGGCCGTCGATGAGACCGAGCCCGACGCTGAACGGCACCTTCGAGACGTTCACTATCAGGAAGAACCACGCCGACGTCCCCAGGAAGCCGAGCTTCCGGAAACCCGCGGAGAGCAGATAGAGGGACATGACGGGGCCGCCCGCGTTGGCGACCATCGTCGTGAAGCCCCCGAGCACACCGTACGAACGAGCCTTGAGCCGCCCGCGCCCGGAGCCCGCACCCCTCTCACTCCCCTCCCCCTTATCCATGGGTGCGTCATCCATGGGTGCGTCCGCGTCACCGCGTGCCGCCCGCCGTCGGCGCCACAGGGTCAGGCCCGACATGAACAGCAGGATCGCGCCGATCGACACGCGTACCGCCGCGTCGTCGGCCCACACCATGAACACCGTGCCCGCGACCACGCCCGCCGCGACCGCGGGGAAGAGCCGCCAGAGCGTGGGCCAGTGGGCGTGCCGCCGATAGGTGAGCACGGCGAGTACATCCCCGGCGATGAGCAGCGGCAGCAGTACCCCGGTGGACTCGCGGGCGGGCAGGACCGCCGCGAAGACCGCGAGGCTGACGGTGTTGGCGCCGCTGACCGCGGTCTTGGAGAAGCCGACCAGTGCGGCGGCTGCGGCGAGCACGGCCAGCTGCCAGAGAGGGAGAGTTTCCATGCGGAGACCGATGCTATGCCCACCTATCCCCCGGCAGCGCTTGAGGGTACGGACGCGGAGGCGGGCCCTGACGCCGATCCACGCTCCCCCTGGCGCACCGGCACAGCTCCGTCGGCCATACTGCGCACCGTGGAAAAGCGCATAGACCCGAACGACAGCCCCCTGCACATCGCCTCGACGGATCCGGCGTTCATCCCCGGCATCACGCCCGCCGCTCCGGACGAGCCGACGGAGTCGGCTAAGCCCGAAGCCGAGCCCGAAGCGGACGGCACCCCGGGAGACTCCGGGGCCGCCGGGCCCGCCGAGCCCGCCGGGGAGCCCGACGCCTCGGAGGCCGCCGCGGACGCCGACGACGACGCCGAGGCTGAGGCCGACGCCGAGGCCGAGGCCGACGACACCCCGGCGTCGGACGCCACGAAGTCGGCCACCCCGGACGACGACGCCCCGACCTTCGAGGCCTCCGACCGACGAGGCGCCATCGAAGTGAACGGCTCCGGCGTGCGGTTCCAACTCGACGACCAGGAGGCCGAGTTCACCTGGGACGAGATCGGCGCGGTCGAGCACATCGCGGCGCGGTTCGGCCGCCGGTTCACGGTGACCGTGCACACCACCGCCAACCGCTCGTACCCGGCCGAGGTCGAAGCCCCGAGCCGCCGCGAGCTCAAGGAGTGGACGGCCCGCCTGGACGAGGTCCTGGACGCCCACTTCGAGGAGTGACGGAGGCCGTACCGGAACCGTCCGGTACGGCCCCGCCTCCCCAGCTCCTCAACGCGTCAACTCCTCAACTGCCCCACATCGTCCGCCCCTTGCAGCCGCACGGGGATTTCGACGTGTCCACGACATTGTCACGTGACCGACCCGCGCCGTTCACATCCACCGCCACCGGTCGTGTCACGCTCCCGGAGACCCCTGGTCAACCCGCGTAGAACGCGACTCCGGGAAAGGACACCCCACATGCCCGTCCCGCACAGACGACGGTTGATACTCACCCTGGCCACCGCCACCGTGGTGGCCGGGCTCACGCTCCCGTCGGCCGCCACGGCAACCCCCACATCAGCGGCCCCCGCTGCCGACGACACGTACTACCAGGACGCGCTCGGCAAGACCGGCCCCGAGCTGAAGGCCGCCCTGCACACCATCATCAGCGACCAGACGAAACTGTCGTACAACCAGGTCTGGGACGCCCTGAGGGTCACCGACGAGGACCCGGCGAACAGCGCCAATGTGATCCTGCTCTACTCCGGCGAGTCACGGAGCAAGAACAGCAACGGCGGCGACCAGGGCGACTGGAACCGCGAACACGTCTGGGCCAAGTCCCACGGCGACTTCGGCACCTCCACCGGCCCGGGCACCGACATCCACCACCTGCGCCCGACCGACGTGACGGTCAACAGCATCCGCGGCAACAAGGACTTCGACGACGGCGGCAGCGAGGTCGACGGGGCGCCCGGCAACTTCACGGACGGCGACTCGTTCGAGGCCCGCGACGCGGTCAAGGGCGATGTGGCCCGGATGATCCTCTACATGGCCGTCCGCTACGACGGCGAGGACGGCTTCGCCGACCTGGAGCCCAACGACCAGGTGGACAACGGCTCGGCGCCCTACATCGGCCGTCTGTCGGTCCTGAAGCAGTGGCACGCCGAGGACCCGCCGGACGACTTCGAGAAGAACCGGAACGACGTCATCTACGACCGGTTCCAGAAGAACCGGAACCCGTTCATCGACCACCCGGAGTGGGTCGAGGACATCTGGTGACACAGCGGCGCCGGGGCCCACACGGACCCCGGCGCCACCCGCACACCTTCAAAGAGCGGAAAGAGCGATCAGACCGCCGTGGCCGGGTACGTCGGGTACTCCACTCCGGAGACGTGCTGGACGACCCGGATGACCTGGCACGAGTAGCCGAACTCGTTGTCGTACCACAGGTAGAGGATCGCGTTGTCGCCCTCGACCTTGGTGGCACCGGCGTCGACGATCGAGGCGTGCCGCGAGCCGATGAAGTCGTTGGAGACCGCGTCGGGCGCGCTGGTGAAGTCGATCTGGCGGCGCAGCGGCGAGGTCAGCGACACCTCGCGGAGGTACTCGAGGACCTCTTCGCGGTCGGTCTCGCGGGCGAGCTGGAGGTTGAGGATCGCGATCGAGACGTCCGGCACGGGGACGCGGATCGAGCTGCCGGTGATCTTCGCCTTGAGGTCCGGCAGCGCCTTGGCGACGGCGGAGGCGGCACCGGTCTCGGTGATGACCATGTTCAGCGGCGCGGAGCGGCCGCGGCGCTCGGACTTGTGGTAATTGTCAAGGAGGTTCTGGTCGTTGGTGAACGAGTGGACCGTCTCCACGTGGCCGCGCAGCACGCCGTACTCGTCCTCCATCGCCTTCAGCGGCGGGACGATCGCGTTGGTGGTGCAGGAGGCGCAGGAGATGATCTGCTCGTCCGGCTTCAGCGTGTCGTGGTTGACGCCGTGCACGATGTTCGGGACGTCGCCCTTGCCCGGGGCGGTCAGGACGACCTTCTCGACGCCGGGGCGCAGGTGCTTGGACAGGCCCTCGCGGTCGCGCCACTTGCCGGTGTTGTCGATGAGGATGGCGTCCTTGATGCCGTACGCCGTGTAGTCGACCTCGCTCGGGTCGTTGGCGTAGATCACCTTGATCGCGTTGCCGTTGGCGAGGATCGTGCTGTTCTCCTCGTCGACGGTGATGGTGCCCTGGAACTGGCCGTGGATGGAGTCACGGCGCAGCAGCGAGGCGCGCTTCACGATGTCCTCGGCGGCCCGCTCGCCGCCTCCGCGCACGACGATGGCGCGCAGCCGCAGCCCGTTGCCGGAGCCCGCCTTCTCGATCAGGAGCCGGGCCACGAGGCGGCCGATGCGGCCGAAGCCGTAGAGGACGACGTCGCGTCCCTCGCGGCGCTCGATCTTGTGGGCGCCGGTGGCACCGGCGACGGCATCGGCGGTGAAGTCCGCCACCGACAGGCCGCGGTCGTCCGCCTTGTACGTCTCGGCGAGCAGACCGATGTCGATCTGGGACGGGCCGAGGTCGAGGGTGGTGAGGGCCTGCAGGAACGGCAGCGTCTCGGTGACCGAGAGCTCCTCGCCGGCTATCTGCCGGGCGAACCGGTGGGTCTTGAGAATGCTGACCACCGACTTGTTCACCAGGGAGCGGCTGTGCAGCAGGACGGTGACGTCCCGCTCGCGGTGCAGCTTCCCGATCATCGGGATCATCGACTCCGCGATTTCCTCGCGGTTCTTCCAGTTGGTGAACGAGTCGTCGTTGACAGCGTTGACAGTCACAGGATTTATCTTTCGAGCTAGGCGGCGCTCATATGCTAACCCGCCCCCGTATCGAACTCCCCCGGGGTGTGCCCGACGCCACTGAGCAGGCCCGGGGCCGGGGAGCTCGTGCCGTCCGGGGGGACGAATTCGACCGGGCCGCAGTAGGGCAGGTCGTCGATCGGCCGGTCCGTGCAGAAGCGGGCGAGGAGGTCGGCGGTCTCCTCGATCCGCTCGACCACGAGCAGATGGTCGGCCTCCTTGACCGAGGTGAACCAGGCACCGGCCAGCGCGGCGGCGACCTCCCGGCCCTGCTCGGGCGGCATGAGGGTGTCGTGCTCCCCGGTGAGGACGAGGGCGGGCACGTCCGGCACCGGCTGCGGCCGGTACCAGTCGTGGCCCATCAGCCGCCCGTTGTGCTCCACGTCCATGCTGATCTGGTCGGGGGTCCGGGCCATGAACTGCCGGTACAGCAAACGGGATACGGCGGCGTGCTTGCGGACCGTCCCGGTGCCGGGCGGCGACATGAACAGGTCCACGAGTTCCTGGGCGATGTCGCTGTTCCGGCCGTCTTCGAGCATCTGTAGCCAGCGCGGCACGAAGGCGGCGTACTCCTCCGGGATGTACTTGGTCATGCCGACGAGGATCAGCCGCCGCAGGAAGTCGGGATAGCGCTGCGCGAACCGCAGGGCGATGGCGCCGCCGAAGCAGGCGCCCAGCAAGTTCGCCCGGTGCAGGCCGAGTTCGTCCAGCATGTGGCATACGGCATCGGTGAGGAAGTCGATGTCGTAGCACGCGGGCAGGAAGTCCGCGCTGCCGTAACCCGGGAGATCCACCGTGACCATGGTGCACAGGGGCGCCAGTGGCCGCTCGTACCGCGTCCAGGAGAAGCGGTCCTGGGAGGAGCCGCCGAGCAGGACGAGCGGTTCGGTGACCGGGGCGCTCTGCTGCACTATCCGGCAGGTGAAATCGAAGCCCTTGAAGGACAGTTCATGCTCCACCACCTTCACCGGTTCGGCGCCGCGAACCTGAGCGGGCACATCAGATGAATCCCCAGAAATAGTCATGCAGGAGCACTTTCGACGTTCAACGGGATGATGTGCATGCAGCATACGCACCGCGGCAATCAGTCATCTAAGCCGCGCTCTCGACGAGTTGTACGCGCTCATGTCCACGGAGTCCAACTCGTCCACCTCGTCGTGTGACCACGTCGCGCACGGGTTCGGTAAGCGTCGTGTACCGGTTCCGCTACGTCTTGGATACGAAACGTCGCGTACATACCCCCTACAGGCCAGGTCAGGGGAGTGCGGGGGTGGGGCGGAGGCAGGAGGCCGGGACGGGGACCGGGGGCTGGCCCGGGGCGGGGGCCGTCGACCGGTCCTCCGCGCGGGCGAGTTCGCGGCGGATGCGGGTGAACGGACGGGGCCGGTCCACCGCGAGGGCGGCCGTCGTCCGGCCGTCGCGTTCGTAGACGGCGAGGAAGCCGCCCCCCTCGGTCGAGCCCTCCACGACCCGCGGCAGATCGCCCTCGCGCCGCCGCCCGGCGAACTGGATGCGGGAGCCGTACTGGTCCGACCAGAAGAAGGGCAGCGGGCGGGCGTGCTCCACGGTCCGTCCGGCGAGCAGGTTGCGCACGGCCACCCGGGGCTGGGCCGTGGCGCTGGTCCAGTGCTCGGCGCGGGAGCCGCCGACGCGGGCCACGTCGCCGACCGCGACGACCTGGGGCAGTGCGGTGACGCAGCCGTCGTCGCAGAGCACCCCGTCGTGGCAGGCGAGCGTCGATCCGGCCAGCCACTGGGTGTTGGGGACGGCGCCGATGCCGACGACGACCACGTCCGCGGGCAGGCGGCGGCCGTCGGCGAGCCGGACGGCGGTCACCCTGCTTTCGCCCTCCAGGGCGGCGACGCCGGCCGCGGTGATGAGCCGGGCGCCGCCGCGTTCGTGCAGCGCGGCGCAGGCCGCGGCCATGTCGGAGCCGAGTTGGGGCAGCAGCGGCAGTGGCGCGGCCTCGACGACGGTGACGTCATGCCCGAGGCCGACGCAGGACGAGGCGGTCTCGGCGCCGATGAAGCCGCCACCGATCACCACGACCCGCTGCGGACCGCGGAGCAGGTCGCCGCGGAGCGCGCGGGCCTCATCAAGGGTGCGCAGGGTGTGGACGCCGCGGAACTCGGGGCCGGGCAGCCGTCGGGCGCGGGCGCCGGTGGCGATCACGACGCCGTCGGTGGACACGGTGCGGCCGTTCTCGAGGAGGACGGTGCGGCCCCGGGCGTCGAGGCCGCGGGCGCGTACGCCGAACATCCACTCGGCGCCGAGTTCGAGGGTCTCCTCGTCGTCGCAGAGGGTCAGGTCGCTCTCGGCCGCCGTGCCGACCAGGAAGTCCTTGGACAGTGGCGGTCGGTCGTAGGGGCGGTGCTGTTCCTCGCCGATGATCACCAGTCGGCCGTCGAAGCCCTGCGCCCGCAGCTCCCGGGCGGCGTACAGTCCGGCGAGCGAGGCGCCCACCACGGTCACGGTCCTCATGAGGCTGTGCCTTTCTCGTGGGTTGCTCCGGTACGACGCAGCAAGTGGTGCGTGACCCCTTGGTCAGGACTGCCGAGTAACCTACTGTTCCGCATCACGCACTCGAAAGCGCTATGCGCGACAGAATCCGGTCGGGATGCCCCTCACGTCAAGGGCTTCTCGCAGATGCGGCCCGACAAGTGGCCGCCAGGTGGTGAGAGTTCAGCCATGTCCGATAAACAAGTGCAGGTGCGAGGCTCGGCGGGCTCCGTGCAGTCCGTGGACCGTGCCATCAGCGTCATGGAGAGCCTCGCGCGCCACGGCGAAGCGGGGGTCACGGAGATCGCCGAGGAGCTGGGGGTGCACAAGTCCACGGCATTCCGGCTCCTGGGCGTCCTGGAGAACCGCGGTCTGGTCAGCCAGTCCAGCGACCGGGGCAAGTACTTCCTGGGGGCGGGGGTGCTGCGCCTCGCGGGGGCGGCGGCAGCGCGTCTGGACATCTCCCAGGAGGGGGCGCCCGTCTGCCGCGATCTGGCGGACGAACTGGGCGAGACCGTCAACATCGCCATCCTCGACGACGATGCCGCGGTCAACATCATGCAGGCGCGCGGCTCGGCCTCGGTCACCGCGCAGAACTGGCTGGGCCGCCGCACCCCGCTGCACGCCACCTCCAGCGGCAAGGTGTTCCTCGCCCATCTGCCGCGCGCCCTGCGCGAAGGTCTGATCGCCCGCACGCTGCCCCGGTTCACCGAGCACACCGTGACCGGCACCGCGGTCCTGCGCGCCGAGCTCGACGCCGTGATCGAGCAGGGATTCGCCCCGGCCAGGGAGGAGCTGGAGATCGGCCTGACCGCCGTGGCCGCACCGGTGCGGGCGCACGACGGCAAGGTGATCGGCGCACTCAGCGTCTCCGGGCCGGTGTACCGGCTGACCGAGGAGCGGTTGCCGGAGCTGGCGAAGCGCGCGGCGGCGGCCGCCGCGGAGCTGTCCCGCCGCCTGGGGTACGGCTTCTGAGCCGACGCCGCACCGTGGTGCGTATGGCGCTACGCGCATCACACGCCCCACGCGCACCTCGCCGCGGCGAACGGAACGCGGGGCCGGTGACGTCCGGCCCCGCGTTCTCGTGTGTCGGGCGCGTTGCCTGCACGCCGCAGCGATTTCCGTACGCGTAACCGACGACCTCTTGACGGCGTCCCGATGGCGTTCCCAATATGAGCGCATCGTCTCTCATAGCGCAGCGCATCGTGTAATGCGCAACAGCAAGGGAGTTTCCGTCGTGCCACACGAGGTCCGTGCCGTCGTCGCCCTCAAGAAGGGCGCACCCGTCGAGGTGCAGACGATCGTCGTTCCCGATCCCGGCCCGGGCGAGGTCCTGGTCAAGGTGCAGGCCTGCGGGGTCTGCCACACGGATCTGCACTACCGGGAGGGCGCGATCAACGACGACTTCCCGTTCCTGCTCGGCCACGAGGCGGCCGGTACGGTCGAGGCGGTCGGTGCCGGGGTCGCCGACCTCGTCCCCGGTGACTACGTGGTGCTCGCCTGGCGTGCGCCCTGCGGAACCTGTCGCTCCTGTCGCCGCGGCCGCCCTTGGTACTGCTTCGACTCGCGCAACGCGGCCCAGGCCATGACCCTGCTCGACGGCACACCGCTGTCACCGGCGCTCGGCATCGGCGCCTTCGCCGAGAAGACGCTGGTTTCGGCCGGGCAGGCGGTGAAGGTCGATGCCGCGGCCCGCCCCGAGGCGGCCGGTCTCATCGGCTGCGGCGTGATGGCGGGCTACGGCGCCGCCGTCAACACCGGCCAGGTGCAGCGCGGCGACACGGTCGCGGTCATCGGCTGCGGCGGTGTCGGCAACGCGGCCATCGCGGGCGCCTGCCTCAACGGCGCGCGCAAGGTCATCGCCGTGGACATCGACGACAAGAAGCTCGACCAGGCCGAGAAGTTCGGCGCCACCCACACCGTCAACTCCCGTGGTACGGACCCGATCGAGGCCGTACGCAAGCTCACCGACGGGTTCGGCGTGGACCTCGCGATCGACGCGGTGGGCAGCCCCGAGACGTACAAGCAGGCCTTCTACATGCGCGACCACGCGGGCACCTTGGTCCAGGTCGGGGTGCCGGACCCGAAGATGCAGGTCGAGATCCCGCTGATCGACCTGTTCTCGCGCGGCGGCGCCCTCAAGTCGTCCTGGTACGGGGACTGTCTGCCGAGCCGGGACTTCCCGGTCCTGATCGACCAGTACCTGTACGGGCTGCTCGACCTGAACGGCTTCATCACCGAGAAGATCTCCGTCGACCAGGTCGAGGAAGCCTTCGCGAAGATGCACCACGGTGACGTGCTGCGCTCGGTGGTCGTGCTGTGAACCGGTCGCGCACCGGAGCCTGAATCGCGCCGTCGGCTCGCGCACCGCATATCGCCCTTCGGGCCGTCCTGAAACTCCGGACAGGCTGTATTTCCCAAGGAGAGCCATGCCAAGGACTCCGCGCCCAAGCCCCCGCGTCGTCATCGTCGGCGCAGGCATCGTCGGCTGCTCGCTCGCCGATGAGCTCACCGCCCGCGGCTGGACCGACGTCACCGTCCTCGAACAGGGCCCGCTGCCCGCTCCGGGCGGGTCCACCTCGCACGCCCCCGGTCTGGTCTTCCGTACCGGCCCGTCCAAGACGCTCACCGAGTTCGCCAAGTACACGGTGGAGAAGTTCAACTCCCTTGAGGTGGACGGCCTTTCGTGCTTCAACCCGGTCGGTGGGCTCGAGCTCGCGACCACCCCGGAGCGCTGGGCCGATCTGCACCGCAAGGCGGGCTGGGCCTCGGCCTGGGGCGTGCGCGGGGAGCTGATCTCCGCGGCCCGCTGCAAGGAACTGTGGCCGCTCATCGACGAGTCGAAGGTCCTCGGCGGCTTTCACACCCCCGAGGACGGCCTGGCCCGCGCGCTGCTCGCCTCCCGCGCCCAGATGGAGCGGGCGACGGAGCGCGGCGCCACCTTCCTGGAGCGGCACACGGTCACCGGTATCGAGCAGGAAGGCGGCAAGGTCACCGGCGTCGTCACGGACCGGGGCACCTTCCCGGCCGACCACGTCGTGTCCGCCGCCGGTTTCTGGGGGCCCGTCATCGGCCGCATGGCCGGGGTCGACGTACCGCTGCTTCCGCTCGCCCACCAGTACGCGAAGACGGAGCAGCTGCCCGAGCTCGACGGCGCGGGCGGCCCGCGCACCGAGGCCACCAAGCCGATCCTGCGGTTCCAGGACCGCGACCTGTACTTCCGTGAGCACGCTGAGCAGGTCGGCACGCGACTCGGCATCGGCAGCTACGCCCACAAGCCGCTGCCCGTCGACCCGTTCGCGGTGCTCGACTACGACACGGCCCGCGCCCAGAACATGGACATGCCGTCGTCGTACCCGTTCACCGAGGAGGACTGGGCGCCCAGCTGGCAGGACGCCAAGTGGCTGCTCCCGGTGCTGCGGGACGCGGAGGTCGAGGAGGGCTTCAACGGTGTCTTCTCCTTCACGCCCGACGGCATGCCGGTGCTCGGCGAGGCGCGGCAGCTGCGCGGGTTCTGGCTCGCCGAGGCCGTGTGGGTCACGCACTCGGCGGGGGTCGCCAAGGCCGTCGCCGAGTGGATGGTCGACGGCAAGCCCTCGCTCGACCTGCACGAGTGCGAGCTGACCCGGTTCGAGGACGCCCAGCGCTCCCCCGCCTACGTACACGACCGCGGGGCGCAGCAGTTCATCGAGGTGTACGACGTCATCCACCCGCTCCAGACGATGGAGCAGCCGCGGCCGCTGCGGGTCAGCCCGTTCTACGCCCGGCAGCAGGAGCTCGGCGCGCACTTCCTGGAGGGCGGCGGCTGGGAGCGCCCGCACTGGTACGAGGCCAACGCCCACCTGGTGACGGACGTGCCCGGGCGGGACGCCTGGTCGGCCCGCTACTGGTCGCCGATCGCCGCGGCCGAGGCGCGGGTGACGCGCGAGCAGGTCGCCCTGTACGACATGACGCCGCTGCGCCGCCTTCAGGTCACCGGTCCCGGCGCCCTGGACTTCCTGCAACGCATGACGTCCAACAACCTCGCGAAGAAGCCGGGCGCGGTCACGTACACCCTGCTCCTGAACGAGGACGGCGGGATCCGCTCGGATCTGACCGTCGCCCGGCTGGCCCCGCACCACTTCCAGGTGGGCGCCAACTCGCCCGCCGACCTGGACTGGCTGCTTCGGCACGCCCCGGACGACGTGCACATCAGCGACATCACGTCGGGCACCTGCTGCATCGGCGTCTGGGGTCCGCTCGCCCGCGACCTGGTGCAGCCGCTGACCCGCGACGACTTCTCGCACGAGGCCTTCGGCTACTTCCGCGCGAAGCAGACCTACCTCGGCCATGTGCCGGTGACGGCCATGCGCCTGTCGTACGTGGGTGAGCTGGGCTGGGAGCTGTACACCACGGCCGACCTCGGGCTTCGCCTGTGGGACACGCTGTGGGAGGCGGGGCGCGGCCTCGGCGTGATCGCGGCCGGTCGGTCGGCGTTCAACAGCCTGCGTCTGGAGAAGGGGTACCGCGCCTGGGGTCACGACATGACCGAGGAGCACAATCCGTACGAGGCGGGCGTCGGCTTCGCGGTCCGGATGGACCGGGGCGACTTCGTCGGCCGGGACGCGCTCGCCGAACTCCCCGCGCCGCGGCGGAAGTTGACCGCGCTGCTCCTGGACGACCCGGCCGCCGTGGTCCTCGGCAAGGAGCCGGTACACGTCGAGGGCGCGGGCGGCGCCCCGGCGGGATACGTCACCAGCGCCTCGTACGGCTACACCCTGGGCCGCTGTGTCGCGTACGCCTGGCTTCCGCCGCTGGCGTCCGGGACGGGCGTGCACATCGAGTACTTCGGCGAGAAGGTCCCGGCGACTGTCGCGGACGAGCCGTTGTTCGACCCGAAGATGACCCGCATCCGCCGCTAGGGAGTTCCTTACGGATCACGTATCCGTGCCGTCGGCTCGGTTGCCGTCTTCTGGGGGCTGCGCCCCCAGACCCCTTTCGCCCCAGGGGGGTACCTCCCTGCTCGAACGAAGCTGAGAGCTTGGGGGAGGGGCTCGTCCTCAAACGCCGGACGGGCTGGTTGTCGCCCGTCCGCCGCCCCATCGAACTGTTCGGAGTACGCCGTGACGACGACCCCCATCGCCCCCAGCCTTGTGGCCACCCTGCCCGGGAACTACTACACCGACCCCGAACTGTTCCGGCTCGAACAGGAGCGTGTCTTCGAGTCGATGTGGTTCTGCGCCGTGCGCAGCGCCGACCTCGACAAGCCGGGTGCGTTCCGCACGGTCCAGGTCGGCCGGGAGAGCGTCCTGGTCACCCGGTCCCGCACCGGTGAGCTGCGCGCCTTCCTGAACGTCTGCCGCCACCGCGGCGCCCGACTGTGCACCCAGGAGTCGGGCGAGGTGCGCCGCAACCTCCAGTGCCCGTACCACGCCTGGACCTATGACCTCGACGGCAAGCTGGTCGCGGCGCCGAACCTGACGAAGATGCCCGACGTGGACCGCACCGAGTACGGCCTGATCAAGGTCGCGCTGCGGGAGTGGCTCGGCTACGCCTGGCTGTGCCTGGCCGAGGAGCCGCCCTCGTTCGAGGAGACGGTGATCGGTGCGGTGGTGGAGCGTCTCGGGGATGTGGCGTCCATCGACCACTACCGCACCGAGGGCCTCGCGCTCGGCAAGCGGATCACGTACGACGTGAAGGCGAACTGGAAGCTGATCGTCGAGAACTTCATGGAGTGCTACCACTGCGCGACGATCCACCCCGAACTGACCGAAGTTCTCCCGGAGTTCGCCGACGGGTACGCGGCGCAGTACTACGTCGGGCACGGCGCCGAGTTCGGTGAGGAGGTGCAGGGGTTCACGGTCGACGGCAGCGAGGGCTTCGGGCGGCTTCCGGAGGTCGCCGAGGACCAGGACCGGCGCTACTACGCGATGACGGTGAAGCCGACCGTCTTCATCAATCTGGTGCCCGACCACGTGATCCTGCACCGCATGTTCCCGATGGCGGAGGACCGCACGATCGTCGAGTGCGACTGGCTGTACGCGCCGGAGGTCGTGGCGTCGGGCGCCGACGTGTCGAAGTCGGTGGAGCTGTTCCACCGGGTCAACGCGCAGGACTTCGAGGCCTGCGAGCGCACCCAGCCCGCGATGTCCTCGCGCGCCTACCGGGACGGCGGCGTCCTCGTACCGACCGAACACCACATCGGGATCTTCCACGAGTGGCTCATCAAGCAGCTGGGGGTCGAGGGTGCCTGATCTGTTCATCGACGGCACCTGGACGTCCCCGCGCGACGAGCGCACCCGGGAGATCCGCTGCCCGGCCGACGGTTCGCTCGTCGCCGTCGTCGACGAGGCGAGCGGCAAGGACACCCTCGACGCGATCGGCGCGGCCCGCCGCGCGTTCGACGAGGGGCCCTGGCCGCATACGACGGGCGCCGAGCGCGGCGATCTGCTGCTGCGCGTCGCGGATCTGCTCGCCCGCGACAAGGACGCGCTGGCGCGCGCCGAGTCGCTCGACACCGGCAAGCGCCTGGTGGAGAGCGGCTACGACATGGACGACATCGCGAACTGCTTCCGGTACTTCGGGCGGCTCGCGGCCGCGGACGCGGGACGGGTCGTCGAGACGGGCGTCCCGGACGCCGAGAGCCATGTCGTGCACGAACCCGTGGGCGTCTGCGCGCTGATCACCCCGTGGAACTATCCGCTGCTTCAGACCGCCTGGAAGGTGGCGCCCGCCCTGGCCGCGGGCAACACCTTCGTCCTGAAGCCGAGCGAGCTGACCCCGCACACGGCGATCCACCTCGTACGGCTGCTCGCGGAGGCCGGGCTTCCGGCCGGGGTGGCGAACCTGGTGCTCGGCGCGGGCCCCGAGGCGGGCGCGCCGCTCGGCGACCACCCGGACGTGGACCTGGTCTCCTTCACCGGCGGGCTCAACACCGGACGGCAGCTGATGGCCGCCGCGTCCGGCACGGTCAAGAAGGTCGCCCTTGAGCTGGGCGGCAAGAACCCCAACATCGTTTTCGCGGACGCCGACTTCGAGGCCGCCGTGGACATGGCGCTCACGGCGGTGTTCCTGCACTCGGGCCAGGTCTGCTCGGCCGGAACCCGGCTGCTCGTCGAGGACTCACTGCACGACCGGTTCGTCGACGAGGTGGTGCGCAGGGCCGAGCGGATCCGGCTCGGCGGCCCGTTCGACGAGCGGGCCCGGACCGGGCCGCTGATCTCGGCGGACCACCTGGCGAAGGTCGAGGCGTATGTCGCGCGCGGTCTGGAGGAGGGCGCGGTGCTGCGCTGCGGCGGCGCCCGGCCCTCGGGCGCGGCGTACGACCAGGGCTTCTTCTACCTGCCGACCGTGCTCGACGCGTGCTCGAGCAGTATGTCGGTCGTCCAGGAAGAGTCGTTCGGACCGGTCCTGACCGTGGAGCGGTTCGTCGACGAGGAGCAGGCGGTACGGCTCGCCAACGACACGATCTACGGCCTCGCGGGCGCCGTATGGACGAGCGACGAGGCCAAGGCGCGCCGCATGGCGTCGGCGCTGCGGCTGGGCACGGTGTGGATCAACGACTTCCACCCGTATGTGCCGCAGGCCGAATGGGGCGGCTACAAGCAGTCGGGCACCGGCCGTGAGCTGGGCCCGGCCGGACTCGCCGAGTACCGCGAGACCAAGCACATCTGGCGCAACACGCGACCCGCCCCGCAGGGCTGGTTCGCGTAACCCCAATTCCCGCCCCGGGACCGGACGTCCGCACCGACGACGAACTCCTGAAGGAGGACCACCGGTAGGGCGCTCCGGAATGCGCCGAGGGGCCGCTTCGGATTCCTCCGAAGCGGCCCCTCGACCTGCGACTTCGCACAGTCGGGACGACAGGATTTGAACCTGCGACCCCTTGACCCCCAGTCAAGTGCGCTACCAAGCTGCGCCACGTCCCGATGCGTTCACCGTGGGGTGCCCCGCGGTCACGCAGAAAGAACCTTACCTCACCCCGGACCTGCACCGATCACCCCCTGACCGCCACAATCGAGGGGTGACGAACAACGACCGTGACCGCGACCCCGAGGGCCGCGCCCGCAGCGCCCGCCCCCGCGACGGCCTCGGCCGCCCGCTGCCGTACGGCACGCCGGGCGTCGAGCGGCAGCCGGAGGGCGTACTGCGGACTCCGAAGCAGACGCTCGACGAGGCGCAGGCGCTGCTCGACGCGGGCAAACCGTTCCACGCGCACGAAGTCTTCGAGGACGCCTGGAAGTCGGGGCCCGAGGAGGAGCGGCAGATGTGGCGCGGGCTCGCCCAGCTGGCGGTGGGTCTGACCCACGCCGCCCGCGGCAACCGCACGGGCGGGGCCCGGCTGCTGCGCCGCGGCGCCACCGCGATCGGCCGCGCCCCCGGCCCGTACGGACTCGATCTGCCCGGAATCGCGGACTGGGCCGAGGCGCTCGCGGCGCGGGTCGAGCAGCAGGAAGCGCCGGTGGACGCGGCGCGGTGCGCGCCGGTGCTACGCGGCGACCAGAGCAGTGTTTGAAAACCGTTTCCATTAAGCTAGCCTTCCTCGGGCGCCGTGCCCTCTGCTCGGCCGCCCCGCTCCCCCCTGCACGCCCGAGGAGGCGCCCGTGTCCACCCCTGCCCCCGCTCCCGAGGCTCCCGACGGCGGGCTGCTGCCCGTCACCGTGCTCTCCGGCTTTCTCGGCGCGGGCAAGACGACGCTCCTCAACCACATCCTCGCCAACCGCGACGGGCTGCGCGTCGCCGTCGTCGTGAACGACATGAGCGAGATCAATATCGATGCCTCGCTGGTACGCGACGGGGGCGCCCTGTCCCGCACCGAGGAGCGGCTCGTCGAGCTGACCAACGGCTGCATCTGCTGCACCCTCCGCGACGACCTGCTCGACGAGGTGGCCCGGCTCGCCCGCGAGGAACGCTTCGACCACCTCCTGATCGAGTCCAGCGGCATCTCGGAACCGATGCCGGTCGCCGCCACCTTCGCCTTCGCGCGGGACGACGGCGCCTCGCTCACCGGGCTCGCCCGCCTGGACACGATGGTGACCGTCGTGGACGCGGTGAACTTCCTGCCGGAGCTGGGCCGCGGCGACGATCTGACCGAGCGCGGCCTCGCGCCGGTCGAGGACGACGAGCGCACGGTGACCGATCTGCTCGTGGACCAGGTCGAGTTCGCCGACGTGATCCTGCTCAACAAGACCGATCTGGTCACCGAGCAGGAGGCCGACCGGCTCGCGGCGACCCTGGCCCGCCTCAACCCCGCCGCCCGCGTCCGCCGTATCACGCACGGCGTGATCGACCCCGCCGAACTGCTCGGCACCGGACTCTTCGACCTCGCGAAGGCCGAGCAAGCGCCGGGCTGGGTGGCCGAGTTGAACGGCGACCACGTGCCGGAGACCGAGGAGTACGGCATCTCCTCCCTGGTCCTGCGCGACCCGCGGCCCTTCCACCCCGAGCGGCTCTGGCAGCTGATCACCGGGCCGCTCGACCACGGGACGTACGGTGACGTGCTGCGCTCCAAGGGCTTCTTCACCCTCGCCACCCGGCCCGGCGTCACCGGCCTGTGGTCGCACGCGGGCGCCGTCGCCCGCTTCGAGCCGTCCGCCGCGGCACACGGCGACGACCCCGTGCAAGGTCAGGAACTCGTCTTCATCGGCACCGGCCTGCGCCACCAGGAGCTGCGCGACGCCCTCGCCCGCTGCCTGCTCACCGACGCCGAACTGACCGCGGGCCCGGAGCACTGGACCAGCATGGCCGACCCCTTCCCCGAGTGGGACGTGCGCCCCGCAAACGGCACCGACGTCTGCGACCTGGAGCACTGAGCACTGACCGCGGCGCCGGGCGCGTTCGGGCGTACGGCAGACTGGGGCGGTGCGAACGATTCATGTGATCGGTATCGGGGCGGGCGACCCCGACCACCTGACCCTCCAGGCCGTCAAGGCGCTCAAGGCCACGGATGTCTTCTTCATCCTCGACAAGGGCGAGGAGAAGGCCGACCTCGTGCAACTGCGCCGGCACATTCTCGACGCACATCTGCCGCCCGGCTCGTACCGCGTGGCCGAGGACCGCGACCCGGCCCGCGATCGCCGTACGAACAACTACGCGCCCGCCGTGGACGATTGGCGCAGCCGCCGCGCGGACATCTACGAGCGGATGGTGCGCGAGGAGCTTGCCGAGGACGAGCACGGGGCGTTCCTGGTGTGGGGCGACCCGGCGCTCTACGACTCGACGATCGGCATCCTCGAGGAGGTGCTCGCGCGCGGGCGGGTGGAGTTCGCGTACGACGTGATTCCGGGGGTCAGCAGCGTCTCCGCGCTCGTCGCGAAGCACCGCACCGGCCTGAACCGGGTGGCCCGGCCGGTGCAGATCACCACCGGGCGGCGGCTCGCCGAGGGGTTCCCTCCGGGGGTGGACGATGTGGTGGTGATGCTCGACGCGCATCAGGCGTTCATGCGGTACGCCGAGGAGGATATGGAGATCCACTGGGGGGCCTATATCGGGACGCCGGACGAGATCCTGGTCTCCGGGCCGATTGCGGAGGCGGCGCCGCGGATTCTTGAGGTGCGGGCGGCGGCTCGGGAGCGGAAGGGGTGGATCATGGATACGTATTTGCTGCGCAGGCTGGATGTGGGGGCGCGGGGGGCTCGGGGTTAGGGCGAACGGAATCTTGGGCCCGGTCTTGTCCCCGCACGTCCTCTCCCCTCACGTCCTCCTCCTCGGCGGCACCGCCGAAGCCCGGCGGCTTGCCGGTGAGCTGGTGCGGCGGCAGCCCGGTGTGCGGGTCACGAGTTCGCTGGCCGGGCGGGTCGAGCGGCCCGCCGCGCTGCCCGGGGAGGTGCGCGTCGGGGGGTTCGGTGGGGCCGAGGGGCTTGCCGACTGGGTGCGGGAGCACGGGGTCACCGCGCTTGTCGATGCCACGCATCCGTTCGCCGCGGGTATCAGCGCCCATGCCGCCTACGCCGCGGCCGCGACCGGCGTGCCCCTGGTCGCGCTGCGCCGCCCGGGCTGGCGGCAGGAGCCCAGGGACCGTTGGCACGGTGTGGCGTCGCTCGCCGAGGCGGCCGCCGTGCTGCCCGAACTCGCGGGGAACGGGCGGGTGTTCCTCACCACCGGGCGCCTCGGGCTCGCCGCCTTCGCGCACCTGGACGGGCTTCACTTCCTCGTACGCTCCGTGGAACCACCGGATCCGCCGCTGCCCCGCAGCACCGAAGTCCTGCTCGACCGGGGGCCGTTCACGGTCGACGGGGAGGCCGCGCTGCTCGCCTCGCGGCGGATCGACATCCTCGTCACGAAGGACAGCGGCGGCGCGGCAACGGCCGCGAAGCTGGTCGCCGCCCGCCGGCTCGGCCTGCCCGTGCTCGTCGTACGCCGCCCCGAACCACCGGCCGGGGTGCCGGTGGTCGAGGACGTGGCCGGGGTGTTGGCGTGGCTGACCGCGGGGTGAGCCGGGTCAGTCCTTCTCGCAGATGACCTCGTCCCGCGGCGTGTAATGCGTACGGAACGGTTCCCGCTTCACTTCCTCGCCGTCCTGCTTGAAGATGCGCTCCACCGTGATGTCGAAGCCCTCCATCGGGGTCTGCGGCTCGCAGGTCTTGCTGGAGCTCTTCTTCTTCGCGGGTTCCTTCACGTTCTCGCGCGGGCCCTTGGTCGCCACGATCTCGTCGTACTTCTTCGTGCCGAAGAAGGTGACGGTGATCGACGAGTCGGTGGCCTGGGCCTGGATGTAGATCGCGTTCCCGGAGTCGTTGTTGAAGCGCAGGTCGAGGCTGCCCCAGGCGACCGTGGCCTCCCGCCCCTCCGGATAGCGCTCGATGTAGAACGAGTGGGCGCCGTACTCGACCGGCTTCACTCCGGCGAAGAACATCGCGTTGAACATGGTGGTGGCCACGGCCGAGACGCCGCCGCCTTGCGACTTGAAGTACCGGTCGTTGAGGATCATCGTGCCCTCCACGAAGCCGTTGGCCTTGGTGCGCTCGCCCACGGTGTCGTTGAAGCTCCAGGTCTTGCCGGGCATGACGACGGAACCGTTGATCAGCTCGGCGGCGCGGCCGATGTTCGTGGTGCGGTACGGGGCGGGCTCGAAGTTGACCGTGAAGGTCGACATCTGCTCCTTGAGGCCGAGCTGCCCGACGCTCTCCCGGGTCATCTCGGGCTGCTCGACCTGGGCGGCCACCTCGCCGGTGCGGGCGGCCGCGCCGGTCTTGGTGAGCAGCGGCAGCACGGCCTTGCGCAGCGCCTTGTCGCTGACCGTGAGGCCGGGCTTGCCCTCGGTGAGGGCGACCACCTTGCCGCCCTCGACGCCCAGCTTGGCCTCCTCGGGCTCTCCGGTGAGCTCACCGAGCGGCCCGGCCACCTCGGGGTCGGCGCGCAGGCCCTCGACGTCGAGGCGCGGGGTCAGGCGGACCTTGTCACCGTCGTCGCCGGCGTTGCTTTCGGTCTGTGGCTTCATCGTGAGGTGGCGGCCGAGGGCGGCCTGGCCGACGGTGAGCTGCTTGTCCCCGATCTTCAGCGTGATGGGGCCGGACATCGCGGGCCGGGCGAATTCGCGTACCGCCCGCTCGGTCTCCTCGCGGGAGACCTTCGGCTCGGTCGTGTGGGTGGGCAGCGTCACCGCCTTCGCGGTCTTCTGCTGCGGGGCAGCCACCGCCCGCTTCTCGTACGCCGTACGCAGCGGGTCGACCGCGGCGGCCACGTCCAGGGCGTGGCCGGTGCGCGCGGTCACCTGCTTGTACGTGCCGCCGGAGAAGGTGACGGAGCCGTCACGGACCTTCTGCTCGTTCTCGGCGGCCAGCTTCTTCAGGGCCGAGCGGGCCTTGTCCTCGTCGGTACGGATCACGGGGTCGACGGGGCCACCGGAGCGGAAGAGCCCGCCGATCACGGTGACCGGGTCGGCGCCGCTGTGGGCCGCCTCGTCGAGGGTGGCCGGGATGTCGACGGAGAGGCCCGCGCGGTCCGGGTCGACCTGGGCGGTGCGCTCGCCGATCTTGACCGGCAGCGGCCGGTTCGCTGAGGGCAGCAGCTCCTTCTCCAGGCGGGCGGTCGCCTCGGCGCGGCTCAGGCCGCCTATGTCGACGCCGCTGACCGTCGTGCCGGAGTCGATTCCGTCCCCGGTGACGAGGAGCCCCGCAAGGTAGAGACCACCGGCCCCGACAGCCAGCGCGCCCCCGGTGAGGGCGACGGGCGGAACGGTGGGTATTCGGCGGCGCATGAGGCTCCCTGGGACGGCTGCGGGGGCGGAGGGCGTACGTCAAAGGTGCGGAGGTTCGGGCAACCTTGCAAGTGACTCATAGTCGGGCATAAACGGAAATGGCAGATCTCACACCGCTGGGTTCGCGCGTGCGTCTTTTCCGGTGTCGCACCGACGACGGCCCCAGCCATCCATTGAGTGACCACGGCGGCGAGCAACCAGGTCCGCGAGAGCGGCACCGGTTTAGGCGCAAGAAGGGGGCCGACGGCACGGATCGTGATCCGTAAAGCACACTCCCCGCGCATCCATACGCCCTGACGCCCTGCCGCCCCCGCCCGATACTCTTGCCCCGACGCGGGGGACTCACGAGGGGGAGGGTGCTGTGGACGGCGGTGCCGTTGGGCTGCGGATCGCTTCGGCGGTGGTCGCGCCCCTGCTCAAGCGGTTAGTTCTGCCGCCCGCCAAGGCCCCGGAGGCGGAGTACGGCGACCGGCCCGTGCCCATCCGCAGACTCCTGTCGTTCGCCACCGAGCACCGCGTACTCACCGAGGACGACCTGCACAAACTCGCCCGCGAGCTGGTCCGCCGGGCCATCCGCGCCGCCGGTCCGCACGACCCTCCCGTGGCCCCCGACGAGCACGACGCCGTCGGGCAGGCCCTGACCCGCACCCTGCACGCACTCGGCGACCTCGACATGAACGACGTGCAGGCGCTCGCGCTCGGCCCGGAGCGGCTGGCGGCCGAGCTCTCGCGGCGGGCGGGCCCGAGCACCCGGCGGCTGCTCAGCGATGACGCCGCCCGCTTCCACGACCGGCTCCTGGAGACCGCCTGCGTCCATCTCGTCCGGTTCTTCAGCCAGCGGCCCGGCTTCGCGGCCCGCGCCCAGATCGAGCAGAGCCGGGAGCTGCGCGCGCAGAGCGAGAAGCTGGCGCTGATCCTGGAGCGGCTTCCCGATGTGTCCCGGCAGGACGCCGCGTTCGAGGAGGAGTACGCCCGGTACGTCGTCGAGTACCACGGGCGGCTCACCATCTACGGCGTCGACCTGCGGGAACCCGGCGGCCAGGACTGGCCGTTGGAGACCGCCTACCTGAGCCTTCAGGCCACCCCGTACCGCGGCGGCGACACCGCCCTGGAGCCGAACGGCGCGTCGGGCGGCGACCGCGACCCGGAGGCCGACCGCGCCGGCGGCCCCGCCGAAGCGGTGCTCGGCAACCACGAGCGGGTGGTCCTTCGCGGCGTCGCGGGCACCGGCAAGACCACCCTCGTGCAGTGGCTGGCCCTCACCACCGCACAGCAGGAGCGCGCGCCCGGCGGCCTTCCGCAGTTGTTCGGGCGGGTGCCGTTCGTGCTTCCGCTGCGCACCCTCGCGCGCAAGGACAGCGAACTGCCCATGCCCGAGGACTTCTTGCGCTGGATCGGCTGTCCGCTGGTCGGCACCCAGCCGGACGGCTGGGCGGCCCGGGTGCTTCGGCACGGCCGGGGTGTGCTGCTTATCGACGGCGCCGACGAGATCCCGCGCGAGGACCGCGCCCGGGTACGGGCCTGGCTGCGCAAGCTGCTCGCGGTCTTCCCCGGCAACCTGTGGCTGCTGACCTCGCGGCCCTCGGCCGTGGAGCGCGGCTATCTGGCCCGCGAGGGCTTCCAGGAGTTCACGCTCTCGCCGATGCGGCCCGCCGACATGAAGCGCTTCGTGCGCCGCTGGCACCGGGCCGCCGGGGCCTCCGAGACGCTCGGCGAGTCCCTCACCCTGTCACTGCGCGGCAGCCCCGAGTTGAGCCGACTGGCCACCAACCCGCTGATGTGCGGGCTGATTTGCGCCCTGCACCGGGAGCGGCGCGGCTTTCTGCCGCAGGGCCGGGCCTCGCTGTACGAGGCGGCGCTCTCCATGCTGCTCGAACGCCGCGACCTGGAGCGCGAGGTGTACGGGCGCAGCCGGAAGCCCGAGCTGGACCAGAAGTCCGCGACGGAGCCGCTGCAACGCCTGGCGTACTGGCTGATCCGGAACGAGCGGACCCGGCTCGACTGGGACGACGCCGTCAACGTGATCCGCCTTTTGCAGCCCTCGGTGCCCCGGCTCGCGGACATCGGCGCGCCCGAGGACGCGCTGCACCTGCTGCTCGATCGCTCCGGGATCCTGCGGGAACCGGCCACCGGGGCGGTCGATTTCATCCACCGTACGTTTCAGGACTTCCTTGGTGCCAAGGCCGTGCTTGAGGAGCGGGACATGGGCATGCTGGTGAATAACGCGCATTTGGACCAGTGGGAGGACGTGGTGCAGATGGCCGTGGCCCAGGCCCGCCACCAGGAGCGCGCCGACCTCCTCACCCGGCTCCGGGAGCGCGGCGACCGCGAGAAGGACGCCGCGGTCCGCTCCCGCCTCCGCCTCCTCGCCCTGGCCTCCCTGGAACAGGCGACGCGTCTGGAGCCGGAGGTGCGCCAGACCATCGAGGACCGCGCCGCCCGCATGGTGCCGCCGCGCAGTCTCCGCGAGGCCCGCCAACTCGCCCGCACCGGGCCCCTGTTGTTGGGCCTGCTCCCCCCGGCGCAGGAGCTCGCCGGGGACGAGGAACTGGCCACCGTGCACGCCATCTGCCAGATCGGCGGGGACGCCGCGATCCCCCGCCTGCGCGAGTTCCTGACCACCCGGCAGCCCGCCGTACGCGCCCAACTCCTGGGCCACTGGGACCGGTTCGACACCGATGTGTACGGCGAGGAAATCATCCGGCCACTCCTGGAGGCCGGGCCCGACGAGCTCGTCACGGTCCGCTCCGCGGCCGAGCTCGACGCCCTGCGCACGATGTCCGGCTACCGTCGCGTGGCGCTGCACGGCGACTTCACGCCGGACCAGATCGGCTCCCTGGACCCGCGGGAGCTGCGCGAACTGCGCCTGGCGGGCGCCCTTCAGCCGGAGGACCTGCGGCTCCTCGACGCCTACCCGGGCCTGGAGGTCATCGCCCTCCAGGGCTGCCGGAACCTGCGCGACCCGGCGCCGCTGACCCGGCTGCCCGAGCTGCGGCGGCTCGCGCTGCGGGACCTGCCCCAGTTCGAACCGCTGCTCGCGCTCGCCGACTGCCGACGGCTCGACGCGCTGCTCGTCGGCGCCGATGTGCCCTGGCGCGGCCTGTCCGACCTGCCGCGCGCCGCCGAGCTGAAGCTGCTCGCGCTGCCGCCCGCGGCCACCCGGCTCAGCGACATCACGGCCTGTTCCGGCCTGGAGGAGCTGCGCCTCCAGGACGCCAGCGAGCGGCTCGTGCCCGACGAATGGGGCTCCCTCGTGGGGGCGTTGCCGAATCTGCGGCGGCTCGGCCTGTCGCCGCAGCAGCTCACCATGCTCCTGTTCGCGCCGCGCACCCAGATACCGCAGGTGACCCGGCTCGACGTACCCGCGCGGCCCGGCACACCGGTACCGCTGCGGCGGATCGCCCTGCGGCTTCCGGGACTTGAGGAGATCCACCTCTCCCAGGTCGCCGACCTCGACCTCGCCTCGCTCGCGGGCCTGCGCCGCCTTCGCCGGGTGCGGCTCGCGTATCCCGGGGAGGTACGGGGCGCGGAGTCGCTGCCCGAGAGCGTGGCCCTCGACATCTACCCCCAACCGTGAACGACCGCCCGCCGAGCACCCCCGAACCGTGAACCACCGGTCCGCCGTGCCTTCCTGACGCACTGTCCGTGCGACGCCCGCTGCCCCCGCTGCCCCGTCCGTGCGACCCCCGTTGCCCCCGATACGCCCCCTCTGCGCCTGCCTCGCGCCCGGTCCCGACCGCCCACTACCGCAGGTCACAACCGTATGACGTAGTTCTCCCTGTGTCTGGCGAGCGGCGGGCCGTGGAGGTAAGTTCTCGTGCTCCAGGAGTAGTTGGCAGGTACGGACGTCAGCGGCTGATGTACCGGGGGAACGGGGCCGCCCGTCTCCGAGTCGCGGCCGTCGACAGTCATCGACGAACTCGGACGACGGAGGCGGGACTCAGCCAGATGCGCATAACGGAAGGGCCACCGCTGTATGGCCGGGACCCGCTGCTGCGCTCACTGCTCCCCCGGCTGACCGGCCTCGCCTTCGACGAGCGGGCCCGGGCCTCCCGGGAACTCCACGGTGATCTGCCGGTGGTCCTCGTGACGGGACGGCACGGCATGGGCCGCAGCGCCGTCCTGAAGTCCCTCGCCGAGCACTACGCGGAGCGGCTGCCCCTCGCGTACGTACGGGTCGTGCCGCCCGACCCCGACCTGCCGCCACCGCCGCCGTCGGCAGCGGAGGGGACCACCGGGGTGCCGCCGGACGCGCCTTCCAGGGTGTCGTCCGAGCCCGCCGTCGCCTCGTCCTTCGTCGAGCTGCTCACCGAGCTGGTCTGCGGGCTCGGGCCCGAGCTGCGCAGGCACTTCCCGGTGCTCGTGCCGGGCCTGTTCGCGGTCTCCGCCTGGGAGTACGACGACGCCGAGCAGCGGGACGCGGCGTGTCTGCGGTACGCCCGGCTCCAGCTCGCCTGCCGGCTCGGCGCGGGCAGCGAGGCGCGGGCGCGGCAGTCCTGGGCCACCGCGGTCGACCAGCGGCTCGCGCGTGTGGGCGCCGCGCGCGACCAGGCCGCCGTGACGGCCGCCGTCGTGGCCGAGTACACCGAGCGGCACCGGCCCGACGCGGCCCTGGCCTGGTACCGGGAGCGTTTCCCCGAGCAGGGCGCCGAGGGCGACGAGGGGGCGCCCGGCGACCCCCTTGAACTGCTCGGCGAGTGGTTCCACCAGGGCGGCGACTACCGGCACGCCGCCGAGCAGACCCTGATGGCCGCGTTCCTGCACGATGTGGCGGACTCGTACGGGTGGCTACAGCGCTGGAACCGCGAGCCCCGGCCCCTGGTGCTGCTCGACGACGCGCACCGCGCGGCCGGGCGCACCTTCCTCGACCTGCTGCTCGAACACCGCGCGCAGCCCGACCGTACCGACCGCGAAGAGCTCGTCGTGGTCGCCACCCGGCTCGGTGACGTGCCGGACGACGCGCCTGCCGCGGTCCGCCGCGCCCTGCCCGACCTGATGAAGTCCATCGGCTGGAAGCGCTCGGGCCTGGAACCGTCGGCCGGTCTGCTCGCCGTCGCGCTGACCCCGCTGAGCCGGGACGACATTCTCATGCTCCTGGTGCCCCGGCGCCGCTCCCGGCCGCTGCACCCCTATCTGGCGTCCGCCGTGCACTCGTTGACCGGCGGGCACCCGGCGGCGACCACCGCGCTGTGCTCGGCCGCGCTGCGGGCGACGGAGAAGGGCGCGACCGTGGTCCCCGGTGACCTGCTGCGCCTGGACGCCGAGGACGGCCGCCCGGTGACCGAGACGCTGCTGCGGCGCCTCCTCCCGGACCGGCGGCAGCGGGGGCGGCTCACCGTGCTCTCGCTGGCCCGCGACGGCACGGCCGCGGAGGCGCTCGCCGCCCATCTGCGCCTTGAGGGCCCCGATCAGCTGGCCGCCAATTCGGCCGCCGACTACCTGGAGGAGCAGCAGTGGCAGCGGGTCACGGACCCCGACGCGCCGCTGGTCTGCGACCCGCTCCTTCAGACGCTGCTCGTGCACGAGGCCCGCCGCACATCTGGTGCACGGGGAATGCCCGACGACGAGCACAGCTGGCAGGGCATCCACCGGTTCCTGCGCGCCCACCACGCCCAGCGCGGCGAGGACGGCGAGCCGGACGCGCTGCGGCACACCCTGGCGGCCGGGAATGCCGAACTGGTGGTCGCCGCGCTCGCCGAGGAGTTCCAGTCCGAGCAGGACGAGCAGGCGGCCGCGCACTGGCTTACCTGTCTCTGGTACGCCGCCACGGCCCCGACCCCGCCGACGGCACCCGCCGGTGACTGGACCGACGAACGCGTACCGATAGCGCTCGGCGCGCACGACGGCCGGTACGCCGATCCGCACGAGATCGAGCGGTGCGTGAACCGTCTCCTGCACGCCCTGTGGCAGGTCTCCGAGCCGCACACCGACCCGGACCGGGATCTGTGCAAGGCGGTCGGGGAAGAGCTGGGCTATCTCTCGCCGCGCCATCCGACCTGGCATGCGGTGCTCGGTCAGGCCGCCCGCACCTGGCCGGTGGCCGCGCGCAAGAAGAAGCCCTTCCCCGTGCCCGGCGTGCCTGGCGTGCCTGGCGTGCCTGGCGTGCCTGGCTTTCCTGGCTCCCCCGGCGCCTCCGGTGTTCCCGGCGTCTTAGGTCAGTGAGGATCCATGCTGCTGCGTCTGCGTCTGTTCCGTCGTCATCCCCGCGAGTGGGGTCCCGTCGAGTGGCTGGCCGGCGGGGCCCTGGTGCTGCTCGTCGCCGGAGTGCTCGTGCTCGTCGTCAACTTGTGGCAGGGGCCCGGGCGTTGCGGCCACGACCTGGAGGACATCGACGGCGACTGTGTGGGCGTCACCGCGGGCGCCTTCGAGGCCGACCCCGCGGTGGCGAGCCTGATCGACGCGATCGCGGCCGAGAACGCCAAGGTGCAGCGCGCCTGGGAGGACCCGGCGGGCAACGCGCCGCGGATCCCGTACGTCCGTATCGCCCTGATGATGCCGTTCACGGCGGACGACCACAGCGCGATGACCACCGACATGATCCGCCGCGCGCTCGCCGGTTCCCTCGCCGCGCAGCAGCAGGCCAACCGTTCCGGCGGCCCGCACTACCAGCTCCTGCTCGCGCCGGACGGGCGGAACCTGCGCCAGTGGCCCACCGTGGTGAAGCGGCTCGCCGAGCTGTCCGCGGACGACGGCACGCCGCTGGTCGGCGTCACCGGCACACCCAGCAGCACCAAGGAGACCCGTAAGGCGATCGACGAGCTCAGCAAGCACAACATCCCCACCATCGGCCCGGTGATCACCGCCTCCGATATGAACTCCCGCTATTTCTTCAAGACGTCGCCGAACAACGATGAGCTGACCCAGGCCCTCAAGCTCTACCTCGACCAGAACCCGGGACGCGGCAAGGGCTTCCTGGTCTGGGACAACCGCACCGAGGACGTGTACTCGCAGAATCTGCGCGCGGAGTTCGAGGAGCAGTTCGGCGAGAAGTACCGGCTCGACGAGCACCACTCGAACTTCACCGGCACCTCCGGCACCGACCGGGGCATCCCGCAGCGCTTCACCGATGCCGTCACGAAGATCTGCAACGAGAAGTCCGACACCGTCCTGTTCGCGGGCCGCGACCAGGACCTGCCCGCGTTCATCGAGCGCCTGGCCCAGGAGGGCGACTGCGGCCGCCCCGGCAAGCTGCGCATCCTCAAGGTCGGCATCGGCCTGGAGCCCACGCTCACCGCCCCGGCGCCCACCGGCTGGCTGGCCGAGGCGAACGCCGTGATCGTCGACGCGTCGTCCGTGGACCCGGCCTGGTGGCACGGCGAGCACGACCCGCCCGCGGCGCTCGGCCGGTTCCTGAGCCGCTTCGAGAAGCTCCGCAAGGAACACGACCTCGGGCCCAAGCCGCTCGACGACGGCTACGCGGTGATGTACCACGACGCGTTCGTGCTCCTCGCCGACGCCGTGGACCGCACCTTCGCCGAGGTCAACGAGGGCGGCGAGGAGACCCCGGAGGCGGCCCGGCTGCCCACCAAGGACGACGTGTACAACACCCTGATCCAGCCGACCGTGAGCAGCGGCGACTGCACCAACTGCCTGCGCGGCGCGGCCGGTACGTACGGTTTCGAGGGCCCGGGCGCGCACGACCAGTGGGCGGTGTGCAAGCCGGTGCCACTTGTCGAGTACCCCGCGTACCCACGGTCCGACGCGGCGCGCCGCGAGCCGCTGCCGCTGTACCGCACATTCAGCGGCGCCTCCGGCAAGGGGTGCCCCTAGCTGAGGAGCAACCTGTGCGCTATTCCGACGCGTTGCTGCGTATCGAAGGGATACGCAAGTCCTTCCCCGGCGTGGTCGCGCTCGACGAGGTCGACTTCGCGCTGCGCCCCGGCGAGGTGCACGCCCTGCTCGGCGAGAACGGCGCGGGCAAGAGCACCCTCGTCAAGCTGCTCTGCGGCACGCACCGCCCGGACCGCGGCCGGATCCTGATCGACGGTCAGGAGGTACGGGTGCACGGCGCGCAGGACGCCGAGCGGCTCGGGATCGCCACCATCCACCAGGAGTTCAACCTGGTGCCCGATCTGACGGTGGCCGAGAACATCTTCCTGGGCCGCCAGCCGCGCCGCTTCGGCCTGGTCGACCGCGGGCGCATGGAGCGCGAGGCCGCCGCACTCCTGGAACGCGTCGGGATCGACCTTCCAGCGCGCGCCCGGGTGCGCGAACTGGGCGTCGCACGGCGGCAGATGGTCGAGATCGCCAAGGCGCTGAGTCTACGGGCCCGGGTCCTGGTCATGGACGAGCCGACCGCCGTACTCACCTCCGAGGAGGTGGACCGGCTCTTCCGGATCGTGCGCACGCTGCGCGCGGACGGCGTCGCCGTCGTCTTCATCACCCACCACCTGGAGGAGATCGCGGCGCTCGCCGACCGGGTCACGGTGCTGCGCGACGGCCGCAGCGTCGGCGAGGTGCCCGCGTCGACGCCCCGGGACGAGCTCGTACGGCTGATGGTGGGCCGGAGCATCGAGCAGCAGTATCCGCGGGAGCGGCCCGATGCCTCTGCCGTGGACCCCCAACTGGCCGACGGGGACGAGCTGTTGCTGTCCGTGCGCGGGCTCACCCGGGCCGGGGTCTTCCACGACGTCAGCTTCGAGGTGCGGGCCGGGGAGGTGGTCGGCCTCGCCGGGCTCGTCGGCGCCGGGCGTACCGAGGTGGCCCGTGCCGTGTTCGGCGCCGATCCGTACGACGCGGGCCGGGTCGAGGTGCGCGGTGCGCCGCTGCCCCGGCACGACGTGACCGCCGCGCTCGCCGCCGGGCTCGGCCTCGTACCGGAGGACCGGGCGGGCCAGGGGCTGCTTCCGGATGCCTCGGTGCAGGAGAACCTGGGCCTGGTGACGCTGCGTTCGGCGACCCGGGCCGGGTTCGTGGACCGCGGCGGGCAGCGTGCGGCCGCCGCCGAGGTGGCCGAGCGTCTGGGCGTACGGATGGCCGGGCTCGGGCAGCGGGTGCGCACCCTGTCCGGCGGCAACCAGCAGAAGGTCGTCATCGGCAAGTGGCTGCTCGCCGACACGCGGGTGCTGATCCTCGACGAGCCGACCCGGGGCATCGACGTCGGCGCGAAGGTCGAGATCTACCGGATCGTCAACCGGCTCACCGCCGCCGGGCACGCGGTCCTGATGATCTCCAGCGATCTGCCCGAGGTGCTCGGCATGAGCGACCGGGTCCTGGTGATGGCGCAGGGCCGGATCGTCGGCGAGCTCACGGCCGACGAGGCCGACCAGGACTCCGTGATGGCGCTCGCCGTGGGCGCCCGACAGAAGGTGGAGGACACCCGTGGCGAGTGAGGCGCGCAAGAGCGAGCCGGCCGAGGCCCCCGGCTCGGGCGGCCCGGACGGCTCCGGCAGCTCCGGCGGCTCCGGCGGCTCCGGCGGCTCCGGCGGCTCCGGCGGCTCCGGCAAGCAGCGCACCGGGAGCGGCTTCGGCAAGCAGCGCACCGGGAGGAGCGGCTTCGGCCTGCGTGGCTTTCTGCTCGACAACGGCGCACTCAGCGCCCTCGTCGTCCTGCTCGTCGCGCTGTCGCTGCTCTCCGGTGACTTTCTGACCACCGAGAACCTCCTGAACGTCGGGGTGCAGGCCGCCGTGACGGCGATCCTCGCGTTCGGCGTCACGTTCGTCATCGTGTCCGCCGGGATCGACCTGTCGGTCGGCTCCGTCGCGGCGCTCTGCGCGACCGTGCTCGCCTGGGCGGCGACGGACGCGGGCGTGCCGGTGTGGCTCGCGGTGCTCCTGGCCATCGGCACGGGCGCGGCCTGCGGCTGGGTCAACGGCGCCCTGGTCGCGTACGGCAAACTTCCCCCGTTCATCGCGACGTTGGCGATGCTGTCGGTAGGCCGCGGCCTCGCCCTGGTGATCTCTCAGGGCAGCCCGATCGCGCTGCCGGACTCGGTGTCGGCGCTCGGGGACACGCTCGGCGGGTGGCTGCCGGTGCCGGTGCTCGTGATGGTCGCGGCGGGCCTGATCACGGCGGTGATTCTGGCGCGTACGTATCTGGGGCGGTCCATGTACGCGATCGGCGGCAACGAGGAGGCGGCCCGGCTCTCCGGCCTGCGGGTGCCGCGCCAGAAGATGGCGATCTACGCCCTGTCCGGCCTGTTCGCCGCGGTCGCGGGCATCGTCCTGGCGTCCCGGCTCGCCTCCGCGCAGCCGCAGGCCGCGCAGGGCTACGAGCTGGACGCGATCGCGGCGGTGGTGATCGGCGGCGCGAGCCTGGCGGGCGGCGTCGGCAAGGCGTCGGGGACGCTGGTGGGCGCGCTGATCCTCGCGGTGCTGCGCAACGGCCTCAACCTGCTTTCCGTGTCGGCGTTCTGGCAGCAGGTCGTGATCGGCGTGGTGATCGCGCTCGCGGTCCTTCTCGATACGGTACGGCGCCGGGCCGGGGGCGGCGCGGGCGTGCCGGGCGCCGGTGGTACGGGCGGTTCGGGCGGTTCGGCGGCCGGGAACGGCGGCTTCGGCTCGGGCCGCCGGGGCGCGCTGCGGCTCGGGCTCGCCGCGGTGCTCGTGGCGGCGGTGCTGGGCGGTCTGTCGCTGTTCAACTCCGGTACGGCCACCGCCACCACGCGGGTCGGCATGTCGCTCTCCACCCTCAACAACCCGTTCTTCGTGCAGATGAAGGCGGGCGCCCAGGCCGAGGCGGAGAAGGCCGGTATCGAGCTGACGGTCACGGACGCGCAGGACGACGCCTCCCAACAGGCCGACCAGCTCCAGAATTTCCGCGGCGAGGGCATGAGCGCGGTGATCGTCAACCCGGTGGACTCGGACGCCGTGGCCCCCGCGGTGCGGGCCGCGAACCGGGCCGGTATCCCGGTGGTCGCCGCCGACCGCACCGTCAACAAGGCGGAGACCGCCACGCTCGTCGCCTCCGACAACGTCGCGGGCGGCAGGCAGGCCGCGAAGACCCTCGCCGAGAAGCTCGGCGGCAGCGGCAAGGTGATCGTCCTTCAGGGCACCCCGGGCACCTCGGCCAGCCGCGAGCGCGGCCAGGGCTTCCGCGAGGGCCTGAAGGCGTACCCGGACATCGAGGTGGTCGCCCGGCAGCCCGCCGACTTCGACCGCGCCAAGGGCCTGGACGTGATGACCAATCTGCTCCAGTCGCACCCCGACGTCGACGGCGTCTTCACCGAGAACGACGAGATGGCGCTCGGCGCCGCCAAGGCCCTCGGCGACAAGACCGACGACATCCCGGTCATCGGCTTCGACGGCACACCGGAGGCCATCGAGGCGGTCGAAAAGGGCACCCTGTACGCCTCCGTGGCGCAGCAGCCGCGCGAACTGGGCCGGATCGCGGTGCAGAATGCGGTCAGAACGGCCCAGGGCAAGGACGTCCGTACGGCGGTGAAGGTGCCGGTGAAGGTCGTGACGGCGAAGAATGTGGCGGACTTCCGGTGACCCTATTCAGCCCGTCCGGCGTTCACCATCAGCCCCTCCGGCGTTTGAGGAGCGGGGGTCTGGGGCGGAGCCCCCAGTTTCGGGAAGGGGCGGGACAGGGGAAACAATGCGCCGCAGGCCCAACACAGCCGAAGGGAAGCAGCCATGCACGAGTACGACCTCCTGGTCGTGGGTTCGGCCAACGCCGACCTGGTGGTCGGGGTCGAGCGGCGGCCCGCGCCCGGCGAGACGGTGCTCGGTTCCGACCTGGTCGTCCATGCGGGCGGCAAGGGCGCCAATCAGGCGGTGGCCGCGGCCCGCCTGGGCGCCCGTACGGCCCTGCTCGCCCGGGTCGGCGACGACGCGCACGGGCGGCTGCTGCTCGACTCGCAGCGCGCGGCGGGCGTCGACACGGCCGGGGTCCTGGTCGGCGGGGCACCCACCGGGGTCGCTCTGATCACCGTGGACCCGTCCGGGGACAACAGCATCGTGGTGTCGCCGGGCGCCAACGCGCACCTCTCGCCCGAGGACGTACGGGCCGCCAAGGACCTGTTCGCCGCCGCGCGCGTGGTCTCCGTCCAACTGGAGATCCCGCTGGACACCGTCACCGAGGTGGTACGGACGCTGCCGCCGTCGGCGCGCTTCGTCCTGAACCCCTCGCCGCCCGCGCCGCTGCCCGCCGAAGTCCTCGCCGCCTGCGACCCGTTGGTGGTGAACGAGCACGAGGCCCGCGCCGTCCTCGACGATTACGGGCGCGAGCCGTCCGGCACGGACCCGGAGGACCAGGCACGGGCCCTGCTCACCCTCGGGCCGCGCTCCGTGGTGGTGACGCTCGGCTCCGAGGGGGCGCTGGTGGCGTACGGGGGGCAGGGGCTCGACGCGACGTGCGTACGGGTGCCGAGCCCGCGGGTCGACGCCGTCGACACCACCGGCGCGGGCGACGCCTGCACCGCCGCGCTTGCCTGGCGTCTGGGCCGGGGCGAGGACCTGCCGACGGCGGCGGCGTTCGCGGTACGCGTGGGGGCCGCGGCGGTCACGGCACGCGGGGCACAGGAGTCCTTCCCGACGCTCGCTCAGGTCGACGCCCTCGGCTGATACACACCGCGCGCCCCGGGCCCGTCATTCAACTAAGACGAGCGAACTCCGTCATACCCTCCGTTATTGGGCAAATCGCCCCACGTCCATGCACGAGGAGTGAAGATGGGATTCCGCCCGAGCCGTCGCACCATGCGCCTCTCTCTCGGCTGCGGGGTGGTGCTCGTCCTCGTCGGCACCAACGCTCCTGCTGTCTATGAATTCGCGTCGGAGCGTTACCACGCGTACGTGATCAACCAGCCGGAGTACAAGGCGGAGAACGGCCATTGGCGGATCGTCGACGTGCCGAGCCGATACCGTGTCAACACCATCCACGCGGCGCTGCTCCACACCGGAAAGGTGCTCCTGGTCGCGGGTTCCGGGAACGACGCGAAGATGTTCGACGCGAAGACCTTCCGTACGGTGTTGTGGGACCCGGTCAAGAACACCTTCAAGAACATCCCTACGCCCGCTGACTTCTTCTGTGCCGGGCACACTCAACTCCCGGACGGGAACTTGCTGGTGGCGGGTGGCACCCAACGTTACGAAACGCTCAAGGGCGATGTCCAAAAGGCCGGCGGCCTGATGATCGTCTACAACGAGAACCCGGACAAGCCCAAGACCCTGCCGGCGGGCACGCGTTTCACGGGCCAGGAGAACGGCAAGACCTTCGCGTCGCAGAGCAATGTCCTCGTGCCCCGGGCCAAGAAGAAGACCGACCCGAAGACCGGCAAGATCACGGTCACGGCGAGCAGCGCCCGGGTCTACGTCGAAGCCCTGAAGAAGGGTGAGAAGTACCAGACGGGCACCCAGGACCAGTACGTGCTTTCCGGGCTCAAGGGCGACGAGAAGAAGAACATCTACGGCATCGCGCAGAAGCTGTCCTTCGACAAGAAGGATTTCCAGGGCATCAAGGACGCCTACGAGTTCGACCCGGTGGCCGAGCGCTATGTGAAGGTCGACCCGATGAGCGAAGCCCGCTGGTATCCGACGCTGACCACCCTCGAGGACGGCAAGGTCCTTTCCGTGTCCGGGCTCGACGAGATCGGACAGGTGGTCCCGGGCAAGAACGAGATCTACAACCCGAAGACCAAGAAGTGGTCGTACCTTCCCAAGTCCCGGTTCTTTCCCACCTACCCGGCGCTGTTCCTGACGGCGGACGGCCGGATCTTCTACACCGGCTCCAACGCCGGTTACGGCCCTGATGACATCGGCCGCGAGCCGGGCCTGTGGGACCTGGACACCAACAAGTTCACGAAGGTGCCCGGAATGAAGGACCCGGGGATTCTGGAGACGTCCATGTCGGTCCTTCTGCCGCCCGCCCAGGACCAGAAGTTCCTCGTTCTGGGCGGCGGCGGGGTCGGTGAGTCGCCCGAGTCCACGGCCCGTACGGCGCTGACCGACCTGAAGGCCGACAAGCCGCGCTTCACCGATGGTCCGAAGCTGTACGCCAAGGCGCGCTATCCGACCAGCGTGATCCTGCCCGACGACACCGTGCTCACCACCAACGGCTCGGGCGACTACCGCGGCAAGGGCGACAGCAACATCCTCAAGGCCGCGATCTACCACCCGAAGAGCGACAAGTTCACCTCCGTCGCCGATCCGCTGGTGGGCCGCAACTACCACTCCGGCGGGCTGCTCCTTCCCGACGGGCGGGTGATGACCTTCGGCTCCGACTCGCTCTTCGCCGACAAGGCGGGCACCAAGCTCGCCACCTTCGAGCAGCGCATCGAGCTGTACACGCCGCCGTATCTGCATCAGGGCGGTGAGCGCCCGGAGCTGCGCGACCCCGATGGCGGCCGCAGAACCGTGAAGTTGGGCGCGAAGGCCACGTACCGGAGCAAGCACGCCGCGTCGATCAAGAAGATGCGGCTCCTTCGGCCCGGCGCCTTCACCCATGTCACCAATGTCGAACAGCGTTCCCTCGCCCTCGACTTCGAGAAGACCGAGGACGGCGTCACGGTCACGCTGCCCGAGAACCCGGCGCTGGTGCCGCCGGGCTGGTACATGCTGATGGCGGTCGATGACCGCGGGGTGCCGTCCGAGGCGGTGTGGCTCAACGTCCCGGTCACCAAGGACGCGCCCACGCACAAGACGGTCCAGGAGGACCCCCCTGCGGCCGACGTCCAGTAAGGAACGGCCGTTCGGGGCCTAGGGCGTGTCCGATGGGTCCTGCCTGGGTCGCGGCGCTGGCCCGCACGCCCCCACTCTCGGCTTCGCTCGAGCGGGAGGTGCCCCCGGGCGTTGTCGTCGGTCGCCGACGCGCCGCGTCGACTCCCTCCTCCGCCTTGCAGCTGCTGCTCGCCATCCGAAGGATGAATCAAAGAGGCGAGGC